>JAVXFC010000009.1:0-28169 GCA_036658095.1 Alistipes sp. | reverse complement strand
TGAGGATTTACAGGGCGGAAACAGGGGCGAAAAGAGCCAAAAAGGACGAGATTAATAAATTCAAAACAGCTTCTAAGAAGCGTACTTCGCAACGCAAAATTGAATTTTTCGGCGATCCCCAAGCTTATCAAGGGGTTAGTTGACCATGACTATTGCACATTGATTCGAAAAAAGTCCCGATTATTTGCGATTTGTTCGTACCTTTGTGAAAAATAGAATCACTATGCAGCGAATTATAGCTCCCTCTATGCTTTCGGCCGATTTCGGCCACCTCGAACGCGAGACTCAAATGATCGATAAAAGTGCCGCACAATGGGTACATATCGACGTTATGGACGGTGTTTTCGTCCCCAATATCTCGTTCGGCTTCCCCGTGCTGAAACCTATCCGCAAGGCAACTTCGAAATGCCTCGACGTGCATCTGATGATCGTCGATCCAGAGAAGTACGTCGAACGCTTCGTCAAAGCGGGTGCTGACATCGTAACGTTCCACTACGAAGCCACTTACAACGCCAAGGGATGCATCGAGATGATCCATGCCGCAGGAGCCAAAGCAGGCATTTCAATCAAACCTGCCACCTCGGTCGAGGTGCTGCGCGACTTGCTGCCGCTGCTCGACATGGTGCTGATTATGAGCGTCGAACCGGGCTTCGGAGGGCAGTCATTCATCCCTACCTCCATCGAAAAAATCACACAACTGCGCGCCATGATCGACGAATTGGGGCTGCAAACCCTGATCGAAGTCGACGGCGGACTGTCAGCTGCCAATGCTCATGCTGTCTATGCTGCTGGTGCAGATGCACTTGTGGCTGGTAATGCAGTCTTTGGCGCGGAAAATCCCGCTGCCGAAATTGAAAAAATCCTAAAGGCTTAATTGATCCATGATTTCACTCGATAACCTCACCGTAAGCTACGGGGGCTGGACACTTTTCGACGATATATCGTTCCTCATAAATCCCAAAGAGCGGATTGGTCTGGTGGGTAAAAACGGGGCGGGCAAGACCACCCTACTGCGTCTGTTGATCGGCGAGCTGCAACCCACATCGGGCGTGGTGACCGTCAATGGCGAATGCACCATAGGCTATCTGCCTCAGCAGATGAAAGTTGCCAACACCACCACGTTGGTCGAGGAGACTGCCAAAGCGTTTCACGAGGTGTTGAAACTCGAAGCCGAAATCACCCACCTGACCACCGAAATTGGTGTTCGCACCGACTATGAAAGTCCCGAATACGAGCAACTTCTACACCGATTGAACGACGCCAACGACCATTACAATATTTTGGGCGGCGACACACGCGATGCCGACATCGAGAAAACATTGCTCGGTCTGGGCTTCCACCGCGACGAATTTAACCGTCCGACCAGTGAATTTTCGGGCGGGTGGCGTATGCGTATCGAGCTGGCTAAGTTGCTCTTACGTCGTCCTTCGATCTTCCTGCTGGATGAGCCGACCAACCACCTCGACATCGAATCGATCCAATGGCTGGAGGATTATTTGAAGAGCTACAACGGCGCCGTGCTGCTCATCTCGCACGACCGCGCTTTTCTGGATAACGTCACCACACGCACGGTCGAACTGTCGCTGGGCAAAATCTACGACTACAAAGTTCCCTACTCGAAATACATGGTTCTGCGCGCTGAACGGCGTGCGCAACAGATGTCCGCCTACGAAAATCAACAGAAATTGATCGGCAAAACGGAGGAATTCATCGAAAAATTTCGCTACAAACCCACCAAAAGTAATCAAGTACAGTCGCGCATCAAACAGCTCGACAAACTCGATCGACTGGAGGTCGAGGAGGAGGATCTATCAACCCTCAATATCAAATTTCCACCCGCACCTCGATCGGGACAAATCGTCGCGGAAATCAACGAGGTTGGAATGTCGTTTGGTCCAAAACACGTCTTCAGCGGCGCCAATTTTGTAATCGGCAAAGGCGACAAAATCGCCTTGGTAGGACGCAACGGTGAAGGCAAGACCACGCTGGCGAAGATGATCGTCGGATTGCTCGAACCCACGGAGGGTTCGATCCGCATCGGCGCCAACGTTCACATAGGATACTACGCTCAGAATCAAGAGGATCTGATGAACGGAGAGATCACCGTTTACGATACTTTAGACCACGTGGCGATCGGTGATATTCGCACCCGTCTGCGCGATATTCTCGGCTCATTTCTCTTCCGCGGAGAGGATGTGGACAAGAAGGTGAAGGTGCTTTCGGGAGGCGAACGCTCGCGTTTGGCACTGGCATCGCTGATGCTCGAACCTCACAATTTGTTGGTACTCGATGAGCCGACGAACCACATGGATATGCGCTCGAAAGACATCCTGAAAAACGCGATCATGAAGTACGACGGCACCGTAATCGTGGTCTCGCACGACCGCGAATTTCTCGACGGCATGGTCTCAAAAGTCTACGAATTTCGTGACGGCGGCGTGAAAGAGTACCTCGGCGGAATCTACTATTTTTTGGAGAAACGCAAGTTGGAATCGCTGCACGAAGTGGAGCGCAAAGCGGTCGTCACCCCCACAAAAAACGGAACTCTTCCGACCACCGAAGCCTCTGGCAAATGCACCTACGAGCAGAGAAAAGAGCAGGAAAAACAGACGCGCAAACTACGCAAAGCGATCGAGACAATCGAGTCCGACTTAGCCGCGCTTGAAAAACAAATTGCCGTCTACGACCAACGTTTGGCTGCTGCAACTGCCTACAACGAAACAGAATACAAAGCATACAACGATCTAAAAGATCGTTCCGACCACTTGATGCACGAGTGGGAAAAAGCATCCTACGAACTCGAATTAGTCGAGGAGCAAGCGCTCTAAAATGGCGGAGAGCGATATAAAAACGCACAATAAAGTAAAAATTATGGATAATCTTATTTTTGGTATACGACCCGTTGTGGAGGCAATTCAGGCGGGGAAACAACTCGATCGAATTTATATGCGCAAGGGCGCTGAGGGGCAACTAATGACCGAGCTGCGCGACCTCTGTATGCGTCATCACCTGCACGTGCAGGAGGTGCCTGTCGAGAAGCTCAACCACTTGACCAGCAGCAATCACCAAGGCGTTATCGCACAGGTCTCGACGATCGAATATGTCGAAATTACCGATATTCTGGAACGCGTTCCCGACGACGAAACACCACTGATCGTCGTGTTCGACGGTGTGACCGACGTCCGCAACTTCGGCGGCATCGCCCGCTCGGCAGAGTGCGCAGGTGCGCACGGGCTGATCACTTCGCTTAAGAATTCTGCTCCCGTGAATGGCGACGCAATCAAAGCCTCGGCGGGCGCACTTAGTTCCATTCCCGTGTGCCGTGTCGGCTCGATCCGCAACGCGCTGAAAACACTGCAACAAGAAGGTTTTCAGATCGTTGGCGCAACAGAAAAAAGCTCTAAATTACTCTACGACGCCGACTTCCGCAAACCCACCGTGCTGGTCATGGGGGCTGAAGATGTAGGCATTTCCAAAGAGGTGCTGAAACTCTGCGACGAGGAGCTGGCAATTCCGCTCATCGGACATATCGCCTCTCTCAACGTCTCGGTCGCCGCGGCAGTCATGCTCTTCGAAGTCGTACGTCAACGCATCGGAAAAGAGTAAATACCAAGATGTTACAGGAGAGGTTACGGCACTTCGCCCGTCTCGTTTACGACGGATTGATGCAAACTTTACGTCGTTCTCCAATCGAGTTTGGACTCATCGTCTATGCATGCATAGGCTTCATGATCGTCTATGGCTCAGAGAAGAATTACCTGCAACTCGAAACGCTCGGATTAGCGCCAGTTTTTGTAATGATAGCGCTATCTGTCAATACATTAACCCTTCACAAAACGTGGAGGAAACTCTACTGGATCTGCTGGATTCCGATCATTCCGCTCTCTATATGGAGCGGATTGACGGAGTGGGTCGACAGCGAAGCATACCGAATTACGCTCTGCATTTTGGCGCCACTCACCATACTCATAAGTCGCAAAGCTACTGATAACCACCGCTTTGTATCTGACATCGTAATCTATGCACGCTCGGCTATGGTGGCGCTTTTCTTTTCAAACGTCATCTTAGGACTTTTTTGCGCGATCCTCTACTCCACTGCATATATTTTCGGAATTTATGGCTTATGGGTTTCACAAACAGCTACATACGCCCTGATTTTCACAGAAACACTTCTTGTTCCCACGCTGTTTTTGATGCTGATTGGGCGCTGGCTGGGTAGTGAAATTCGCGATACTCGGTTCGTCGATGTGCTGCTTAATTACATCGTCACACCTGCCGTATTGATTTATTTATCCATACTTTATCTCTACATTGCGAAGATCATCGCGCTGTGGTCATTACCGCAAGGTGGCGTGGCATACATGGTCTTCGGCTTTACAGCTTTTGCGTTGATTGTCAAGGCATTGCAAGAAATACTCACACATCGTATCTACAACTGGTTTTTCGACCACCTCAGCCTCTTTGCGCTGCCCGCCGCGGTACTTTTTTGGATCGGCGTCTCACGTCGCATCGGCGAATACGGCTGGACAGAACCTCGTGTGTGGCTCGTGACCTGTGGTATTGTGATGAGCATCTGCCTGTTGCAATTTTTCACACAACGCACAGGGCGCTACCTCTATCTCTGCGTTGCCGCCTTCGTCTGCTTCGGCTCGCTGGCATTTGTGCCTGCCCTGCACCCTGCACAGCTCGCTACACGTTCACAAGCTACACGCAATCAGGACGTTGTAACAGATAAACAAAACTCCATAGCACTCTATGCCATGGAGGGCAGGAAGATCTCAACGACCGGATACACAACACTTTACACCGACATACCAAACATACAAGACACCACCGCGATCGGCTACAATATGCAGAACGACACGCTGCGGATATGTTTTGGAGCGGCACATCCCCCCTTCGTCATTTCGGGGAAAGAGCTGCTCGAAACACAGCTGCGAAAAATCGGCGCAAATATGCAAACCATACCCACACACGAGGTATTGGAGGCAAACGCCGACAAGCTGCTGACCTATACGAATGAGGAGGTGAAGATCATTTTTTCGTCGATCGAATTCGACGTAAAAGATACGGCAGCAACACATTACGAACTAAATGTTAACACGGTCTTGACACGCTAAAACCGATGCAAACCCAATTTCAACACCCCACTTTGGGCGCTGTTATCCTCTCGCAATCGCAGCGCGCACGCCGCATTACCCTCTCGGTTCGCGCGACGGGTGAAGTGCGTCTGAGCTATCCATGCGGGGTGTCTCAAAAGCGGGTGTTGGCATTTTTGGAGGAAAAAAGTACGTGGGTTTTGGCAGCACAGCACCGTATGGCTGAGCGGACAGCCGCCCTGCCGCAACTGGCGCCCGAAGAGGAGCGCGCACGCATCGAGACGCTGCGGCACGCCGCAAAGCTCGATCTACCCGCTCGCACAGCACGCATAGCAAAGCAATTTGGACTGCATTACAACAAACTAACCATTCGCGCAACACGGACAAAATGGGGTTGCTGCACATCGACGAACAATCTGTCACTCAGCATTTTCCTCATGATACTCCCAGAACATCTGCGCGACTATGTGATCACTCACGAACTTTGTCATACCCTACAACACAACCATTCGCCACACTTTCACGCTTTGTTGGACATCTATCTCGAAGGCAAAGAAAAAGCCCTCAACAAGGAGTTGAAGGCTTATATAATTCGAGTGTAAGAACACTGCAAATCACAATATTTTCTGCATCATCATTTCGTCCGAATATCCCGCAGCACCCTTGTGCCACTCTTTTTTCGTCCCTATTTCTGTAAATCCTGCCTTTCGGAACAACGCGCGGCTGGCAGTATTCGCCACTCCCACATTGCACCATAACTGGTGCAGGTCGAGGACATTACGCCCGTAATCGCTCAAAACGGAAAGCGCATCGAATCCATATCCTTTGCCCCGCTGCGCTGCACCACAGATCAAAATTCCAACTCCCGCTCGGTCGTTCTGCGGATCAAATTCGAAGAGATCTACCACACCAACAACCTCGCAATCCAATGTTTCAATCATCATGCGAACCTGCCGTGTTTGGAAAATATCAAACTGCTGCTCCTCGACAAAACGTTCCAAAATATGGCGCGAAAATGGGGTCGTCGTGCCACTTACGTCCCACAATCCTGCGTCGTTTTCCCACGCGTACATCACCTCGACGTCACGCGGCTCGACCGCACGAAGCCTGCATATCCGCCCTTCGAGATTCACCGTGCGAAGCGTTAAATGCCGATAACCTTGTTGCGAATTAACATCGCCACGCCCCACGCATTGGCATTTTCGCTCATCTTCGAAACACGGAATTTAGTGTCTTTATAGACCAAGTTGAGCGAGTATTTATTGGTAGCTGATTTAAGCGGCAACATGATGTAATCACCTGCTGCTGCGATATTTCCACCGACGATAACAGTCTCTGGATTGAACGTATTAATCAGGAATGCAATTGCCTTTCCGACCTTTTCGCCCGCCTCCTCGATCAACTCAATAGAGAGGTTATCATCGTTTTTAGCCGCCGCAATGATCTCGTCGATATGGATCGTTTTGCCCTGACGATCGTATTGATCGCGCAGAATTGTGTTGACCCCTTTGTCAATCAGTTTGCACATTTTGTCCTCCAAAGCGATGCCCGAAACCTCCGTCTCAAGACAGCCTTTCTTGCCGCACGAGCAGATAATCTCGTTGTCGAAGAAGGGAATATGTCCAAATTCGCCCGCAAAACCGCTCTTGCCATAATAGAGTTTACCGTCGATCACGATACCGATCGCCACGCCACGTCCCAAGTGAAGGTAGATCACGTTATGCTCGTCTTTAGACTTGCCGCCCGTGTACTCGGCATAGCAACGCGCACGCGTGTCGTTCTCGAGCAAAACACGTAATCCCGTCTTCGCCTCGATGATTTCGCTCAACGATTGTTCGTTGGCAGTGAAGTACTTATAGCTACGTCCTGTCTCTGGATTCACACGTCCCGTCATGCACACCCCCATGCCAAGGATCTTGCCACGATCGATGCCACTGCTGGTGATAAACTCGTCGATATTACTACAAATACGCTCTAAACACGATGGGCGATCGAGCAATTCGAACGTATTGTCGACCTTCTCGGTGATGATGTTATTTTGCAAATCAGTAATCACGAAGGTCATGTTATCGCGACCGACATTGATGCCAGCGAAGTAGATCGCTGAACTTGCCAAACCAAAGACATTGGGGCGTCGTCCACCCGGTGTCTCCACCTTTCCTTGGTCGGTTACTATGCTCTCCTCGGTCAATTCCTGAACGAGTTTAGTGATCGTTGGAACGCTGATATGCAACTCCTTGGTCAACTCGGAGAGGGTGCATTCGCCGTTCATCGCCATATAGGCAATGATATTGCGTTTGATGATGCTGTTTTTGTGCGATATACCCTTGAGTGTATCGTCTTCATGCTTGTTGAAAAATTCGGTAAGAGATGTCATTCTTTTCTCTGTTTTATCTAATATGCTGCAAATATACAAAGGATTATTAAAAAATTACGCAAACAATCGGAAAATTTTAATTAATTTTTTACATCAACAAACAATAAAGCGTGGAACACGCTCATTATAAACACATTCCACGCTTTAATAAAAAAATCGCTTATCTGTTACAGCGTCGATTTTGATTCAACAATCGCTTCAGGACTCACCTTTTTGATCAACCCTTGCAGCACATTACCGGGACCGAGTTCCGTGAACTCCGTCACACCGTCGGCAATCATGTTCTGTGCAATATAAGTCCAACGCACGGGAGCCGTGAGCTGCGCAATCAGGTTTGCTTTAATCTGCGCAGGGTCGGTGTGCGGTTTGGCATCAACATTCTGATAGACAGGGCATATAGGCGTCTTGAATGGAGCTTCAGCAATCGCTTTTTCCAACTCTTTTTTCGCGGGTTCCATCAGCGGAGAGTGAAACGCACCACCCACTGGCAAACGCAATGCACGACGCGCACCAGCAGCCTTCGCCTTCTCGCAAGCTGCATCCACAGCCACCTCAGCACCCGAAATAACCAGCTGTCCGGGGCAGTTATAGTTGGCGGCAACCACCACACCGTCAATCGATTGACAAATCTCCTCAACCACCGCATCGTCCAATCCAAGGATCGCAGCCATGCCTCCGGGTTGTTTTTCGCAAGCCGCCTGCATCGCCATGGCACGCTTAGAAACCAAACGCAGTCCGTCCTCGAACGAGAGCGCACCCGCCACCACCAATGCCGAAAATTCGCCCAACGAGTGTCCCGCCGTAGCGTCGGGCTTCACATCAAGCGCCTTTGCCATGATCACCGAATGCAGAAAAACAGCAGGCTGCGTCACATTCGTCTGCTTCAACTCCTCGGCTGTACCTGCAAACATGATATCGGTAATGCGAAAACCAAGAATTTCATTCGCCGTTTCAAAAAGTTCTTTGGCAGCTGGAACGTTGTCGTAGAGATCTTTACCCATGCCGACAGCCTGAGCGCCCTGACCCGGAAATACGTATGCGTGTTTCATATCCATCAAAATTTAATTGTGATTAATAGTGCAAAGATACAAATAAAATTCATATATTTGTACCGTAATGGTTCGCTGAAGAGTGTGGTTTACGCTCCGAGCGATTAAATGGGAATGCCGTGTAAATCGGCAACAGTTCCCGCTGCTGTAAGTTCCGTGTTGGGTGCAACTCTCTTAGCCACTGATCGTTAGATTGGGAAGGCGTTGCATTCGGAACGAGTCAGAAGACCTGCCTTACCGCTCTCGGACGAGAGCCAGTTACGGATTGCATCTGCGGAGAACGGAGCGGCCGAGGTCTGAAAAGATCTTGTAGGTCGAAATGTTTTTGTAGATATAATAGGTAAACAGGCTTCAATTCCGCGGGTTCGGGGAGTTGATTTTTTTTATTAAATTACTTATAATATCAAACAAAAACGATGAAAAAACTTTTATTTTTTGCCTTTGCAACTTTCGCAGCTTTTGCTTTTGCAGCCTGCTCCGACGACGACAACACCCCCGTAGCCCCTGACTACAACGTAATTGGCTTCGACAATGCCGACCTTGGAACCGACCATTTCCTGTGGGGCAAGGCGAAAGCCACCGAGCAAGAAGAGCTGGACTACCTCGGCAAACCCATGAAATCGAACATCTACTACGGATCGCTCTACGAGCAGACTTACGAGGGTGGTGCGGCGCAACTCTACACCTACTACTCGGACTACGGACACACCTCCGATGTATGGAATGGCTTTATTGTATCGAGCCAAACAGACAAGGTGACAGAGGGTTACAAGAACGACAAGAGTGTCTACGCCGAGGGTGGCGCTGACGGCACCAAGCAATTTGCAGTGGGCTTCTACGGCTCCTTCACTCCCGACAACAAGGGTGTTCCTGTGATGAAATTCAACCCTGCGGTGACGGTCTCCTCTGTGGCTGTGGCGAACGCAACCTACACCTATTTATACCTCACGAAGACGGTTGCAACACCCGAAAAACCCGATTTTGCAGTGGTCTTCACGGGCTACAACGGCACCACAAAGACAGGCGAAATTACGACCCTTCTGGCAAGTGGCAAGAACGTGAAAGCAGGCTGGGAACGTGTTGATCTGACAGCACTTGGCAAGGTATCGAGCATCACCTTCACGGTCGTATGCAAAGACCAAATGGCTCCTTCATACTTCTGCATCGACAACCTGCTTTGCCAGTAAAAAATAAGAATGCGGGCTGGCGCGAATGAGATTAGTATAAGCCCGAACAAATCCCTCGCGTGGACTGCTTTCCACGCGGGGGATTTTCTGTTTTTCGAGGAGTCAGAACGAATATCGGGCAAAAAATGAGAGGCAAAACCACGATCGCGTATGTGGAACATTGACCCGCACGGCACGTCCAGCAAGGGTGTAAGCGGTGTTGAGATGAAAGTACCAATTTTTGGAGTGAAAATACTTGACGGTCAAGTTGTACTCCGAGCCATAGTGGCGCGATTGAAGTGTTGTGAGGGCGGGATTTCCGCCAATATTATTCTTCTGTGCGGCATAAAACAACCAGATCTGCCCCACCATTTGCACCTTCGGTAGTGGCGTGAAAACCCCTTGCAGACGGTGGCTGATTTCGTTGCTATTTTGCACAACTTTATACATATTCGAGCCTTGCACCCACTGTTCGCCATTGCCGCCCGTATAGAGGGCATCCCACCGATTATAGCCACGGCTGTCGGGATCGTCACCGCCAAAGTAGGCGAAACGATAGCTCACGGCAGGGGCTGTGCGCGTGGTTTTGAAATTCCACCCCACCTCACCATAACCCGCCCAAGCGCTCATCGGAAAATTCGTATTGCGCTGATAGCCAATCTCCGACTTGAAAAATAGCCCACCACTCTGCCCCGTCGTCTGTGCCACACGGAGTGCATAGACCTGCAATCCTTGGCGCGTATGGGTCGACCCATCGGGCATGAAATAGCGAAAAGCAGATTTGGGGACTTGCAGAAATGTCAAGCTCAACAATCCATTTTTGCGATTGCGCAGCTCCACATTCGCGCCATTGAGTACGGTACGACTATTGAGAATATCCAATTCGTTGGGCTTCAATCGAAATAGCTGCACAAAAATTCGATTCCAAACCACCCCAGCTTGCAATAAACTCTTGCCCGCCCAGCGCGGATTGAGCTGCAATGCGGCGCGGTCGTCCCCATTCATCGAGGTGTTGACAATCAACCAGCCGTCGCCCAGCGTAAATTGCTTGCGTCCATAGGTTGCATTATACTTATATATATGCCCTTGCGCCGTATGCCCACCCCCTATCAGCCCCACAAAAGCCTCCTCCACTGCCCCACTGATTCGCGCCTTGCGCGTGAAAAGTTCGTTGCCTGCCGAAAACGCCACGAGGTAATTTGCACCTCCATAAATATGTAGATTCATCCGAGGAATGACCTTCACGATGCCATAGACGCCCGCGCTGCCAAACCCCTCGACCCACGCCGTATATCCCTCTCCCACAGGTTGATCTGCCAACGGATTGCCCTCGGTCATCACCTCCGGCTGCGCAAACCACGCATCCAGATTGCTATACGCCATTTCCGATGCCGCCACTTTGAGCGTCAAGAAGGTTCGATCGGAGCTATACAACACAGGAAGTGAGGTCACATGACGCTGTTTTTCAGCTACTTCCGCTTTCAAAAAAGCGACGCTGACGACAACCACAACCTCATTTTGCGCGGTCGGCGCCACGTTCATCGTCGCTCGATCGACAAAGGGCAGCAGGTTCAACTTCGAGAGGTAATACGAGGCTAAAAAGCTATTGAACTGGCTCAGAGGGGTGATCCGAAACTCCGACTCCACCACCTTCGCATAGGCATTCATCAAGGTCGTGTCTGACGAAAGATTCGCATAGTCAAACTCCACCGACTGCACGATTGCCCCCTCGTAGAGCGAGACGGGGTTGTTCGTCTGCGCCATGGCAAGGGCGGCAAACGCCAACGCCACAACCATTAAGAGGAGTTTTTTCATACCCATGAAAGTTTCGAAATAAACGATCCTTGCGCGGCTGACACCGCACTACTAAAAATCGGTCCAACCACCGTCGGTCGCCATGACCGTACCAGTGACCGCCGAAGCCTCGTCCGAAAGCAGGTAGAGGATATTCGACGCCTGCTCCCACGGGAACGAACCCCGATGCTCCGAGTCGCAATATTTCAGCAAGCTCATCGTCTTGATCGCCCCCATGCCCATGCCTGCACCCTCCTTCACCTCAGCCTTCACAAACTCCTGAGCGCGCTCAACCATAGGCGTTTGCGTCTCTGCCATGTTCACCGAATTCACACGGATGCCGTAGGGGGCATAGTCGATCGCCGCATTCCGCATCAGTCCATTGACGGCGTGCTTGCTCGCCACATAGGCGGGGTTTCCCGCCAGTCCCGTCATACCCGCAATCGAGGCGACCATGACAATCGCACCACCGTTGTTCTGGCGAAGCATCTGCTGTAAAGTAGCACGCAACGACTTGAACGTACCCATGGCATTGGTGCGGAAAACATTCTCCCAATATTCGTCCGTCGCCTCGGTAACCACAGCGGGCAACAATTTACGCTGCTGCGCATCGAAGCGAAAGGGCGTTCCCGAAAAGGCGCCGTCCATAACCCCTGCATTGAGGCAGGCGTAGTCGATCCTCCCAAAGCGCTCAACCGCCGCGCGCACCATGCGCTCGCAATCGGGGGTCTCTTGGATGTTCCCAAAGACGAAGATCGCCTGCCCGCCACCGCCACCGCAAGCACGGTTTATCGAGTCGGTCACGGCACGTCCCAGCTCATCGAGCCAATCCATAATCACCACATTAGCACCCTCCTTTACGGCACGCACCGCCGTCCATTTACCGATGCCGCGCGCACCGCCCGTCACGAGGATCGTCTTGCCCGCAAAACGCCCATGGATAAAATAATCTTTATCCAGACGCGTCACATTGCGTTTTTGAGGTTGCCGCGACTGCATTTGTGTGGGAGACTGAGTGGATGTTTGCGTTTGTGCCGCAAGGTTTGTTGCACCCGACACCAACGCCGCGCACAACACAATTTGAGAAAAAATTTTCATCATGATCGTTTCATTTTTTAGGAGTTATGCAAAAAACACTCCAATTTTTTCGAATCCATTCGTTCGACCGATGAATATTCGGCTCAACGATCTTTGGCTCATTCATCCACAGCCTATCGAGAAACACTCCACCAAAACCTATATAAAAAAACCTCAAAAAGCCCCACACACTGCTCAAAACGCATCTCGCACAAAACCACAATATTTTTTTCACAAACAAAAGAGACGCCAAATCGAGACAACAAAAGAAAATTTGTATCTTTGAACTATGAATATTGCATTAATCATCCTACTCCTTCTATTGGCATTGCTTTGCGTCGTGCTGGCAGCCTACACCTTGTCGCTACGGCGTGACACCGCGCGCCTGCAAGCCGAAAAAGCAGTCGCCGACGCCGAACTACGCACGCTGAGCGAAGCACGCACCGCAGCACAAGTTGCCGAGGCCGAGGCACGCACCAAATTGAATGCCATCGAAAGCCGCATGGCAACCGAAAAAGCGGAGCGCGAAAAGAGCGACGAACTAATGCGAGCGCAGTTCAAGAACATCGCCAGCGACATCTTTGGCGAGCAATCGCGCAACTTCCGCGAGACCAACAAAGAGGCGTTAGACGTGCTTCTGAAGCCTTTCAAGGAGAACATTACCTCGTTTCGCGAACGCGTCGAGAAGATCTACTCGACCGAGAGCGAGCAGCACGGTGCGCTACGCAATGAGCTGGAAAACCTCATGACGCTCAACCGCAAAATCACCACCGAAACCGCCAATTTGACCAGTGCGCTGAAGGGAAATTCGAAGGTGCAGGGAGATTGGGGCGAGATGATTTTGGAGACGATTCTCGACAGTTCGAATTTGGTGAAGGGCATCCAATATACAACGCAGCAAAATTTGAAAGATGCCGAGGGAAACAACCTGCGTCCCGACGTGATTATCCGCCTGCCCGAAGAGAAGCAGATCGTCGTCGACTCGAAGGTATCGCTCACTGCCTTTGTGGGTTACACCGCCGCCGAAAGCGAGGTGGAGCGCGCACAATACCTCGCAGCACACGTAGCATCGGTACGCCAGCACGTCACCGAATTGGGGCGAAAAGAGTACCAACGGCTGCTCGATTCACCCGATTTTGTGATTATGTTTATCCCCAATGAACCCGCCTTTCTCGCCGCCCTGCAAAGCGACGCCACGATCTGGAACGATGCCTACGACAAGAAGGTCATCATCTCCTCGCCCACCAATCTATTTGCACTGCTGAAGTTGGTCGACGACCTGTGGAAGCGCAACGCGCAGAATAAAAATACCAGCGAAATTGTCACCTACGGCACCAAGCTCTATGAGCAGTTGGTCGCCTTCACCGCCTCACTCGACAACGTTGGCACCTCGCTCGACAAGGCGCGCGATGCCTACACCGATGCCTACAAACGGCTCTGCACAGGCAACGACAACATCATTCGCTCGGGCGAACGGCTGCGTAAATTAGGTTTACCGACCAAAAAACAGCACTCTGCCAAGACCATCGAACTGACCGAGCATCTCGACGAAGAGTAGCTCAAATCATCACTTAACAGCCTTCACCGCAGCACGTTGACATCTTCGCGCATTGGCATCTGTCACGGGCGTAGTTTCGATCGCAGCACACGGAATGCGGAACGCATTGCCGCGCACCGAAACACCTAAAGTCGGAGCGATCAACGCCTCGAACCACGTGCAAGCTGCCGTGTAACGCCCCACGCCCAGATCGAGATGATAGCCATCACGGGTCATATCTCTCTGACTCACAATGTGCATCTTACGCGCATTTTGGATCGCCACGCCCGAAGGAATCAACACCTTGATCCCCTCCTTCGCCTGCATCTGCTGGGTTGCATCGGCAATCGCATCGTACATCTGCTGCTGGCTGCATCCATAACGGGCAAATCCGTCATGCGTAGCGTCTGTGGAGTACGCCCACGTCATCTGCCAAGCAAGAGACAAATGCGGATTCGTATTATAGTCTAAAATAATGTCAATCAGTTTATTGAGCCATGGCGTATAGGTAGCATATTGACCCGAAAAATGCGATGCCTGCTGCACGACCACCACATCCCAGCGCTCATCCAGCAGCGCCTCGCGCAGCGTCGCCTGCTCGCTGACGGTCGTCCACGCATTTGCCGTCGACTTATAATAGATGTATTTTTTCGCCTGCTCCTCCTCAAAATGGCAATGCTGCTCAAGCGAGCAACCGGGGAAATAGAGACGTGCCAAAACCACATTTTCGATGCCAGCAGCGCGCAGCAAATCAGGAAGATACATCATTCCGTCGTCCGTAAAACTATTACCCACGCCTAAAATCCGAAGCGTATCGGGCGATTCGGGGAGCGGATTGTTCAGAATATCGTTTCGTTCGATGCCGTATACCGCTGTACTAAGCGACAGACAAAGAGCAAAAATCCAAGAAAAAAAGAGCAATTTTCTCATCGTTTTTCGCGGTTTTTAATATATTTCACCAACAACTGGTAGCCGGGTTGACACATAGCACCATGGTCAAAACCGTCCAATTCATAGAGGATAACATCTTTATGCCCTGCGAGTTTCAGCATACGCCAAAAGTAGGCAGTCTCCTCGTAACGCCCATAAAGCTCCAACTCGCGATCGCCCGAAAGCAGCAGCATCGGCGGAGCATCACCCCGAACGTGATAGAGCGGAGCAAGCGAGTCGACAAGGGGTTGCAGAGGCGCCATTCCCAACGTGCGTCGTTGTTCGAAATGGGTGATGACCTGTCCACTGAAGGGGACAATCGCCGCCAACAAATCGGGCGAACGGTCGTAGCGCGCCAAATAGGCACGATTCAATCCGATCATGTTGACCAAGTAGCCTCCCGCGGAGTGTCCCGCAAGGTAGATGCGCGCAGGGTCTCCGCCATATTTTTGCGCATGATCAAACGTCCACGCCACTGCCGCCGCGGCATCGTCAATAATCTCAGAGACAGTTGCTTTTGGCGATAGCCGATACCCCACACCCACCACCACGCAACCACTCTCAAGCAGTTGTTTAGGAAGGTCGCGCTCGCCACCCGTCAGCCCGCCGCCATGAAACCAGACGATGACTGGCGCCGACACCGCATCCGCAGGATAGGCGACATCCACGCAGCACATTTGCCGCACATAGGCATCGTCGGAAGCTCGGTAAGCGATCTGACGATCAAATTGATAGGTAGGCTGTTGCGCTGCAACCGCGCAGCCAATGAGCAGCGCGATGCAGAGCGTCAAAAGACGTTTCATGCTATATCGATTAAAAGAATTTCTTTTGAGACTGTATAATCACAAAATCTTTCAAATAGAGCGGTTCGAAGTAGGCAATATCTTCTGTATGCCCCTCATCCAGAGCCTGCTGCGCCAATCGAGCTAAGCCGCGCGCCGAAGGAGATATTTCGACGAAAATCGCATCGGGCAACAACTCAGCACACTTTTGCGCTCCACTGCCAAAGATCACAAACGGGCAATCGGTTTTATGTCGGACAGCGGTAAAACTCTCGGCATCGACCACTTCCGCAGCAACCTTCGTCTGCGGCACGCCCTCAGCATCAAATAGTTGGGTATACACCTCCATGCGTCGCGCGTCGATCATCGGACAGAGTGATGCCTGCCCCCAATTCTCCACAGCGATGATGCCCGCCTCGTAATCTTCGCGCGCCACTTCGGTCAGCGCATTGAGTGATCCAATTGCCACCAGTGGCTTCTGAATGCCATAGCACAACCCTTTGGCAAATGAGACCCCAATTCGCAACCCTGTGTACGATCCGGGGCCTTTACTCACCGCCACGGCGTCGAGGTCGCAGGGTGCAAGGTCGAGTTCTTTGAGCATCTCGTCCACAAAAACGCCCACTTTTTTGGCGTGGTCGCGTCCCTCGTCGCTCTCGCGCAGCGAGATTAGCTCACCGTCTTTTGCAATGCCGACCGAGCAAATGTCGGTGCCAGTTTCAATACATAAAATCAGACTCATATCTTTATCGATGATTTTTCATTACTTTGTCCATTTCGCGCTTCGCGTCGTTCTCCTTGAGGTACTCGCGCTTATCGAAACTCTTGCGTCCACGCGCCAAACCGACGACGATCTTCGCCAATCCACGCTCGTTGAGGAAAAGTTTCAGCCCCACGATCGTGAGTCCCTTGTCCTGCGCGGCACGTTGCAATTTGGTCAGCTCGCGCTGCGTGAGCAGCAATTTGCGATCACGGCGCGGCACGTGGTTGTTGCACGAACCCCACGCATATTCGGCGATATTCACCCCTCTGATCCACAGCTCATTTCGCTCGAAATAGCAAAAAGAGTCGGTGAGCGAGACCTTGCCCGCACGGATGGATTTGATCTCCGTGCCGAACAACACCACGCCCGCCACATACTCCTCGATGATCTCGTAATCGAAGGTCGCGCGCTTATTGCGGATACTAATATTTTTCTGTTCTGCCATAAATATTCACAAACGGTATAGTTCTTGTCCTATTTCATCATAGGGGTGGGAATCGGTGAAGGTAACTAATTCTTTTATCTTTGATATGTTTTACACATCTTTCTGTTTATTTTCTGTTTGCACACGGTATGCATAGCACTATGCGTATGACCCGAAACCCGCCCCTTTTTCTATAAAATCAGTCGTTGCAGTTTTCGTGCTATGGTCACCTTCGCACGGTTGAAACTTCCGAGACGTTGCATAATCTCTTTCATCTGTTCATCCGTCAGATTCTCATCGTTCAACTTGGCTTGCAGGTCGCGGACATACTCCTCGATCACCTTCGATTTGTAGAGCATCACCGACTTCGGAACACCGATCGCCAGCATCTCAGCCTCACTCTCGATATGAACATCCTTGCGTCGCCACAAATCACTGGCGATGTAATTGTCGTCGGAGGTGAGGATGTCGACCGCCATGTTGCACACCTCAGGATCGGGGTGGTTCAGAAAATGATGCACAGGAACCTCTTCTCCCGTTCCAAGTATCTGCCATTGAGCGCGGTAGGTGGTGAGTATCTCGTTGCACAAACGATCGCCAAAAGTCAGACTATCTGTATCCAACTCATTGAATATCACCTCCGCCACGTTGCACAGCACCATGTTGCGCCCCTCTTTGAATTCAAAGTTGCAATGCCCATGTTTGAGCAGGTATTTCACCAATTCGCGTTCGAGTGCCTTGGGGCTGCTGCCAGCCTTCAACTGCTGAGTGAGATCCTGTACGGGCTGCACGTCAGCCACATCCACGCGTCGCTGCGCGGTCTGCCGCCGCACAAAGTCGTCGGTCTCGCGGTCTCCCGTGGTGTTGAGTCGTTTGCGCGCCACCTCCGAGACCAAAATCTGCTCGTCAATCCCCATGGTTCGCGCACACTCTTGGATAAAGACCGAGCGTTGAATCGGGTCGGGGATCTGGGTGATCGACTGCACCATTTCGCCAATAAGCGCCGCCTTTTTGATGGGGTCGCCCTGCGCATCGCCCAACAGCAACTTCGCCTTGAAAGTCAGGAAATCCTCCTCGTGAGCGCGGATGTACTCCTGCACCCCCGCAGCACCAAGTCGACGCGCGAAGGTGTCGGGATCGTCCTCGGCGGGCAGCAGCACCACCCGCACGTTCATCCCCTCGGCAAGGATCATGTCGATACCGCGAATGGCGGCATGAATGCCCGCCGAGTCACCGTCGTAGATCACCGTGATGTTCTTCGTGAAGCGGTTCAGCAGGCGAATCTGTTCGGTGGTGAGCGACGTACCCGACGAGGCGACCACATTTTCAACCCCCGCTTGGTGCATCGAGATCACATCGAAATAGCCCTCGACCAATATGGCGCAATCTTGTTGCTGAATGGCTTTTTTCGCAAAATAGAGACCGTAAAGCTCTCGTTTCTTGCTATATATCTCGCTCTCAGGCGAGTTCTGGTACTTAGCAACATTTTTATCGGTGCGCAACGTGCGACCGCCAAAGGCAACAATACGACCCGAAATATTGTGGACGGGGAACATCACCCGATCGCGAAAACGGTCGTAGAGCGAGCCGTCGCTCTCGCGCTTGAGTGCCAGCCCTGTCGAGAGCAGGAACGCCTCTTTGTACCCCGCAGCCAGCGCATCTTTCGACATTCGATCGCCCTTTGCGGGGCAGAATCCGAGTCCAAATTTTTTGATTGTGGCGTCGGTCATGCCGCGTTTTTGACGGAAGTAGGACATTCCAACGCTCATTCCCTCGCTTTCGTGCAGCATGTATGAGGTGAAGTACTCCGCCGCCCAGCTGTTGAGGGCAAACATACTCTCGCGATCGTCGTTGTGGCGCGCCTCGTCCTCGGTCATCTCCTTCTCTTTGACCTCGATGCCATAGCGTTTGGCGACCATTTTCAGGGCATCGGGATAGCTCACCACCTCATGTTCCATGATGAAGGTCACAGCGTTGCCGCCCTTGCCACAGCCGAAACACTTGAACAATCCCTTCGACGGCGAAACAACAAACGACGGCGTTTTCTCGTTGTGAAAGGGACAGCACGCCTGATAGTTCACACCCTTTCGTTTGAGTGTGACGTATTCGCCGATAATCTCCACGATATTCGCCGCGGCGTAAATACGGTCTACTGTCTCCCTGTCAATCATAGCTGCAAAGGTAGGGAAAATTCAGAAACGGTTGAATATTGTGTGCGGAATTATTTATACCTTTGTAAAATGGATTTCAAACTTGTATCAGACTATGCCCCCATGGGCGATCAGCCCGAAGCGATCGCTCAGCTGGAGAGCGCCATTGCGCACGGATCGAAGCACAACACGCTATTGGGTGTCACAGGTTCGGGCAAGACTTTCACCGTGGCAAACGTGATTGCCGAGCTGAATCGTCCGACGCTGGTACTGAGCCACAACAAGACCCTCGCGGCACAACTATACGGCGAATTTAAGAATTTCTTTCCCGAAAATGCCGTCGAATATTTCGTCTCCTACTACGATTACTACCAGCCAGAGGCCTACCTGCCCTCGACGGATACCTATATAGAAAAGGACTTGGCTATCAATGCCGAGATTGAAAAGATGCGGCTTAGCACCTCGTCGACGCTACTATCGGGACGCCGCGATGTGATCGTGGTGTCGAGTGTCTCGTGTCTCTATGGTTGCGGCAATCCCGCTGATTTTCACGCCACAGCGATCAACATCAAGGTGGGACAAGTGGTGAGCTACAAACACTTTCTCTACAAATTGGTCGAGGCACTCTACACCCGCACCGAGCGCGACTTGGCTCCCGCAACCTTTCGCGTGAGTGGCGACACGATCGACATCATGGCGGCATTCGGTGAGTTCGGCAACCAATGTTTCCGCGTGATGTTCTTCGACAACGAGGTGGAGGCGATCTGGAGCATCGACCCCGTGACAGGTCAGCGACTGCAAATTCTCGACACCCTCACGCTCTACCCTGCGCGGCTGTTTGTCACCACGCGTGAACGCATCAACAGCGCCGTACAGCAGATCTATCTCGATATGGGCAAGCAAATTGCCTACTTCGAACGCGAGGGACGTGAACCCGAAGCACAGCGCCTGAAACAACGCGTGGAGTACGATTTGGAGATGATCAAAGAGCTGGGCTACTGCCCCGGCATCGAGAATTATTCGCGCTATTTCGACGGGCGTCCAGAGGGAACACGCCCCTTCTGCCTGCTCGATTTTTTTCCAAAAGACTACCTTCTGGTGGTCGACGAGAGCCACGTCACACTGCCTCAGGTACACGCCATGTTTGGCGGCGACCGCGCGCGAAAAGAAAATTTGGTGGAGTACGGATTTCGCCTACCTGCCGCCAAGGACAACCGCCCGCTGCGCTTCGAAGAGTTTGAGCAGCTGCAAGGTACGTCGATCTATGTGAGTGCCACACCCGCCGATTACGAGCTGATGAAAAGCGAGGGGGTGATCGTCGAGCAACTCATACGCCCCACGGGGTTGGTCGACCCACCCCTTGAGGTACGCGTGACCCTCAACCAGATCGACGATCTGATCGAGGAGATTGATAAACGGGTGAAAAACAACGATAAAATCCTCGTAACGACCATCACCAAGCGCATGGCGGAGGAGCTGTCGAAATATTTCGACCGCGTGGGTATTCGCAACCGCTACATCCACTCGGACGTCGACACACTCGACCGCATTCAGATCCTCGAAGATCTGCGCGCGGGGATGTTCGACGTGTTGGTGGGGGTCAACCTGCTGCGCGAGGGGCTTGATCTGCCCGAAGTGGCGCTGGTGGCGATCCTCGACGCCGACAAAGAGGGATTTTTGCGTAACGTGCGCTCGATCACCCAGATAGCAGGTCGTGCGGCACGCCACTCACAGGGCAATGTGATCCTCTATGGCGACCGCTGCACCGACTCGATGCTCTACGCCATTGAGCAGAGCAACCGCCGCCGCGAGAAGCAGGTGCGCTACAACATCGAACACGAGATGTTGCCGCGCCAAGCACAGCGCAGCGGCACAGGACGTAGCGCCCTGCTGTCGAGCAAGGTCAACACGGCGGAGGTCGACATGAACGTCTACCGCACCGAGATCGACCACTACTGCCTACCTTTGGCAGCCGATGTGGAGAAGAGTTATTCTGCCAGTGAGAATGTTGATGCGTTGATTACCAAGGCAAAAGAGGATATGGAGCGTGCAGCCAAGTCGCTGGATTTTTTGGCTGCCGCACGCTTTCGCGATCGGATGTACGAATTGCAAAAACTCAAAGAAAAAAGATAGTATGGAACAGCTTTTACGAGATCGCTTCACCACGCTGTGGCGGCGTTATTTCAACCATGCAGAGCTGCCGCTAACATTCGAATATGTGGACGACACACGCTGCGAGCAACCCGAACCCGCATTTGCGGGACATCGTTGTCTGATCGGGCAGCTCATCAAGGCGCGCAATGGGCGCACCCTTTGTCTCACGCCCGAATCAATCAGTTGCCGCGGGGCAGGACGCTACCTGAGTTTTCGTGAGGGTATGTTCCCCGGCTTTGCCGAATTTATCGCACACAACGCCGCAGGCAACGGCGAGCGCTATCGCCAAACGCCCGAAATGGTCACAGAATGGATCAACTCGCTCGCTGTGCTACCCATTCGCGGACGCAAGTTGATTGTCAAACGATGGGATCAGCTCTGCGCAGAAGATCAACCCGACGGAGTGATTTTCTTCGCTGAACCCGACGTGCTGTCGGGACTTTTCACCTTAGCGGGATTCGGCGACGGACGCCCCGATGCTGTGATCGCACCATTCGGCGCGGGCTGCACCTCGATTTTCTACCTAACCTATCGCGAGCAAACAGCGGGAACGGCACGCGCCATCATCGGGATGTTCGACCCCTCAGCACGCAAGTGCGTGAAGAACAACCTGTTGTCGTTTGCCGTCCCCTACATCAAATTTGTGAAGATGATCGATCACATGGAAGAGAGTTTCCTCTCTACGCCCAGTTGGGAGATCATCCAGCGACGCATAAAATAAGCAAATTAGCGCGCTCCTGTCGAACGGAAAGTGAAGAATTTAGCCGCCAAAAAGCTGTAAGTGACGGTGATGACATTGGTGAGAATTTTCGCGGGGGTAGGCCAGATTTGGCAAATCTCGACGAAGAATTTGATACATCCATAGGTCAACACAATCGATCCCACCACCGAGAGGGCATAACGCACTAACTGCGTACGCGTTGCCAAAGGCGACGAGGTGCGGAATGCCACGTGGCTATTGAGCCAAAAACCATTGAAAAAGGTGACGGGGAAGACGAGTAACATGGCAGCGATATGCGGCGAGATGACCAGCCACCCAAGGTCGAGATTCACGCGGTCGAAGACAAAGTTATAAAACAGGGCGTACCACATAATATCGAGCGCCAAGGTCAGCCCTCCACAGGCTGCATAAAGAAACAGTTGGCGCGGCACAAAGTGTGCCACGGGACGAATATAAAAGAGATTTATCGTCTTTGTTATCAGCTCTGCAACAGACATTTATCTCGATTTATGACACCACACATCGGGGAAGTTATCGCATTGTCGTTGCGCAAAAGCCTCGCACGCCGCCGCATCATCCGATGCGTAGATCGACACCAAATATTTAGCGCCAAACGTATAGACTCCACAGCTCAGCGAAGCATCGGTTTTGAGTGCCTCGCGCGCCGCATATTGCGCATTTTTCTCGGTACTATACACCCCCAACACAGCGTAGCTATGCCCCTTGATCAGCGGCTGCGCATCCAACGTCGCGACAGAAACAACGGGAGCGGGAGCCACCACGGGGGCAGCAGGAGTGAGGGTATCTTGTGCAACGACAGCCAACGAATCGACCGTCTCAACTACACGAGGTTCAACTCGTTGCACTACTTCAATCTCAGGTTCTCCCTCCTCGAAAAAGCCTGAATTTGAGAGGTGATCGTAGCCGATCCAGCCACAGACACTCACGCCACAGACAATGGCGGTGACCGAAAGGATCCACAGCACCCAATGGTTCTCGGTCGTACGAATGGTCATCGGTTTATGCCCTTGCGGGTTGAGGATTTTATCGAACGAAGCCTCCACAGCAAAACTTTTTTGCCGCAGCACCCCCACCCTGTCAATGACCAAAACTTCGCCCTGCCGCACGTGCGACAACCAACGATAGCAAGCATCTTGCGCTGCTGCTGCATCGCAACCAGCGGCGGCAGCAATAGCGTCGGGCAGCAAGATCCCCACCGTCTGCGAAGTGTAAACAACGGTGTAGTAGGGAGGTACGATACGCGACTTGGAGATACGCTTGGCAGGTTGGCGCTCCACGCGCAACGACCCCACCGAAGGGATCGAGAGTGCGTGTTCGGCGACCAACAAATTATAGACGATCTTGTTGACCTCGTCAACCATGGGGTTCGGATTCATTATTTTGCCTTTTTAGGGGTTATCGTGTTTGCGGGGTGTGAAAATCCACGCCAGATCATATAGACACCCAACACGATGAAGGGGAGACTGAGCCACTGTCCCATGTTGAGCATCATGCTCTTCTCGAACGCCTCCTGCTCGGTTTTAATAAACTCGATGAAGAAGCGCGTGAGGAAGATACCGACCAGTCCGACGCCCAAGAGAACCCCCGGACGGCGGCGTGCCACATCTTTTTTATAGTAGAGCCATGCCAAGATGCCAAAGGTCACCAAGTAACAGATTGCCTCGTAAATTTGGGTTGGATGCACCGCTGCCGGTGCATATTCGTAGATCCACTTGTTAGAGCGGATAAATTCGAAGCCCCACGGCAGCGAGGTGGAGGAGCCGAAGATCTCGGAGTTGAAGAGGTTGCCCAGTCGCACCGCCGCACCACCAATGCCCACGGGGATCATCACCCGATCCAGAGACCAAAGATAGGGCAACTTATTTTTGCGAGAGAAAAGCCACAGACCAATCAGCAGACCGATCGCCGCGCCATGACTTGCCAGTCCTCCGTCGCGGAATCCCGTGATGATCGTCCACGGCTCACGCAGGTAGTCCATGGTGTCGTAGAACAGGCAATGTCCGAGCCGCGCACCGAGGATCGTTGCAATCGTGCCATAGATGAAGACCGAATCCGAGACCGTTGTGGGCAGCGATTCGCGCTTACAAAAATTATCGAAGAACTTGGCACCCAGCAATATGGCCACCACCCACATCAGTCCGTAGTAGCGAATGTCGAGACCGAAAATGGTAAAAAATACGGGATCAAAATTCCACGTAACACTCAGTAAATGTATCATTTTATGCTATTTTACGTCTTGCAAATTTACTTTTTTCAGCGAGAACGAGAAGGTCGTCCCCACGCCGAGTTCGCTGCGCACCGAGATCCGCTCGCCATGCGCCTCGACGATGTGCTTGACAATCGCCAAGCCCAGTCCTGTGCCGCCCTGCTCGCGCGAACGCCCCTTATCGGTACGGTAGAACCGCTCGAAAACACGCGGAATATCCTCCTTGCCAATGCCTTGTCCATTGTCCTCGACTTCGACCAGAATTTTGTCGAGCATATCGCGAAATTTGATGCGCGTGATGCCATCCTCTTTGCCGTAGTGGATCGAGTTAATAATCAAATTAACAAGCACTTGACCGATGTAATGTTTATCTGCCAACACCCAAAATGGCGAGGGCAGATTGTCCGCCCCACGCACCTGAATATGGATCTGTTTTTTGTCTGCCTCCATCTCCGTCTGCTCGGCAATGTCGCGCGTGAGCGCCACGATGTCGAACTGCTCCATCACCAGTCGATTCATGCTGCTTTCGAGCTTCGAAATGGTGTCGAGGTCGTTGACAATATTGATCAGTCGGTCGATGCTTTTTTCGGCACGTTCGAGGTATTTACGGTTGATCATCTCGTCCTCCAAGCCACCGTTGAGCAGGGTCGAAATATAACCTTGGATGTTGAAAATCGGAGTTTTCAGCTCGTGTGCCACGTTCCCCAAATACTGTTTGCGGAAACGCTCAGACTCTTGCAAGCGGGCGATCTCCTTGTCGTTGGTCTCCGCCCACGCCGTCAGCTCGTCGCCGATATTTTCCACCCGTTTATCTTTCAGCTCGTCGAGAATCTCGGTGGTGTGTACATCGCGAGAAAGGACGATCGAATAGATCGGTTTAAGCTTGTAAGCCACATATTTACGGATGATGACCAGAGCCACACCCGCCACCGCAATAAACATCACAGCCGCCGCACTAAGCACCACCCACCACACCATGTGTAGCCCTGCCATACCTGCCGCCGCAAGTGCCGTAGCCAGCGCTGCAATCAGCAGCGAAGCGCCCTCTTTGGTCTTAATTGCTAACATTTTACTTATAATTTTTCATGAGGCGGGCAATGTATTTGCCCACAATATCAAATTCAATATTCACCACCGAACCCACTTTTATGTGGCAAAAATTCGTATGTTCGAAGGTGAAAGGGATGATCGCCACGCGGAAGCTGCTCGGCTTCGAATCGCACACCGTCAGGCTCACACCGTTGACCGTCACCGACCCCTTTTCGACCGTACACAACCCATCGCCCTGCGGCTCATATTCGAAAGTGAAGTACCAACTTCCGTCGGCATCTTCGACCGCCGTGCAGCGCGCCGTCTGATCCACATGCCCCTGCACGATGTGACCATCGAGCAGTGCTTCGGGACGCATCGAGCGTTCGAGGTTCACCCAGTCGCCCACCTTGAGCAGCCCCAGATTGCTCCGTTCGAGTGTCTCGTGCATCGCGGTGACGGTGTACGTCTGCTCCGTGAGGTTCACCACCGTCAAACATACGCCGTTATGTGCTATACTTTGGTCTATTTTCAGCTCGCCGCAAAAATCTGCTTTGAGCGTGAAATCTTTATTTTGACGATCGGTACGGATCTCCGTCACCTCCGCCATGCGCTCTATAATTCCTGAAAACATCGTTTTATTTATTAATTATCATTTTCATTACCACCTTGTATACTGCCTTTATCTCCTTGCAAGGCAGCATAATATCGTCGAAACGGGAGCTGTCTCCAGCCACCAGCCGCAGCTGCGACGCGTCATCTACCGTGCGAACAATTCGCAAAGTTACTATTTTTTGGCTGACAATCACATATTCTGCCCCGGGAATAATTGACTCTTTCTCGACCGCCTTGAGCAACACGGTCGAACCAGCAGGGATCTGCGCCCCCATCGCCTGCCCGTCGTAGCGCATGGCAAAATCGCACGCACTGAGCTGTGGTATAACCATCACATCGTCCACCTTCAAGCTCTCGCGCACAGATATATTCTCTTCAACATCAACGTTATAGAACGGGATTTGCACACCCCTCAATTCGGGTTTACCAAACATTTGCCCCTCGCCCGTAAGGAGCCACAGTTTGTCAATTTCTGGAAATTTCTGGGTGATTTTATCTGCCACATCATGCGAAATACCATTATTTCCGAGCTTTATTTGGTATAGATTTTCGCCTCGTGGCAGCCCAATATGACGCGCGAAATAGTTGATCGACATATTTGCCCATCGGATTATACTTTCAATTCGTTGCCAATTATCTTGCTTTCCTCGCATAATTCAATTTTTTTTTGCATCTTTGCACCCTCGGTCCCATAGTTCAATGGATAGAATATAAGATTCCGGTTCTTACGATGAAGGTTCGAATCCCTCTGGGATCACAATCAGGTGCATAATTATGCACCTGATTTTTCATTTTCGTTCCTCGCAACAAAAATAAGCACAAAATTTGACAATACAATAAAAAATACAACATTCGATCTATTTTATAGTACAGATAGCTGCCAGCCCCCCTCCCATCTCATTTTTGCGGACAACATGGTGCCATGTGGTAAAAAATCCGTATATTTGTCCTCATATGTCAGAAATACGCAATACAGAGAGCGATCTCGAATTCGAAGGCAAGATCCGCCCGCAGGAGTTAGGCAACTTCGCAGGGCAGGAGAAGATCGTCGAGAACCTCAAGATATTTATCCAAGCCGCCCTGATGCGGGGCGACTCACTCGACCATGTGCTGCTACATGGACCTCCGGGTTTGGGCAAGACCACTTTGGCAAACATCATCGCCAACGAGATGCACTCGCAGCTGCGCGTCACTTCGGGTCCCGTACTCGACAAGCCCGGCGATTTGGCGGGGTTGTTGACCAACCTCAACCCCGGCGATGTGCTATTCATCGACGAGATTCACCGCCTAAGCCCCATTGTCGAGGAGTATCTTTACTCGGCTATGGAGGATTACAAAATTGACATCGTCCTCGACAAAGGGCCTTCGGCTCGCTCGATCCAGATCGAGTTAGCCCCCTTCACCCTGATCGGTGCCACCACACGTAGCGGTCTGCTAACCTCGCCCTTACGCGCTCGTTTCGGCATCCAATGCCACTTGGAATATTACGATGCGGCGGTGCTTTCGGGCATTGTGAAGCGCTCGGCACGCATTCTCGACGTCTCAATCGACGACGACGCGGCGCGCGAAGTGTCGCTCCGTTCGCGCGGCACGCCGCGTATAGCCAATGCCCTGCTACGCCGCGTTCGCGACTTTGCCATGGTCAAAGGCGAGGGACATATCGACTTAGAAATTACGAAGATAGCCCTCAAGGCGCTCAACATCGACTCCCGCGGATTGGATCAAATGGACAACAAGATTCTTGGCACGATCATCGAGAAATTCAAGGGCGGACCTGTGGGGTTAAACACCATAGCCACCGCCGTGAGTGAGGAGGCAGGAACGATCGAAGAGGTCTACGAACCCTTCCTGATCAAGGAGGGATTCCTCAAACGCACACCCCGCGGTCGCGAGGCTACGGATTTGGCATACAAACATTTGGGCTTCGCACCACGCGGTGCGAGCGACGAGACTTTATTTTAGAAATAATGGCAGCGATTTTAACGATTGACGCCGCAACCTGCATTCGTTGCGGCAAGTGTGTGAAGGTGTGTCCTTCACAGATTTTTACACAAACCGACGGCTGTGCGGTCGGCATCGAGAGGCTCGAAACCTGCATTTCATGCGGACATTGTGCCGCCGTCTGTCCCACAGGGGCGATCCGCCACCTCGATTTTCCACCCGAAAAGGTGCATCCGATCGACCGCAGCCTGCTGCCCACCCCCGACCAACTGATGCTGCTCTGCAAAGCGCGCCGTTCGAACCGCGCCTTCACCTCGGCACCCATTCCGCCTGC
>JAVXFC010000008.1:0-28951 GCA_036658095.1 Alistipes sp. | reverse complement strand
TCACTTGTATGCAAGGACAATCAGTTGAAGGATTTGGATCTCAGCAACAACACGGCGCTAACCCACCTCCGCTGTGAAAACAATAAGTTGAAGAGCTTGTATGTTAGCAAAAACACGGCGCTAACCAAACTCTACTGTAACGACAATCACCTGACGACTTTGGATGTATCTATGCTAACAGGTCTTAAGGCTATTAGCGAGTTCGGCAATCAAACCGACGCAACAACGGGTGCGGCTCAAAACATAGATCTCTATCTAAGTGTGGCGCAAATGGGAACTAATCTGGGTACGATCACTGGAAGCACGAACAACGCCAACGTAACACGCAAACAAAAATAACGATCGTACTTCATTTCTCCTGATAATGGGCGCAAACAAATTGTTTGCGCCTATTTTTTGTCCCTTTTCTACGCCCGATCCAAAAATTAATCGTACTTTTGCAACGCAACGGTTCGCAAGATTAAAAGGGAACACCGCGAAAATCGGTGACAGTTCCCGCTGCTGTGAGCCACAAAGACGATCGGACACCTCTATATGCCACTGATTCTGCGGAATTGGGAAGGCTGCCGATCGAAGGACGAGTCAGAAGACCTGCCGTTGCACAGATACACAAACACCCTGCGGAGAATGGGGCGGTAATCTGTCGCTCAATGGTTTAGAACTCGGCTCGGCACCTTATCACCAAACTCTTCGCAACAACCTTTGACGAAGATGAATCGCTTGATGATCCATATCCTATCCCTCGCCGCGCTGGCTCTCTCAGCCGTGGCGTGCATGGATTATGGACCCTCCGAAGCCGAACCTTTCGACCTCCAACAACGCGGACTGCTCGTCACCTGCGAGGGTAACTTCTGCTACGGAAACGCCTCGTTGTCACTCTACATCCCCGCAGAACGTCGCGTCGAAAACGAGCTTTTCATCCGCGCAAACGGCATGAATCTGGGCGATGTGGCGCAATCGATCGCCCTGCACAACGGCTTGGCGTACATCGTGGTCAACAACTCTGGCGTGGTCTACGTGGTCGACACCCGCACCTTCGAGGTGCAGCGCACTATCACGGGACTCACCTCGCCCCGCTACATCCACTTTGTGGATGACAAAAAAGCCTACATCACCGACCTCTACGACCCCCACATCGCCGTGGTCGACCTGCAAAACCACCGCATCACACGCCGCATCAGCACCAACGGACACCGATCGACAGAGCAAATGGTGCAATATGGACGCTACATATTCACCAACTGCTGGTCGAACGACCACAAAATTCTGGTCGTGGACAGCCAGACCGACGCGCTGGTAGACTCGATCGAGGTGGGACGGCAACCCTCATCGCTCGCCCTCGACCGCCACAACAAACTGTGGACAATCACCGACGGGGCGGAACTCTACCGCATAGATGCAGCCACGCGCACCGTGGAGCAAGTATTCCACTTCGAGCGAGGAACATTTGCCGCACGGTTGGCGTTGAACGGCACACGCGACACCCTCTATTATATAAATGGTGCGGTGTGGCGTATGCCCGTCGTCGCCGACCACCTACCCTACATTCCATTCCTCGCCGAGAACGGCACGATCTACTACGGGCTGACCGTCGATCCCGTCACTTCGGAGGTCTACGTAGCCGACGCCATCGACTACGTGCAGCCCGGCATGATCTACCGCTTCACCCCCGACGGCACGGAGGTCGATCGCTTCCGCGTGGGAATCACCCCCGGCGCCTTTTGTTTCAAACCGCAAAACCCTTAACCCATGAAATACCTTCTGCTACCACTCATCGCACTCTGCGTCGCCTGCAACATCGACGAAACCGAAATCACCCCTGCGGTGAATGCAAATTTCACAAACATCATCGAGTACACCCCCGCCCCCGGACAGTTCATCAACGACACTCAGGCAGCAGGCTTCGGTGGCGAGACCTCGCCTCAAGCTGCCTGTGCCTATGCCGAGCGACGACTGCGCAACGGCGACTATGTGTCGCTGGGCGGCTGGGGAGGCACTCTGGTGGCGCGCTTCGACACCCCCATTCAAAATGACAACGGCTACAACCTACTCATCGAGGGCAACACCACCTCCACCTCGTCCGAGGCGGGCATCGTGTGGGTGCAGCGCGACGAGAATGGCAACGGACTACCCGACCAGACGTGGTACGAACTCCGCGGAAGTGAGTCCGCACAGAGCATCCGCAACTACGAAGTGACCTACCAACGTCCCGCCGCGGCAGGCGATGCCGTGACGTGGAGCGACAACCAAGGCGACCACGGAACCATGGATCGCACGCCCGAACATCCGCAAGCCTACTACCCCGCATGGATCAAGGCGGACAAGCTCGTATTTCGCGGCACACGCCTCCACGACAACGTGATATTCATCGACAACCTTTGGATCGCACAGCCCTTCGCTTGGGGCTACGTGGACAACTTCGCCACCGAGGGGCGCAACCTCTTCCGCATCAGCGATGCCGTGGATAACACGGGGGCAACAGTTGTCCTGCCGCAGATCGACTTCGTGAAGATCCAGACCGCCATTCACACCCAAGCTCCCCTGATTGGCGAAATCTCGACCGAGGTGACCGCCATCCGCAACTACAACCTGCTGAAATAGACTCGTGAGCAACGCGCGGCATATCCTACTTCTTCTTTGGGGCATGGCGGTCAGCACGACCGCCGCGGCACAACCTGCGCCCGAAGCAGAGCAACTTCCTGCCGACTCGGTAGCCCGCTCGCTCAACATCGAGCAGGTGGAGATCACCGCGCGACGTCCACTGCGCCAGATCGGCGTGCAACGCACCGTGCTGGACAGCGTAGTGCTGCGCGACAACATCACCTTGTCGCTGGCCGATGCACTGAGCGCGGGCGCCCCCGTCTTCATCAAGTCGTATGGGCGCGCCACCCTCGCCACCGCCTCGTTTCGCGGCACAGCCCCCTCGCACACGCAGGTAACGTGGAACGGCATGAAACTCAATTCGCCCATGCTGGGGCAGGTCGATTTCTCGCTCATCCCCGCCTACTTCATCGACGATGCCGCCCTCTACTACGGCGCCAGTTCGGTGGGCATCGCGGGGGGCGGACTGGGCGGCGCGGTGGCACTCGCCACACGTCGCGCGCAAGAACGCGGCATTGGACTGCGCTACACGCAAGGCGTGGGGTCGTTCTGCACCTTCGACGAGTTCGCCCACTTCACCTATGGCGGCAAACGCTGGGGCAGCTCCACACGGCTGCTACTCAGCACCTCACGCAACGATTTCAAGTTCACCAACTACCGCATCAAAGCCTTCGACACCGACGACCAAGGACAGATCGTCGGCTCGCATTATCCCGTCCAACGCAATAAAAATGGGGGCTTCCGCGACCTGCACCTGCTCCAAGAGTTCGACTACACCACCCGCGGCGGCGATCGGCTTTCGCTGGCGGCGTGGTACATGGATTCGCACCGCGGACTACCCATGCTGAGCGTCGACCTGAACAAAACAAAAGAGAAGAAAAATACGCAGGACGAACGCACTTTGCGAGCTGTGGCGAGCTGGGAACGGCTGCGCGGAGGGGTGAAAATTGCCGCACGCGGCGGCTACACCTACACCGATTTATTATACCTCTACCTCGCAGACCCCGAGGGCAACGGCAACTTCCGCGAAATGATTCACTCGCAGAGCTATGTCCACACCGCCTTTGCGGAGGCGGAAGCGGAGTACTGCATCGGCGAGCAGTGGATGTTCTCGGCAAGCGTCGCCATGCACCAAAACTTCGTCCGCAGCCGCGATGCCGCCGCCATTGGCAATGCACAAATCGAGGGGGTGGATTCGCTGGTCAGCTACCGCCAAGCGCGCTTCGAACTTTCGGGATTCGTGGCGGCGAAGTGGCGCCCTGTGCCGCGCTTAGGGCTGGCGGTCAACCTGCGTGGCGAGCTGTATGGCGACCACACAACCCCTCTGATCCCTGCATTTTTTGTCGATTATCTCCTCTCGAAACGCGGCACGGTCGTCCTCAAAGCCTCCGCCGCACGCAACTATCGCTTCCCCACCCTCAACGACCTCTATTTCCGCCCCGGCGGCAACCCCGCACTGCGTCCCGAAAGCGGCTGGACGTGCGACGGCGGCGCGGAGTTCACCACACGCCCTCTGCGCGGCTCGGTGACCGCCTTCTACTCCGACATCGACGACTGGATACTCTGGATCAACAACCCCAAATTGGGCATCTGTACCCCCATAAACATCCAACGCGTCGAGAGCTACGGCGTGGAGACAAAACTCTCCGCCGACCTTCCATTGGGCGGCACATGGCACGGATTTTTCGACGGCAACTTCGCATGGACACGCTCCATAAACCGCGGCACACCCTTCTCACCCGCCGATCGCTCGGTGGGCAAACAGCTGGTCTACATCCCCGAATTTTCGGGCGCCTTCACCGCACGATTGGCGTGGCGAGCATGGACGGCAAGCTACAAATGGAGCTGGTACAGCGAACGTTACACCATGTCGAGCAACGATTTGGGCGTCGTGGGTCGCGTGAAACCCTACCTGATGAATGACCTCGCCCTCGAACGCCGCTTCACCTGTTCTTGGGGAACCATTTCGCTCAAAGGCTGCATCAACAACCTCTTCAACGAAGAGTACGAATCGGTTCTTGCCCGCCCCATGGCTCGTCAAAATTACTCGCTATTCCTGAGCATCACCCCCCGCTTCGGCAGACGATAGACAATAATAAATAAAAAAAATAAATAAGTATTTAATTATTCGCAGAATAAAACACAAAATAATTGGATTTCAAATAAATATTTCGTATTTTTGTAATGTTAAATTAAAATTGCAAAATTAAGAAGATTAACTATTTAATTTTCTTAACCGTAACGTTGCTAATTATCACAGCGTGCAACAAGGACAATGTCGTTTCAAGACAACCTGCACCTCAAAATAACGAAGAGGGGAAAGATTCCCTATCCGACGGCAATGACATTTACAAAATTTCAGCTACTCATTATATTTTAGAATATAATCGACTGAGCGATTTTTCAGCGGACGTAAATACAAAAACCAATGTCATTACGATCAATTTTGGCTACAAAAGCCCCATACTATCATACTCTTGGTGGGATGAGCAAAATAGCAAATCAGCATCAGATAGCGGTGAAATATATACAGCATTATGCAAAAAGTACAATGACCTTACCTATAACAAAGAGTATAAAATTATAGATATATACGTGGGTGACAGGACTTTTTTAGCAGACAACATCGTTTCAATTCAGGTCATAAGCGCCACAGACTATGATGCAAAACATCCAGCAGGTTCGTCGCTTAATGATCTCTGCATATTGACTTCTGCTTCTCCTCGCAACTACATCCTCAATGGGTACACAGGTAGCTACGATTGGGAGAAAAACCTTGACGGATTTGATTCTAATTTCAAAAAACTGTTCAAGGGTGATCAAGCCGAAGGCAATCTTCCTTTTTCAAAACCACTCACAGCATGCACGCCCGAAGAGATGATTTTAATGGGCAACGGATATCAAACGCTATGTATGCTTTACTTAACCCATAAGCCAGATGAACAAAATAAGTTGCAGCGTTTTATGATAACACTCACAGACGAGCAAGGGAAAATTTATCCTATCTCAACCAATGTTTGCGAATGGTAGTATTACATCGGATCATATATAAATACAAAAAGCTGACGAGAAGTGCCAGCTTTTTGTATTTATAATCTGTCGACAACTTTTACATTCTCTAACCTAAAAACTCTTTTTAGGCAATATTTTATCGTTTACTAACTATAATTTGTAATAAATCGTCATAATATATTGGCTTTTTCCAGAAAAACCGCTATATTTGTGGAATAAGGAAAAATACCTATACCTAATTATGGCAACCAAAGAACTACTACTTGGAGATGAGGCTCTCGCACAGGGAGCGCTCAACGCTGGTCTATCGGGCGTATACGCCTACCCAGGCACACCCTCGACCGAGATCACGGAATACATACAAGGCAATCACCTTGCTGCCGAACGCCAGATACATTGCGCTTGGTCAACCAACGAGAAAACAGCGGTCGAAGCCGCTCTCGGAATGTCGTTCATGGGCAAACGCTCCATGGTCTGCATGAAACACGTGGGGCTGAACGTGGCCGCCGATGCCTTCGTCAACTCTGCCATGACAGGCGCCAATGGCGGCATGATCGTCGTCTCGGCAGATGACCCGTCGATGCACTCGTCGCAGAACGAGCAGGATTCGCGCTTCTACGGCAAGTTCGCCCTCGTGCCTGTCTTCGAACCCTCGACACAGCAGGAGGCTTACGATATGGCGAAAGATGCTTTCGAGATGTCGGAGCGTCACCACATCCCCGTGCTGATGCGCATGACCACCCGCATGGCACACTCACGTGCGGTGGTGGCAACGGGCAAAACGCTCGCAGAGAACCAGATCGCCTACCCCACCAACGCCCGCCAATGGGTGCTGATGCCGGGCAACTCGCGCGCTCGTTACAAAGTACTGGTCGAAGATTATAAACTCTTCGAAGAGGAGGCTGAAAAGAGCCGATACAACAGCTACACCGACGGCAAAGACAAGTCGATGGGCATCATCGTCTGCGGCATTGCGCACAACTACCTGATGGAGAACTACCCCAATGGCTGCGAGCATCCCGTTCTCAAAATTTCGCAATACCCACTGCCCAAAGCTCTCGTACGCCGCATGGCTGCCGAGTGCAAGTCGCTGCTGATCATCGAGGAGGGACAACCCGTCATCGAGGAGTTGGTGCGCGGCGTGCTGGATACCCCCATTGTCATCAAAGGTCGCCTGAGCGGTGAGCTGCCTCGAACAGGCGAGCTGACGCCCGACAGCGTGCGCGAGGCGTTGGGAATGCCCCGCCACGAGGAGCATGCTGCCAGTCAGGTGATTGTACCGCGTCCACCCGCACTCTGCCAAGGTTGCGGACACCGCGATATGTACGCCGCGCTGACCTCCGTGATCCGCGAATACAAGAATGGCAAGGTATTCAGCGACATCGGCTGCTACACGTTGGGCTGGCTCGCACCGTTCCACGCCATTGACACCGTGCTGGACATGGGTGCCTCGATCACCATGGCGAAGGGCGCTGCCGACGCAGGTCAGCAACCCGCAGTGGCCGTGATTGGCGACTCGACCTTCACCCACTCAGGCATGACAGGTCTGCTGGACGCCGTGAATGGCAAAACACAAATCACAGTCATCATCTCGGACAACCTCACCACGGGTATGACGGGCGGACAAGACTCGGCAGGTACAGGTCGCATTGAGCAAATCTGCGCTGGTTTGGGTGTTGAACCTGAACATATTCGCGTGGTGGTACCCCTGCCCAAAAACATGGATCAGATGCGCGAGATCATCCGCCAAGAGATCGAATACAAGGGCGTCTCGGTGATCATTCCCCGCAGGGAGTGCATCCAGACTGCCAAACGTCACATTGCAAAAAAATAGCGTCATGAAACGAGATATCATCCTTTCGGGTGTGGGAGGGCAAGGAATCCTCTCCATCGCCACCGTCATCGGCAAAGCAGCCCTCAACGAGGGACTCAACATCAAACAAGCGGAAGTCCACGGCATGAGCCAGCGCGGCGGCGACGTACAGTCGAACCTGCGCATCTCCTCCGAGCCGATCGCCTCGGATCTGATTCCGCACGGCAAAGCCGACATCATCCTCTCACTGGAACCCATGGAGGCACTTCGCTACCTCCCTTGGCTGGCGAAGGACGGCTGGATCGTCACCAACACCACCCCCTTTGTCAACATCGACAACTACCCTGCTGCCGAAGCCCTCGAAAAAGAGCTGAAATCACTGCCGCAGGTGATCGTGATCGACGTCGACAAGATCGCCAAAGAGATCTCGGCTCCCCGCGCTGCCAACATCGTTTTGTTGGGTGCGGCGGCTCCACTGCTGCACATCGAAGCCTCAAAGTTGGAGCAGGGTATTCGCGACATCTTTGCCCGCAAAGGCGAGCAGATTGTCGAGAGCAACCTCACCGCATTCCGCGCAGGCTATGAATATGCACAAAAAAGTATGAAACGATGAAAATGCCCATTGATAGCACCCTGCTCGACGGGATATTGAAGGAGATGGACATCGCGGACATCGCTCAAGCCACCATCCGCCAATCGGGCGACATAGCCCGCCGCATGGAAAAAGGGTCTCAATCGGAGTTCTTGCACCTCGAAATGGGTGTCCCCGGATTGAAGCCCGAACAGGTGGGCGTAGATGCTGAGCGCGCCGCTTTGGAGGCTGGCGTGGCGTCGATGTACCCCCCGATGCAGGGCATTCCGCCCCTGAAACAGGCGGCGTCGCGCTTCATCAAATCGTACCTCGACATCGACCTCGCACCGCAAGGTTGTATCCCCACGGTGGGTTCGATGCAGGGCAGCTTCACCACCTTTCTGCTCTGCTCGCAGATCGACAAAAAACGCAATACCGTCCTCTTCATCGACCCCGGATTCCCCGTGCAGCGCAGTCAAGTACACCTGCTCAATATTCCGAGCGTGTCGTTCGATATTTACGACTACCGCGCTGAGAAGTTGGGCGAGAAACTCGAAAGCTACCTCTCGCAAGGTAACATTTCGGCGATCGTCTACTCGAACCCCAACAACCCCGCATGGATCTGCCTCACAGAGAGCGAGTTGGAGATCATCGGGCGGTTGGCTACCAAGTACGACGCCATTGTGATCGAGGATCTGGCGTATATGTGCATGGACTTCCGCAAGCCCCTTGGGCAGGCGGGCAAAGCCCCCTTCCAAGCCACCGTGGCTCGCTACACAGATAATTACATCCTGATGATGTCCGCCTCGAAGATCTTCAGCTATGCTGGTCAACGAATCGCCGTGGCTGCCATTTCGGACAAGCTCTACAACCGCGCATACCCCGCACTCAAAGAGCGTTACAACATCGGACGGCTGGGTGATGCCTACGTTTTGGGCATCCTCTATGCCGCTTCGTCGGGAACGAGCCACTCGGCACAATATGCCTTGGCGGCGATGTTCGACGCAGCAGCCGACGGCAAACTCGACTTTGTGGGTCACGCCTCGGAGTATGCTCGCCGCGCGAAACTCACCAAAGAGACCTTCCTGAACCACGGATTCCACATCGTCTACGACAAAGATCTGGACGAGAAGGTCAGCGACGGATTTTTCTACACCATTGGCTACCACCACATGAGTGGCTCGGAGTTGCTACGCGAGCTGCTGCTCTACGGCATCTGTGCCATTTCGCTCTCCTCCACAGGTTCGCACCAACCGGGCATCCGCGTCTGCATCTCGCAGATGAACCGCCCAGAGCAGTTCGATCTGCTGGAAGAACGTTTGAAACTCTTTGCGCAAAATCACAAAGAATAAACCTATGACACACTACACGACCGCTGCCGAGGCAGTGAAACTGATCCAATCGCACAGCAGCCTCTACATCCAAGGCAGCACCTCGATTCCCGAAGTGTTGGTGCAGGCAATGACCGACCGCGGGGCAGAACTCACCGACGTGACCATCTACACAGGCTTTGCCGTGGGTCGCGGCGAGGCGCCCTACTGCCGTCCCGAATTCAAGGATACTTTCTTGGTCAACAGCCTCTTTGTGGCAAACAACATTCGCAAGTGGCTCGCCGCAGGCTATGGACAGTGCATCCCCGCCTTCTTGGGCGAGATCCCAGCGCTTTTCCGCCGCGGCATCCTGCCCGTGGACGTGGCAATTCTCAACCTCTCGCGCCCCAATGCCGAGGGTTACTGCTCCTATGGCGTCTCTGCCGACTTGGCTGTTTCGGCAGTCGAGTGCGCCAAAACCGTCATCGCACAGATCAATCCCGCCATGCCCTTTTCCTATGGCGACGCGGTGATTCACCTCTCACGCGTGGCTGCGGCAGTCGAGGTCAACGAACCTTTGGTGGATCTGCCAACCGCAACACCCAACGAAGTGGAGCGCAAAATTGGCGGCTACATCGCCGAACTGATCCCCGACGGGGCAACCCTTCAGATTGGCGTGGGAGGCATCCCCAACGCGGTGCTTTCGGCACTCTCAAACCACAAGAACCTCGGTCTGCACACCGAAGCAATGACCGACGGCGTGCTGCCACTCTTGGAGAGCGGCGTGATCAATAACTCGCAAAAGGTGGTAATGCCTCACAAAACAATCGCCTCCTTGGCTCTCGGCTCGCGCCGTCTGTACGACTACATGGATTACCGCGAGGATCTCGAAATGCGCGACGTGGCTTGGACCAACGACCCCTTCCGTATTCGTCAGAACCCCAAGGTAATGGCAATCAACTCCGCCATCGAAGTGGATCTCACAGGACAGATTTGCGCCGACTCGGTCGGCACACGCATCATCTCGGGCGTGGGCGGACAGCACGACTTCATGTACGGCGGCGCACTCTCCGAGGGGGGCAAGACCTTCATCGCTATCCCCTCGACCTCGGACAAGGGCGCCTCGAAAATCACAGCGCTACTGGCTCCGGGAGCAGGTGTGGTAACCACCCGTTTCCAAACGCAACACGTTGTTACTGAGTATGGTGTAGCTTATCTGTTGGGTAAAAACTTGGCACAACGCGCACGCGCTTTGATCGCCATTGCTCACCCTTCGGCACGCGAAGCACTCGAACGCGAGGCGTGCGAACGATTCGGCTACTCGTTCCTGCGACTGAAATAGAACACCAAATCTGCAAATTCAAGGCGGCAACTCTTCGGGGTTGCCGCCTTGCTTGTAGCATGAATAGGGCTATGATAGATCGTTGCGAAAAAAATATTAGTACTTTGTAGTGCATAGTATAAATATTTTTACATATATTTGTATTCGAAAATAGCTGCCCTGAATTTTTATCGAAAAACAATAAATAAAAGTTGCTATTTAAGAAATTAATTTATACATTTGTTCAAATGGACGTCACATGACGCCCACAGGTGGCATAAAAAACAGCAGATAGTATGATCATCGAACTCAAAGATATCAACAAAATCTACAACAACGGCTCGCAGCTCCACGTGCTGAAGGGGATCAACCTCTCGATTGAGCAGGGCGAACTGGTCTCGATCATGGGGGCATCGGGTTCGGGAAAATCAACGATGCTCAACATTCTCGGCATCCTCGACGACTACGACGAAGGCGAATATCGACTGGCTGGACGTCTGATAAAAAATCTCTCGGAGACCCAAGCCGCTGCTGCACGCAACAACATGATCGGCTATATCTTCCAGTCATTCAACTTGATAAATTACAAAAATGCCGTCGAAAACGTCGCCCTACCCCTCTACTATCAGGGTGTGACGCGCCGCAAACGCAACGCCTTGGCACTCGAATACCTCGATCTGCTGGGGCTGAAAGATTGGGCGGAACATATGCCCAACGAAATGTCGGGCGGACAAAAACAGCGCGTGGCGATCGCCCGCGCACTGATCAACAAACCACAAATCATCCTCGCCGATGAACCCACAGGCGCACTCGACAGCACCACCTCGCAGGAGGTGATGAACTTGCTGCGCCGCGTGAATAGCGAAATGGGGATGACCATCATCTGCGTCACCCACGAACAGAGCATCGCCGACCAAACAAACAAAATCATCCACCTCAAAGACGGCGTGATCGGCAGCATCACCTCCACGAACATCACCTCCACAGATCTCACCGCGCGATGAACGAATTGTTGTTGGAGATATGGGCGTCGATGCGCAAAAATAAACTGCGCACGTTCCTCACGGGATTCTCGGTCGCGTGGGGCATCTTCATGCTCGTGATCCTCTTGGGTTCGGGCAACGGACTCAAACACGGCGTATTGTCCAATTTCGGCAACTACGCCATCAACTCCATCAACATCGTAGGCGGCTCGACATCGGAACCCTACATGGGCTACGAGAAAGGAAGACACATTAAACTAAAAAACAGCGATTTAGATATTCTACTTAAAGAGTTCCCTGAGGTGCAGGAAGTTGCTGCCACAGCTTGGTTTTCGAAACAGACCGCCTCATACGGCAGCGAATTCATGAATACATCGCTGTGCGGTGTACTCCCAAAAATTGAGCAAATCGAGGGGGTGAAAATTGTCGAGGGACGCTTTATCAACGATGCCGACTTGGCGCGCTACCGCAAGGTGGTGGTGATCGACCAAACCATGCAGCAGGTGCTGTTCAAGGGGGCAACGGCGCTGGGGCAGAAGCTCAAGATTGGCAATACAACATACATCATAGCAGGTATTTACAAAGGTGATGCTAACCGTATGGATGCCACGTGCTACATACCGCTCAGCACGGGACAGCTGATCTACAAAGGCAATAATCCAACGGTCGAAGAGGCCGTTTTTACCGTCAACGAGATCGGCACAAACACCGATATGGACGCCTTCAACAAACGCGTGATCGCCCGCTTGGCAATCGAACATTACTTCAACCCCACGGATCAGAGTGCCATATGGCTCAACAACAACATGGAAATAGTCAAATCCATGTCACTGGTATTCAATGGTATAACTGTCTTCATCTGGATCATCGGTTTAGGAACCCTCTTTGCTGGCATCGTCGGCGTGAGCAACATCATGTTGGTGACCGTCACCGAGCGCACCGCAGAATTTGGCGTACGCAAAGCCTTGGGCGCCAAACCCTCGTCGATCATTCGACTGATTCTCACCGAATCGGTGCTGGTCACGGCACTCTTCGGCTACATCGGCATGGTGCTGGGGGTGGCGGTCATGGAGTGCGTGAACTACTTCCTTCAACAGGCACCCCCCTCGACTTCGCAATTTAGCAGCACCATGTTCCTCGATCCGACGCTCGATCTGTCGGTGGCAGTAAGCGCCACGGTGGTACTCGTAGTTGCTGGATTGATAGCGGGTTACATACCCGCCTACCGCGCCGCTCAACTCAAAACAATCGACGCTTTGCGTTACAATAAATAGGGATCAGTATGGGATTTTTCGACATAGATCGCTGGAGCGAAATTTGGCAGACGATAACGCGCAACAAAAAACGCAGCATCATGACCGCGCTCGGTATCTTCTGGGGTATCTTCATGCTGGTCGTGATGTTAGGTGCTGGCGCTGGCATGGAGCGATTGATGCGCGTCACGCTCGGCGGAGTATCGACCAACACACTTTTCTACATGGCCAATCCGACCGCAACACCCTACCAAGGAATGCCTACGGAACGGAACTGGACCATGGAAAACGCAGATGTAGAGGCCGTGCGCGCACTCGACGAAGTGCAGTATGCCACAGGAATGATCTTTGGCGGCGAGATGAATTGCAGCAACAACGAACGCAAAGGCAGTTATGGATTAATGGGTTATTCACCTGATATGCAACACATTCAGCCTCAGCCGATCATTCACGGACGCTTCATCAACGAAATTGATATGCTTCGTAAACGCAAAGTCTGCGTGATCGGCACGCAGGTGTGGAAAGATCTTTTTCCGGGAGGAGAGAATCCCGAAGGCGAAATCATCAAGGTTGGACCCTTTTATTTCACCATAGTCGGCGTTGTGCGCAAACAAGGAAACATATCATTTGGACCAGATCAGGAGCGGTGCATCACCTTACCAACAACCCTTGCACAGCAGCTCTTCGGACGCGGCAACGAGGTAGACGCCATGGCTTTAGCGGGCGACGAACACACCGACAGCAAGCTCATGGAGCAGGCTGGTAAGGAGGTGATTTTTGCACGTCACATCATCGCCCCAGACGATCCGAAAGCCATTTGGACCCTCTCGCTGAGCGAAATTTTCAACAATAGTCAGAAACTGATAAGTGGCATCGCGCTGCTCACGTGGATCGTAGGTCTCGGAACGTTGCTGGCAGGCATCATCGGCGTGAGCAACATCATGTTGGTGCTGGTCAAAGAGCGCACGCAGGAGATCGGTGTTCGCCGCGCGATCGGGGCGCGCCCGCGCGCGATCATCACACAGATCCTTTCGGAGAGCTTTGTACTGACCTTCATCGCTGGTGTACTGGGACTTGCAGCCGCCGTGTGGGTGCTATCTATTGCTGATTCGATCTATTATCAGAACATGGTCGTGGCGCAGAACGGACCAGATGTTTCATGGCAGATTTCATTCGGCATAGGAGTGCTTTCGTTGATAATTTTAATGTTAGGCAGCTTGATCGCAGGCATCATACCCGCAAGTAGAGCATTGAAAATCAAGGCAGTAGATGCCATAAGAGAAGAGTAAATAAAATAATAAAATCAGATAGCAACGTATGAAAAAGTTTTTTAGAATTTTTTTAGGCATCTTGTTCGCCGTCATCCTCTTAGGGACGGTCGTATTTCTGTGGCAGAAGACGCGCCCCGTGAAGGTGGTTTACGCCTTGGTCAACCCGCAAATCGACACCATACGCCAGTCGGTAGTCGCCACGGGCAAGGTCGAACCGCGCGATGAAGTACTCATCAAACCCCAAATTTCGGGCATCATCGCCGCCCTCCACAAGCAGGCGGGGCAGCCCGTACGCAAGGGCGAGGTGATCGCCACGGTGAAGGTGATTCCCGAAATGGCGTCACTCAATGGAGCTGAATCACGCGTGGCAGTAGCGAAAATTTCGCTCGCGCAAACCGAGAAAGAGGACGCTCGCACACAAGCGTTGTTCGACAAAGGGGTCGTCTCGAAAGAGGAGCATGAGCAGAGCAAAACCACGTTGCTGAAGGCGAAAGAGGAGTTGCAAAATGCCATAGACAACCTCGAAATCACAAAAAACGGTATTTCGAATCGTTACAAAGAGCTAAGTAACACACAAATACGATCAACGATCGACGGCATGATCCTCGACGTTCCTGTCAAGGTCGGCAACTCGGTGATCCAAGCCAACACCTTCAACGACGGCACGACAATCGCCTCGATCGCCGATATGTCGAATATGCTTTTCCGTGGCAAAATCGACGAGACCGACGTGGGAAAATTGCGCAACGGAATGCCCGTCAAGCTGACGATCGGCGCCATGCAGAACGTGGAGTTAGATGCTGTGTTAGAGTATGTTGCACCCAAATCTTCGGAGGAGAACGGCGTCATCATGTTCGAGGTGAAAGCCGCGGTCAAGATCCCTGCCGACCTCTTCGTTCGCGCAGGATATAGCGCCAATGCCGACATCGAAATCGTCAATCACTCAGGCATCCTCACTCTGCCCGAAAGCACCGTCGAATTCGAGGGGACAAAAGCTTACGTTTACGTTCTCACGAGTAGCGAAGATGCTGACCCACAAACTTTTGACAAGCGCGAAGTATCGGTCGGATTGTCGGACGGCGTGAACATCGAAATCACCAAAGGGGTGAAGGAAAGCGAGCAAATTCGCAGTTCAGAAATAGATCCTAAAGCGGCAGAATAACATGAAAATGAAGACGATTTTACTGACTTTATGCAGCCTCGCCACCCTCGCTGCCCCCTGTGTTGCACAATCGCAAAAGGGATGGACGCTGGAGCAGTGCATCGAGCAGGCGCGGCAAAACAACATTGCCGTGCAGCAACGGGCGATCGCAGCGCAAGATGCTGAAGTGCAGCTATCAACAGCTCGCAACAGCCGTCTGCCCGACCTGAACGCCACCCTCGGATCGAACATCTACTTCGGGCGCGGACCCTCGCGCGACGGAACCTACAAAGACAACACCCAACTATCAGGTACATTGGGTGTTTCGACCTCCATCCCTATTTTTCAAGGCATGCTCATCAACAAGCAGATCAAAGGATCAAAACTCAATTTGGAGGCTGCCATGCAGGACATGGAGCGCGCCAAAGAGGACGTGGCGGTAAATGTGATGACACTCTACTTGCAGGTGCTATTCAACAAGGAGTTGGTCACCGTCGCCGAACAAAAATTGGCGCTCAGCACACAGCAAGTGCAGCTCAACGCCGCACTTGTGGACGAAGGTCGTCAGCCTATCTCGGCGCGCTACGAGAGCGAGGCTCTCCAAACCAACGACGAGCTGGCGTTGGTACAGGCGCGCAACGAGCTGACCTTGGCGCTGTTGAACCTCAGCCAAGCCCTCAACCGACCCTCGGCAGAGGGTTTCGATGTGCAGATGCCGCTCTTGGATAGTCTGAGTATCGCCGCGCTGCATCAGTTGGGTGATCCCGATCGCGTCTATGATTATGCCGACGCACATCGCCCGATGATTGCCGCCGAGCGCACCCGCCTCGCGAGCAGCGAAAATGCGCTCAAAATAGCGCGCGCAGCCCTCTACCCCACCATTGCACTCTCGGCGGGCTACGGAACAAATGTCTACCACTCCTACGCCACAGGGGCGCTAAATGCCAATTTTTGGTCGCAATTTCGCAACAACGGCAACGAGTACATCGGCGTTTCGGTCAACATTCCGATCTTCAATCGTCGTGCAACACACAACCAAATAAAATCGGCACATCTTGCCATACGAAGCCAGCAACTAACACTCACTGAGGCACAACAGAACTTGCGCAAGGAGATCGAGCAGGCATATTATGCCGCCGACGGAGCCTTTGCCAAATACCGCGCTGCCGACAAAGCCCTCGCCTCGGCACGCGTAGCATTCGATTTCGAACAAGAGAAGATGACAGCGGGGCGTTCGACCATTTTCAACTTCAACGACGCACGTACGCGCATGGAAAAGGCTGAATCAGAGCTTATTCAAGCGAAATACGAATTCCTATTCCGCAGCAAGATTCTCGATTTCTACAACGGCAAACCGCTGCAACTATAAAGGTCTCCTCGTTGGGCTGACAACAGAAGCTTGTTCTGGTTGTTAACTTGACCCAAAAAAATTAGCGGGACGCATCTCAATGGTGCGTCCCGCTAATTTTATAATCCGATCAATTTATTTCTGCAATGCCTTAAATTGCTCGTTGTATTTGGTATATTTCTCGCCAATACCCGGCTCATCACGCAGGCGGTAGCAAATTGATTTGAGGTAATCGACCGTTGTTAAGTCGTTCTCCTTCAACTCCAAAGCCTTCTCGAACCAAGGAATAGCCTCGGCGTAGATCGCATTGACGGTCTTCAGCTCTGCATTGTAGGCAGTCTCGCCCGTCCATGGTTTCTCGTTCAACTCCGCCATTTTGGCATCGCCCTTTTCCACATAGAAATAGGCGGTATAGAAAAATCCGTCAGAGACTTTGGGAGACAATTCGGAGACCTTCGTGAATGAAGCGATGCACTCGTCGTTGTTTTTCAGCGCGGCATAAACACGTCCACGACCGAACCACAAATCGACATTTTTCGGATCTTCGGCAATAGCAGCGTCGATACGTGCGATCAAATCGGCGGGGTCACCCATTCCTTTTTCGACCGTATAGAGCGACATCAGACCGTCGAGAATACGCTGACTCTTAGGGAATTTCGCGATACCTGTCTCCAAAGCCTGCTTTGCTTTCTGCAAATTCTCAGGATCTTTGTCTTTCTGTCCATAGTAGCAGTGGAAAAGGTAGTAGTAAGCGTTGCCGTCCTCACCCTCGTAGCCCAGCTCGATCGCCTTGGTCAGCTCATCAGCACCTATTGCAAAAGATGCCGGGTTTACCGTGCCGTTCAGCGTCTCCATGAAGCCAGCATTGTAGAGCAGCTCCACATTGCCCGGACCAAATGCGGGGCATTCTTGTGCTTTGTATGCCAACGTAAAGCCCTTCGCAGCAGTGTCATATTGCAGCAGGTCAAAACTTACATAGCCCACCTGCGAGCAAAAATCGCTGATCTGTTTCAAACCGCCCTTGATCTTGTCAGCACTCTTAGGATCAAGCTCATACGCCTTGTCGTAAGCCGCAATAGCATCCTCGACAAGTCTCTCTTTCACCGCTTGCGTCTGAATCCATCCAACCACCTTGGCATCCTTGATGTAGGCGCGGAAGTAGGGATAAATCACCACGTCGAAGCTCGCTGGCCCGATCGTCTCATGCTCCATGCCACCCTCGCCAATGGCGAGCTTCAGCACCGAGAGATCCATGCCGCTGAAGACGTTTTTCGTCGGTTCGGCAGCTGCCTCAAAGTAGGTTTTACCACGGTTGATCCACGTGGACGCTTTTGCATTTTTCTTGGCATCCGCAATGTCTGCATCGCTCTTGGCGAGCTTCGACAACAATGCCTCTTTATTGACTTTCTGCGCCTGCACTGCGGGTGCTGCAAGCAGCAAAAACGCTGCTGCCATCAAAATCAATTTCTTCATAAATAGTTTAATTTTAATGTTTTATATATTTAATTTTCTATTCTTCTGTGGGTTGTGTCGACTCCGTTGCATCCTGTTCCACATCCTCCATGTCGATCGGTTCGACCACCTCCACGCCCTCGGCAATAGGCACAATCACCTCGTCTTCCGACGCTGGAACTGCCATGACCGAAGCGATAGCATCGCCTTCGCGTAAGTTGATGATGCGCACACCCTGCGTTGCTCGACCCGCCACGCGAATCTGCGCCACCGCTGTGCGGATCGTCAGACCCGAACGGTTGATGATCATCAAATCGTTGTCGTCCGTGACCGCCTGCATCGAGATCAGCTTGCCCGTCTTCTCGGTCACGTTGATCGTCTTGACGCCCTTGCCACCACGATTGGTGACACGGTATTCGCCAATATCCGTACGCTTACCGTAGCCGTTCTCGCTCAGCACCAGCACATCCTGCTTACTATCAGGCTCAAGGCAGATCATGCCGATCACCTCATCATCCTCGTCAATCGAGATGCCGCGCACACCAGCTCCCACACGACCAATCGACCGCACGGTACTCTCGTTGAAGCGGATCGCCTTGCCTTGGCGCGCTGCGATCATCACCTCAGCATCACCACTTGTCAAGCTCGCCTCGATCAGTTCATCGCCCTCGCGGATGACAATCGCATTCACGCCATTCAGACGCGGACGCGAATACGCCTCCAGCTTCGTCTTCTTGATCGTGCCGTCCTTCGTACACATGATGATGTAGTTGTTGTTCACATACTCCTCATCGGCCAAGCTCTTCACATTAATATAGGCGCGCACCTTGTCATCGGGTTCAATCTGGATGACATTTTGGATCGCACGTCCCTTCGAAGAACGTGTTCCCTCTGGTATTTCGTACACCTTGAGCCAGAAACAGCGCCCTTTCTCGGTGAAAAATAACATGGTATTGTGCATCGTGGCAACATAGATATGCTCGATGAAGTCCTCATCGCGCGTCGCACTGCCCTTCGCACCCACACCACCACGATTCTGCGTGCGGTATTCATTCAGCGGCGTGCGCTTGATGTATCCCATGTGCGAAATAGTGATCACCATATCTTCGTCGACATAGAAATCTTCGGGATTAAACTCCTCCGAAGCATAGACAATCTCCGAACGACGTGCATCGCCATATTTCGCCTTCATATCCAGCAATTCATCCTTGATGATCTGCATCTGCAACGCACGATCTGCCAGCACACGGGTGAAATATTCGATCTGCTTTGCCAGCTCATCGCGCTCAGCGGTCAGCTTGCCATGCTCCAGACCCGTCAGGGCGCGCAGACGCATCTCGATGATCGCCGTGGACTGCAAGTCGCTCAGCGAGAAGCGATCCATCATGGCTTGCTTCGCCACATCGGGCGTTTGCGAACCACGAATGATGTGGATGATCTCGTCGATATTGTCCTGCGCAATCAACAGACCCAGCACGATGTGCATCCGCTCCTCGGCTTTGCGCAGATCGAAACGGGTACGGCGCACCACCACGTCGTGGCGATGGTCGACAAAGTGATGAATCAGGTCGCGCAAGTTGAGCATCATCGGACGTCCGTTGACCAGCGCAATATTGTTCACCGCAAACGAAGTTTGCAGCGGCGTATTCTTAAATAAGGTGTTCAGCACCACGCTCGCCATGGCATCCTGCTTGAGGATGATGATGATACGCAGACCGTTACGATCCGACTCATCGTTGATGTAAGAGATGCCTTCGATCTTCTTGTCGTTGATCATGTCGGCGATCTTCTTGATCATCTCCGCCTTGTTGATCATGTAAGGGATCTCGGTGATCACGATACATTCACGCCCCGTGGGTGTGATCTCGATCTCGGTTTTGGCACGCATCATCACGCGACCACGTCCCGTGAGCAACGCCTCCTTCACCCCCTCGTAGCCGTAGATGATACCACCCGTCGGGAAGTCGGGACCTTTGACATATTTCAGCAGCTCCTCGCACTCAATATCCGGATTGTCCACATAAGCACAACATCCGTCCACCACCTCGCTGAGGTTGTGAGGCGCCATGTTGGTCGCCATGCCGACAGCAATACCGCTCGCGCCGTTGACCAGCAACAGCGGAATCTTGGTCGGCAGCACCGTAGGCTCCTGCATCGTATCGTCGAAGTTGAGCATCCAATCCACCGTCTCCTTGTCGATGTCGGCCATCACCTCGTCCGTGATCTTCTTCATGCGCGCCTCGGTATAACGCATCGCAGCTGGCGAGTCACCGTCCATCGAACCGAAGTTACCCTGACCGTCGACAAGCGGATATCGCATCGACCACACCTGCGCCAGACGCACCATGGCATCGTAGACCGAGGTGTCACCGTGGGGGTGGAATTTACCTAACACGTCACCCACAATACGCGCCGATTTACGCGTGGGCTTGTCCGAGTAGAGGTTCAGCTCGGCGCTCATATCGTAGAGAATACGACGGTGAACGGGTTTCATACCGTCACGCACATCGGGCAGCGCACGCGACACGATGACTGACATCGAATAGTCGATATACGCCGACTTCATTTGTTCTTCGATGTTGACAGGGATAATCCGCCCTACCAAACCGACATTTTTTTCTTCTTCCGTTAACATTCTATATTTTCTAAGACAATTACAATTTTTTTCGAGCGCACCTCCTTCGTCACCAAATTCAGAAGCTGTTTGAATTTGGAACAGCTTCTCAGTCTGCTCTTACTGAGCAAAATTACTAATTTCTTGCGATCTGAGCAACTTTGCAAGGTTAAATTTTTCGTTTTGAGGGATTTTTTTTCGCGAACGCCCCGTTTTTGGCTGTTTTTAGCCGATTTGACGGCATAAAAAGATTTTCTCGACAGACTGACGAGAAAATCAGGTGAAAATAAAAAATAAAAATCAGGAATTGAAGTTCTGAGGTTGTCCTCCCCCACATTCTCCGAAGAGGCATTGCTGCTTTATTTCGAATTTTGAATTATTCTGCTTTGCTTTCTCGAAAGAAAACAAAGAGAGATTTTTTCTTTTGTACCTTTTGTATCGGCAAAAGGTACCCAAAAACCGACCGAAGGGCGAAAAAGTCGTTCGGAGTCTGCAAAACAGGACGCAATAAATTTTTCTTGACGACTCCTCACTGAACGCACTGCCCCAGCCCTCGACGATCGCCGAAAGGAGTTATTTTGTGCTGCAATTTTGGATTTTGAAAAGATCGCGTTTTTTAGCGAAAATCGATCAGCTCGTAGGTTTTATACTCCGCACGATTGAAAGTGCGCGGCGCAGAGTTCGCCGTAGCCATGCGCTGCACCGTGATCACCACTCCGTCGCCGTCGAAGTCATACGACACCGACTTGGGGCGCATCTGCTGCGTGTCAACCGTGACGGTCATCGTGCTAAGGCTCGAACGTGCCGCCTTGGGGGTGAGCCGCACGGCAGCCGTCGCACCACGCTCCCAGAGCAATTCGACCGTGAATTCGTCGCCCACCAGATCGAAAGCGCGCGTAGGGTTGTTCAGCATATTGCGACTTGAGGTGTCGACCCGATCGACCGTGATCTCCTTGGTTTGGTTGTTGACCTCGTAACGGGTCGTGGCGTCGCCGTAGACCTCCGCGTCGCCCATATGTATATAGTATCGGTCACCCTGCACAGCATAAATGCCCGCCGCGACATGATCTGCCGCCGCGACCGAGAACGCCACCTCGTAGCTACCCAGCGCACGTACGTGCGATGCCAGCCCATTGAGAATTTCGGCAGCCCGCCCGCCCGCAGCCCACGAACACGGCACGCTGCACGCCAGCAACACGACCATTAAAAAAAGACTTTTTTTCATTGTCATTCGATTAAAAAACGCCCAAATCCTGCAATTTCGCCTCCAACGACAGCGAGTCGTGGTAGAGTATATCGCGTGGTTTAGCCCCCTCCTGCCGTCCGACAATGCCCGCCCGTTCGAGCTGCATCATGATACGTCCCGCGCGATTGAAGCCCACCTCGTAGTTGCGTTGGATCATCGAAGTCGAGAGGTTGCCACCCGCTACTGCCGTGCGAGCAATCTCCGCAAAAAGGGCGTCATACTTCACTGGAGCGCCACTTTCGCTACCCAACGACTGGTCATTGCTCGATTCGGGGGTGTAGTCGGGCAGCAGATATGCCTCGGTGTAACCCTGCTGCTTCGAGATGTAATCCACCACGCGCTCGACCTCCTTGGTCTCGACCAGCGCACACTGAATACGCGTCAGCTCGCCGTCCTTCGAAAAGAGCATATCACCTCGTCCAATAAGCTGATTAGCACCGGGTTGGTCGATAATCGTACGCGAGTCGATCATCTGCATCACGCGGAATGCCACACGTGCGGGGAAATTGGCTTTGATGCCACCCGTAATAACCTTCACATCAGGACGTTGCGTAGCAATGATCAAGTGGATTCCAATTGCACGCGCCTTTTGCGCCAAACGCATCACGGGACTTTCGACCTCGCGCGCCGTCATAATCAAGTCGGAAAACTCATCGACCACCACCACAATATAGGGCAAAAAGCGGTGTCCATGTTGCGGATTCAGACGTCGCGAAATGAATTTTTCATTGTACTCGGCAATGTTACGCACACCCGCTTTCTTACACAGTTCGAGACGATTATCCATCTCGATGCAAAGCGAGTGCAGCGCATAAACCGCCTTTTTAGGGTCGGTGATAATTGCCTCATCCTCGGACTCCATTTTTGCCAAAAAGTGCTTTTCGATCTTGGCATAGAGCGAGAATTCGACCATTTTGGGGTCGATCATCACAAATTTGAGCTGCGAGGGATGCTTGGTGTAGAGCAGCGAGGTGATAATCGCGTTCAGTCCCACCGACTTACCTTGTCCCGTAGCACCCGCCACCAACAAGTGGGGCATCTTGGTCAGGTCAAAGACATAATTTTCGTCCTGAATCGTACGTCCAATCACCACTGGAAGCTCAGCTTTCGACTCTTGGAATTTCATCGAGCGAATCGCCGAATTCATCGAAACAACCTGTTTATTGCGGTTTGGAACCTCGATACCAATGGTTCCACGCCCCGGTATGGGGGCGATAATACGAATGCCCAATGCCTTGAGGCTCTGTGCAATATCATTTTCAAGTCCTTGAATCTTCGAGATCTTCACCCCTTGTGCTTGCACAATTTCGTAGAGGGTGACCGTCGGTCCAACGGTGGCTTTGATGCGCTGAATGGCGATTCCGAAATCCTTGAGTGTCTCCTCAATTTTCGACTTGTTTTCGTAGATCTCCTCGTCAGTAACCTCCGTATCGGAGATGTAATTTTCGAGCAACGACACGGGTGGTTTACGGTAATTCACCAGATCCTTCATCGGATCATAAACCTCACTATTGATCTGATCCTCATCCACTAAGCGTGCTTTGTGTGTCTCCACCGTCACCACCACACCCGACTGATCTACCGTCGGCGATTGAGCGCCACGCGGTGCGGACACTGGGGCAGAAGCATCGAGGGTCATCTCCAGCAAACCGTCAACGGGCATCGCCACAGGCTGCGGCTCAACAGGCATTTCCTCCTCAGCAACAGCCATTTGCACCTCGCCCGTCTCCGTAAGATCGAGTTCGACCATACCGTCCTCACCGATCACCACACGTCCGGGTGCAGGGCGCGTCACCGCAGGCGCGATCGCGGTTGCAGTCGCGCGCGCAATCTCAATAGGTGTCTCTCCATTGGTCGTCATTTCGAGGAAAGGACTCTCCTCGGCAGGAACTTGTGGCTCCTCCTCTTCCTCCTCCTCTTCAACAGGGGGCGTCATTGCCCTCTTTGCAACTTGCGGCATCTCCTCGTCCTCCTCTTCGGGAGTTGAATGCGAGACGACCGTCTGTTTCATCATATCAACAATTCGCCCACCCTGATCGACCATGGCGTTGCCTGCGGTGTTGACCGCATTGATGAAGTTTCGGTTGATGAAGACGCCCGTAAGTATCCAACCACCAAGCAGTAAGATGATCACGCCCACCGCTCCAATATTACTATTGAGCAGCTGTGCAACCTCCACGCCCAGCGCACCACCCCAGCCCGAACTGGTACACAAACTCCAATTATCGCCCAACGCAAATCCCAGCGTCAGCGAGCCGAGTATCAAGATAATAAATAAACTAAGTATCGAGTGGTTAAAGAGCAAGGGCTTCTGACGAATGATGCGTACACCAATGAGCATCAGCATGATAGGTAGCAGGATTCCGAAGACCCCGAAGCCTCGTCCCGCAATCCACTCGCCGAGCCATGCGCCCGAATAGCCACATAAATTTTCAACCGAGTTGTCCAAACGCGGATTTTCCAACCCCACGCCTTGCAAAATGCTCAGATCGCTACTCCAACTAATGAAGTAAAAGAGGACGGAAGCTGTGATATAGAGTCCCGCAAAGAAAAGCAGCAACCCGCTGATCCAACGGACGCTATCGCCATTGGAGCGCTCGACGCTCTGTTTTTCGGGAGTTGATATTGTATTTTTTGATGCCATTATTTTCGGAGAAACGCTTGATAAGATCAAGCGAAGGTATGATTTTTTTTTGAGAATCTAAAATTATTCGGCTAAAGCCTTTTTTTCAAGCCGCAACCGATAGGCTTCATCGGCAAAAGTGCAAAATTCATAGCGCGGTTCGTGCGTCGTCTCGGCGCGCAAATCGTGTTCGTCCAACAACTGCGCCGTATGCCGAGCTACGGCAGGTGAAGGGTCGATAATCGTCACGTCATGACCCGCTACAACCCGCTCGATAACAGGCAATAAGAAGGGGTAATGCGTACAGCCCAACACCACCTGATCCACTCCGCGACGCAGCATCGGCTCCACCACACGGCGCACACACGCCTCCGCTTCGGGCGTCTGCTCCATGTCACTTTCGACCAACTCAACAAAACCCACGCCAGCAGCCGTAACCACCTCTACATCTGCGGCATATCGCATCGCCGTGCGGCGAAACAGATCGCCATCCAAGCTACGTTCGGTCGCCAGCACCCCCACCACGCCACTCCGCGTATTCAGACAAGCGGGCTTCACCGCGGGTTCCATGCCCACGATCGGCATGGGGGCATATTTCGTACGCAAAAAGTCGATCGCCGCCGCAGTTGCTGTATTGCACGCCACCACCACCATTTTGCACCCCTCAGCGACCAGCGATGCCACCGCCTCATCGGCCAAGCGGCAAATCTCCTCGCGCGGACGCGATCCATAAGGACAATTTTTCCCGTCACCAAGATAAATCAACGACTCATTTGGCAGGACGCGACGCAGCTCTCGCCACACCGTCAGTCCCCCCATGCCTGAATCATAAACACCTATGGGACAATTATTTTTCACTCGTTACCTCTTGTAATAATATAGTTATTAATTCGTCGTCTGACAACGCCTCGCACGCCACTACGGTCTGTGCTTTGGCATAAAACGGCTCGCGCTCCGCCAGATTGCGAGTCATATGTTCCACCAGCTCTTCGTCGCTCAAACCGCGCAAATTGGGGCGTTTTTGCCGCCCATAAGGACTCAGTCGGCGGATGATTTGCGCTACCGAACGCTGGAGGTAAATCGTCCGCCCCACACCGTTCATCAGCTCCATATTGTTCTGCCAAACAGGCAGCCCACCCCCCGTAGAGACCACGTGCGCCTGCTCTTCGGCAAGGATCTGCACAATCGTTTCACGCTCCAATTCACGGAAATACGCCTCTCCTTCGTAGTGAAAAATATCGTTCACCGACGCCCCTTCGCGCTCTTCGATCAAGCTGTCCGTATCGAAAAACGGAATGTTCAAGCGGCGTGCCAACTTGCGACCCAGTGTACTCTTGCCGCAGCCCATATAACCCACCAGAAAGATTGATTTCATCGTTAAAAAAGATTAAGCTGTTCAGGATCAATCATTTGGTCGGCATCACCTCGAGGGCGTTCGATCTCAAATTCAACCTCTGTATGCGCCGACCCAACATGAGTTGCCGAATCAGACTGCGAAACATCCAAAGCAGGCTCTTCAAGATCTATATCAACCTCTGTTTCAGGTTCTTCCTCCTCTTCAACTTCAGGTTCAATGAATACAACCTTATTTATATCGTATGTAGTCAATCGTTTACCCTTTGCTCGATGACTCTTAACGCCAATAAATTCATCCACATCCATCTCGTCATCGGGACGCGTGGCATAGGCACCCTTATAGGAAATGTGCAGCTTCGCTCCCGCCACGCGCGTCATGCAGACAAAGTCGGATTGCCCCTCCTCATCGAGGAAAAACTGCATCCGATCGCCCATCTCGACCGCAAAACGCTTCATATAATAGTACCCCTGCTCGCGATCGAAGTAGCACAGCGAGTAGATCCGATCTGCGGCATACTTCTCCACGCGAATCGTGTCGTCGGGGAAGTGCTGCGTAAGGTCGTAGTTTGTAATGTAATACTGGTTTTTAGAGGTCCACACGATCAACTTATCGTCGCCGATAAATTTACCCAGCAACACCCCACGCCCGTCGTCGTTCAGACGGCGCACATCCTCGTCGTACCAGACATTCTGCACGCCGAGCGTCGAAGTTCCACGCTCCTTCATGACGATTTTGTGGATGCCATAACGCGAAAATAGGTTGCCTTGACTTTGACGTCCTTTGATTGCCAAGGTCGAGAAATCGAGGTCGACGATGACCTTTTTCAAACGGGGACGTGGCTTAAAGTAAACCTTCAACACCTCAGCCTCACCATTCGGATTAACAGTCATATAGATGATCTCACTCTTGGGAGTTCCCTTCGTAATATCGTACTCTTTGTCGCGCGTAACGCCCTTGATCGCACACCGCTTCATCAGGATGCCGCCACTCTTTCCGTCGCGGTAGAGGATGTTGTAAATGGTGCGTTCGTCGTTGCGTTTGAAGACCCCGATGTAGTAGATGCCCTTGTCGAAAAAGGCTTTGTCGCTCACCTTGGTGATTATGTAACGCCCGTCGCGCGTGAAGACAATCACATCGTCAATATCCGAGCAGTCGCAGACCAACTCAGCCTCCTTCATCGACTTGCCGATGCCGAAGAAACCCTCCTCGCGGTCGACGTATAATTTGGCATTAGTGACCGCCACTTTCGACGCTTCAATCGAGTCAAACTCACGCAGTTCGGTACGACGCTCATGTCCTTTGCCATATTTTGTGCGGATGCGCTCGTAGTAGGCAACCGCGTAATCGGTCAGGTGGTCAAGGTCGTATTGGGTCTGCTCGATATCGGCTTCAATCTGCTTGATTTCGTTGTCTGCCTTCTCGGCATCGTGGCGCGAAATGCGGATAAATTTCAACTCTGTAAGTCGTTTTACATCCTCCAGCGTCACTTTAGCTCGCAGCTGTTTCTTGAAGGGTTCCAGACCGTTATCTACTGCCGCATAAACCTCTTCGAGCGTTTTACCCTTCTCGATCAGTTGGTAGAGTTTGTTGTCGATGAAGATGCGCTCGAGTGAAGCGGCGTGCCATGCTGCATTCAGCTCGTCGAGACGAATCTCAAGTTCACGTCCCAACAGATATTTCGTCCGCTCGGCGGTGCGTCGCAGCATCTCCGACACCCCCAAAAATTGGGGCTTCTCTTGGTCGATGACGCACGCATTGGGGGCAATCGACACCTCGCAATCGGTGAAGGCATAGAGGGCATCAATGGTCTTATCGCTCGACTCGTCATTGGCGACTTGAACGATGATCTCGACCTTCTCCGCCGTGTTATCATCCACCTTTTTGATCTTTATTTTACCGCGGTCGTTCGCCTTGATGATCGACTCCTTGATCGACTCGGTGGTGGTCGTGTAGGGTATTTCGGTAATGGCGAGGGTACGTTTGTCTATCTTCGAGATACGCGCACGCACCTTCACCGCGCCGCCGCGCAGACCGTCGTTGTAGCGCCCCACATCTGCCAGACCACCCGTCGGGAAGTCGGGATAGAGCTGGAATGCCTCGCCACGCAGGTGGGCAATCGAAGCGTTGATCAGCTCGATGAAGTTGTGCGGCAGGATCTTCGACGCCAAGCCCACGGCAATACCGTCGGAGCCTTGCGCCAACAGCAATGGAAACTTAATAGGCAGTGTCACAGGCTCTTCGTTGCGTCCGTCATAGGAGCGCATCCACTCGGTGGTCTTCTTGTTGAAGACCACATCGAGGGCAAATTTCGACAGCCGCGCCTCGATATATCGACCCGCAGCAGCATCGTCACCCGTGAGGATGTTACCCCAGTTACCCTGACAATCAATCAGCAGGTCTTTCTGTCCCAACTGCACCAGTGCGTCCTTGATCGAGGCGTCACCGTGGGGGTGGTACTGCATGGTCTGCCCCACGATGTTCGCCACCTTGTTGTAGCGTCCGTCGTCCACGTTGCGCATCGCGTGCAAAATACGTCGTTGCACGGGTTTCAAACCGTCCTCGACGTGCGGCACAGCCCGTTCGAGGATCACATACGAGGCATAATCCAAAAACCAATTACGATACATGCCCGTGAGTTTGCGCACGCTGCCTTCGTCGGTGGTCAAGCGTTCGAACTTGCTCTGCACCACGGCGTTGACAGGAACCTCTACGGGTTGGTCGTCCTGCTCTTCTATTTTATCTTTCTCTTCTGCCATAACTAATTAAAATCCGCTTCTACGATATCCTCCTCGATGCGGAGGTTGTCGATGATGAATCCCTGACGTTCGTAGCTATTTTTGCCCATATAAAATTCCAACAGGTCGTGAATCGGGTCGTCCTTGGTGATCCGCACCTTGTCCAGACGTATATGTTCGCCGATGAAGGCGCCAAATTCGTCTGGCGAAATCTCGCCCAAGCCCTTAAATCGGGTGATCTCGGCATTCACACCGCAACGCGCAATGGCCTTTTGACGTTCATCCTCCGAGTAGCAATAG
>JAVXFC010000007.1:0-29586 GCA_036658095.1 Alistipes sp. | reverse complement strand
CTTTTTCTGCCCCACGACCGAGCGATAACAGAAACTAAACAGATAACGGCAAGTCAACAAAGGACTTGCGAAGGAAATATGGCAGAAAAAAGAGACTACTACGAAGTGTTGGGCGTTGCGAAAAACGCCAATGCCGACGAGATAAAGAAAGCTTATCGCCAAGCGGCGATCAAGTTTCACCCCGATAAAAACCCCGGAGACAAGCAAGCTGAGGACAATTTCAAAGAGGCTGCGGAGGCGTATGATGTCCTCTCAAACCCCGATAAACGTGCGCGTTACGACCGATTTGGTCACGCAGGCATGAGCGGCGCGGCTGGCGGCGGTGGCGGTCAGTACGGCGGCTTTGGCGGCGGCGGTTTCTCGATGGATGATATTTTTTCGCAATTTGGCGACATCTTCGGAGGTCATTTTGGCGGCAGTTACAGCTCTTCGGGCGGTGGCGGCAGACAGGTAAACCGCGGAAGCGACATCCGTGTCAAGGTGAAAATGACGCTTGCCGAAATCTCGAATGGTGTCACTAAGAAGCTGAAAATCAACAAGAACGTGGCGTGCGATAAGTGCGGCGGATCGGGTGCTAAGGACTCCAATTCCTATGCTTCTTGCTCGACTTGCAACGGTGCAGGCTATGTGTCACGCGTAGAAAATACCTTCTTTGGCCCAGCCCGCACTCAGCGCGCCTGCCCCACGTGTGGCGGCAAGGGACGCATCATCACAGCTCCGTGCGATAAATGCCACGGTGAGGGTGCTGTGAACGGTGCTGAAGTGGTTGAAATTCAGATTCCTGCGGGTGTTGGCGAGGGCATGGTTCTTACCGTTTCGGGCAAGGGAAATGCGGCGCGTCAAGGCGGTACGAGTGGCGATTTGCAGGTGCTGATTGAGGAGGAACACAATCCAGAATTGGTGCGTGATGGCAACGATTTGATTCACAATCTGAATATTACGGTGGTCACGGCGCTGTTAGGTGCAGCGGTCGAGGTGCCGACGGTTGACGGACGCGCGAAGATCAAAATTGCACCGGGTACACACGCGGGTAAGGTGTTGCGTTTGGGTGGCAAGGGTCTACCCGATGTGAATGGCTATGGTCGTGGAGATGAGTTGGTTGTGGTCGATATTACCATTCCCGCGAAACTCACTCCCGAGGAGCATCATTTGGTGGAACAGCTCGCCACGCAGCCCAATTTCCAGAAGGCGGAGTCGGTGCGGAACCAGAATATTTTTGAACGCATGAAGGGCTTTTTCCGCTAATTTCGAGAAAAATCTGTATCTTTACAAAAAATAAGAAAATGCTGGGTTTTTCACCTTTCAAACGACACGCGAATCAGTTTAATTACATTCCGCGCTATTACGACCCCGAAAAAGAGGCTCGTGAGCAGCGTCGTGCCGAGTTGCACGGCGAACGGTCGGATGAATCTGGAGGTCCTTATCGCCCCGGTCAATATATTCGCACTCAGCACGATGCGCGCGCTATGCGTCGCAACGACAAGGCGGCTTCAGGACAGAAACGCATTTGGACGATGATGGGGGCTGCGGTGTTGATACTGCTCTTCATCTACCTGCTTTATCCGCGTTTGGCAGATGTTTTTTTGCGGGCGCGTACCACGCCTGCCGCAACGGAACAAGCGACGGATGCGTTCGATCCGTATGCGCCATTTGTCATAGTACCAAACGATTACGAGGAGTAAGATGTCCGACAAAATCCAGTTACTTTCGGAAGTTGTTGCCAACCAAATTGCGGCTGGTGAGGTCGTCGATCGACCTGCCTCGGTGGTCAAGGAGATGATGGAGAACGCGATCGACGCAGGTGCGCACGCGGTGAAAGTCAACTTCCGCGATGGAGGGCGTGATTTGATTCAGATCATTGATGACGGTTGTGGAATGTCGCCCATTGATGCTCGCATGGCGTTTGATCGTCACGCGACCAGCAAAATTTCGTCGTTGGATGATATTTATTCACTTCATACGTTTGGTTTTCGTGGGGAGGCACTGGCGTCCATTGGCGCGGTGGCGCAGGTCGAATTGCGTACCCGTCAGCAGGGTGACGAACTGGGGACGGAGACAACAATCCATGGTGGAACGTTCGTGGCGCAGAAGCCCGTGATGTGTGCCGTGGGATCGCAATTTTTCGTGCGCAATCTGTTTTATAATGTTCCAGCACGTCGTCGTTTTCTCGACAAGACAACCACTTCGGCAACCCATATAAAGACTGAATTTCAGCGTGTTGCACTCTGCTACCCGCAGGTGAGTTTCGAGCTTTACTGCAACGATGCTCCAATCTACAACCTCATTGCCACCTCGCTTGCGGGGCGCATCGTGGATGTGGTAGGACGTCATATCAAGCAAAATTTGCTGGAGGTTTCGGCATCGACATCGATCGCTTCGATCGAGGGTTTCATTGGTCGTCCTGTGGCGGCAAAAAAACGCAATTCAGAACAATTTTTGTTTATTAATGGGCGCTATTTCAATAGCGGCTACCTCTATAAAGCGATCTTGAAGGGCTACGAAAAGTTGATCCCTGAGAGTTGCGCCCCCTCCTATTTTCTCTATCTTAAAATCGACCCTGCGCGCATCGACGTGAACGTGCATCCACAAAAAACACAGGTCAAATTTGCCGACGAAGAGGCGGTGTGGCAGATTGTGAATGCCGCTGTGCGTGAGACTCTTGGCAAGACGGGCGCGGTGCCGATGATGGATTTTGACGAGCAGGGTGGGGTGGATATTCCCGTGCTTCGTCGGGGTGCGGTTTACAGCGAGCCTCGTGCGATGTCCGACCGTGATTACAATCCTTTCAATGAGACCTATATCGACCATTCGGCGCCGATGCCCGATGTGGATTTTGCGGGTTTCGACGTTCCATACAACGGTGATACCCTGCAATCTACGACGCCCTCGACCCTCAATGACAGCGAGTTGGAATTTATTCCTTCGACCTCGGAGGAGGCTGTGCAGCAGCAGTTGCACGAGCAACCTGCGGCGGCTTTTTCGGACGTTGTCTCTCTCGGAGGTGGATATGCTTCGGCACTTTTTGGGGGACGCTTCGTGGTGGTCGATCTGCGACGTGCCTGCGAGCGCGTGCTGTATGAGAATTACAGGGTGATGTTGGGAAATGGCTCCTCGGTGAGCCAGCAACTGCTTTTCCCTGAGCGGTTGGTTCTTTCAAGCGACGAATACGCGCTGATGGAGGAGAATGCCGTCGAATTTGCCGAGTTGGGTTTCGACGTCGATTACTGTGGCGAGGGGGCTATCGAGGTGAAAGGTACCCCGGCGGATATGCCTGCCGATACCATTGACGAGCTTATTTATGAACTTTTGCAGGCATTCGATACCCCGCAAACGCTGGTCGAAGTGCGTCGCGATAAGATCGCATTGGTCATGGCGCGTGGCGGTTCGCGCACCGCGCCGCGTAGGACAAACCTCGAGGCGGCGGCGTTGTTGGCGCAACTTGTCGAGAGTGCCAATTTCAGTTTTTCGCCCTCGGGAAAAGCCATAATGATCGAAATTACGCCTGAAGATATTCGCGCAAAATTGGGATAAACCGTCGAAAATATATACCTTTGTCCACACGTTACAAGGGTTAAAAAAGCCAAATGTGACCTTTACCTTTACCTATTTAATGTTATGAATCGTTATTTCCAGACACCTCCTGTGGTGCTTAATTTGATAATAATCAACGTGTTGGTCTTCATGGCGACCGCTCTGCTGCCTGTCGGGAATCTTTTGACAGCTTATGGTTCGCTCTTTTGGTTTTCCAATCCGCTCTATCATTCGTATCAGTTCATCAGCTATATGTTCCTGCACGCCAATTTCGAACATTTGTTCTTTAATATGTTCGCGCTGTGGATGTTTGGACGCACGTTGGAGCAGGAGTTAGGCTCGCAACGCTTCTTGACCTACTACATGGTCTGTGGTGTGGGTGCTGCGCTGTTACAGATGCTTGCCGTCTGGGTGTCAGGTGAATACTACGTCCAATTGCTGGGCGCTTCGGGCGCTGTAATGGGCTTGCTGTTGGCGTTCGGCGTCATGCACCCCAATGTTCCGATCATCTTCATTTTCCTCCCTATTCCTATCAAAGCCAAGTGGTTCGTGGCGATCTATGCGGTCGTTGAGCTGTTCATGGGCTGGACAGGATATGGTGGCAATGTAGCGCATTTTGCCCATGTGGGCGGTATGTTGTGGGGTTTTCTGCTGCTCTATTGGTGGAAGAAGCGCGGGACAATTTGGTATTAAATCATGGCAGAATATTACGGTGGATATGTCCGCAATGCGGGCGATAAATCGCGACGTGGTCTCTTCGGACGACTTTTCGACGGTGTGATGTTCGTCTTGTCGGTATGCACGATGATTGCCGTCGTCCTCACCTACTTAGCTCCTTATATCAATCCCGCCTCGGTGTGGATCTTCTCGATCTTCGGTCTCGTAGCACCCGGCATTTATGCTCTCTTGCTGCTGCTCACCCTTTATTGGGTGATTCGTTGGCATTGGATCATCGCATCGGTGATGCTGTTGCTGGTTGTGATTGGAATGTTCAACGTGACGCTTTTTTATAAGCCTGAATTCAAACGGGTCTACGTTGAACCTGCCTATAACGAGCGGGGAATGATGAAATTCATGACCTATAACGTGCGGAATTTCTATGGTGAGGACTCGCAAAGTAGTGTGGAGGATGTGCTGCGCTTGGTCGCCGATAATGATCCCGATATTCTTTGTTTTCAAGAGTATAACCCCGAATTATTTGAGAGTTCGACGAGCTATCCTGCCTTCATGCAACGCTATCCCAATCTGGCGGGTGGGCTGAAAACCGACCTGCCGACTGCCGTGCTGGCCATTTATAGCAAATATCCGATTCTGCGCTGGGGACCTTCGCGTGAAGGGATGCCTTTGGACGGTTTTCGGGAGTCAATCTGGGCGGATCTGCAAGTTGCCGACGACACCGTGCGGGTCTTCAACAACCACCTCCACTCGACGGCGATCACCACCTCGGATGACGAATTTATCACCAAACATCAATACATCTCCGACACGGCGCGTCAGGTGAAGATCCGCAGCATCGTCAAACGGTTTCGTGACAACAGTATCCTGCGGGCGGAACAGGTTGATTCGATTGCTCAAACGATAAGCGCAACACCCTATGCGCGAATTGTTTGTGGCGATTTTAATGATACTCCGATGTCCTACGTCTATCGCACGATGGCCGTGGGGCAGCTGGATGCTTTTCGCGAGTGCGGTGCTGGTTATTCGCACACGTTTCGTGGCTTTTTTAATACCTTGCGCATTGATTATGTGCTGCCGACTGAAGATTTTGAGCCGCTCTCCTACGAGGCGCCCGACGTTAATTATTCGGATCACCACCCTGTTGTGGTGCGGCTGAAATATACACACCGCCATTAACGGAGTAGTTTTTAATTAAAATTTGATTGATATGATTGTAGATTCTCTAAAAAACCACGCCCTGTACGAGACCCTCTCGCCGCGCTTGAAGCAGGCGTTTGCCTACATCCTTTCGACAGATCTGGAGGCTCTGGAGGCTGGCAGACACGTGATCGACGGAGACGATTTGTTCGTCAACGTCATCGAATGTAAATTGAAGAAGCCCGCTGATGCGAAACTGGAAGTACATAATAAATATATTGATATTCAGGTTGTTGTGAGTGGTGAGGAGAGTTTCGGTTGGAGCGAGCGCGCCGATGTGATGCAGCCGCAGTCGGCATTCGAAGTCGAGAAAGATATTTGCTTTTACGACGATGTGCCGCAGACCTATTACACCCTCAAACCGGGTCAATTCACGATTCTCATGCCCGACGATGCGCACGCACCTATGGTGGGTGACGGAAGTGTTAAGAAGCTGATTGTCAAGGTGCGCAAATAAATTCGAAACAATTGCTATATACGAAGAGACCGCCTTGATGAAGGGCGGTCTCTTTTGTTGTATGTTGCTGTTTATTTTCCGATCCCGACGTAGCGGAATCCCGCCGCCATGGCTTCGTCTTTGTCCAAAATATTGCGCCCGTCGACTATTAAATTGTTGGTCATCGTTGCCGTGAGGCGATTCCATGCGGGCATACGGAATTGCATCCACTCGGTCATGAGTGCTATGGCATCAGCCCCCTTCGCGGCGTCGTACATGGATGAGCAATAGGTGATTCGGTCACCTAAGTGGCGGTGCGCCTCTTCCATGGCTGCGGGGTCGTAGGCGCGTACTACGGCACCTGCGGCGAGTAGTTTTTCAATCACAACGATCGCAGAAGATTCGCGCATATCGTCGGTTTCAGGCTTGAATGCCAGACCCCATACGGCGATTGTTCGCCCTTCGAGTGTGGTTAAAATACGTTGTAACTTGTCGAAAACGACATTTTTTTGCAGGTTATTAACCCGTTCCACCGCCTCGATCACCTCCATTTGGTAGCCGTATTCGCGTGCCGTATGTGCCAATGCTTTCACATCTTTGGGGAAACACGAGCCGCCGTAGCCGCATCCGGGGTAGAGGAATTTATTGCCGATGCGGACGTCGGAACCGATGCCTTTGCGTACCATTTCGACGTCGGCACCCACGTGGTCGCAGAGGTTGGCGATCTCGTTCATGAACGAAATGCGCGTTGCCAGCATGGCGTTAGCGGCATATTTGGTCATCTCAGCGGAGGGGATGTCCATGAATAATATGCGAAATTTATTGATCAAGAATGGGCGGTAGAGCTGTGTCATGAGCCTGCGCGCGCGGTCGCTATCGACCCCCACCACCACACGATCGGGCGACATGAAATCGCGAATTGCAGCCCCCTCTTTCAAAAATTCGGGATTCGACGCTACGTCGAATGGAATATCGACACCTCGCAGGGCTAATTCGTTGAGAACGGTCTCTTTGACCTTGCGTGCTGTGCCAACGGGAACGGTGCTTTTGGTCACCAGTACGGTGTATTTCTGAATGTTGCGTCCGAACGTGCGCGCCACATCGAGTACGTAGCGCAGGTCGGCGGATCCGTCTTCGTCGGGTGGAGTGCCGACGGCGATGAAGACGACATCCACCAGATTCAAACAGCTGGTTAGTTCGGTGGCGAAGTGCAGCCGACCATCGTCGACGTTGCGGCGGATGATCTCGTCGAGTCCGGGTTCGAAAATAGGAATTTTGCCTTGTTGCAGGGCTGTAATTTTTTTCTGATCGATATCAACACACGTGATGTCCATACCCATTTCGGCAAAGCAGGTGCCTGAAACCAGCCCCACATAGCCTGTGCCGACGATTGCAATTTTCATTTGATCCATTTTCGTCTAATTTTTATGATTTCATCATGGCGGCAATTTCGCGAGCCAAGGTGTGGCACCGTTCAGCATAGAGGGTGCGATTGTAGCCTTGTTTCATCTCGATAGGCGTGCATGGAGTGCGCCACTTCATCTGTTCGGCAAAGGTTTGCAGGCGGCGCAAGGCGGCACTTGCCCACGTGAATGAGCCGAAAAATGCAAAATTACGTGCGGGGATGTTGCGCTCGCTGACCATTTGCAGCAGCGCGCTCACCTCTGGAAAGAGTTCACCGTTGTAGGTGGGTGAACCCACGACAAGGGTATCATATCGGAAGATGTCGCGCAGAACGACTGATTTGTCGGCAGTAGACAGGTTGTAGACAACGATCGGCGCGACACCTTCGGCAGCCAAAGCGTGTGCCATGTCGTCGGCCATTTGTGCCGTGTTGCCGTACATCGAGCCGTAGGCAATCACCACGCCGCGCTGGGCTTCGTAGCGGCTCATGCGGTCGTAGAGGTCGATGACCGTGTCGATCTGCTGCTGCCATACAGGTCCGTGCGTGGGGCAGAGGGTGTCGAGGTCGAGTGAACGCACTTTGTGCAGCGCTTTCTGCACGGGGGCGCCATATTTGCCCACGATGCAGGCGTAGTAGCGGCGCATTTCGTCCCAGTAACGTGCGGGGTCGAGTTGTCGATCGGTGATTCCTCCGTCCAAAGCGCCGAAGCAGCCAAAGGCATCGCCCGTGAAGAGTGTTTTCCGCTCAGGACAGTAGGTGACCATGGTCTCGGGCCAATGCACCATGGGGATCATGGCGAACGAGAGCGTCAGGTCGCCCAGCGCGAGGGTGTCGCACTCGCTGACCTCGATCGTGCCGTCGCAAATGCCGTAGTATCCTGCGAGCATCTGGAGGGTTTTGGCGTTGCCAATGATCTTTATGTTGGGATATAGGTGGCGCAGGGCGATGATCGACGACGAGTGGTCGGGTTCCATGTGGTTGACCACCAAGTAGTCGAGTGTTCGCCCTTGCAGTGTACATTCGATCTGTTGAAAGAGTTGGCTGCCGTAGCTCTGCTCGACGGTGTCGATCAGGGCAGTTTTCTGATCACCGACCACTAAATAGGCGTTGTAAGAGACGCCATTGGGGAGCGACCAGAGGGCTTCGAAACGGGTGGTGGTGCGGTCGTTGACACCCACGTAGTGGATGCCGGGCTTGATATCAAGGATATTCATTGCAGGCGTATTTTTTTATGTACAATACACAAAGATATAAATTTTCTCCATAGATGAGTCCTCTTTTGCAAAAAAAACTCCGAACGGGATGTTCGGAGTTGAAAAAGGTCGATTAAAGGTTATTCGGCACAGGCGGTTATGCGCGTCGAACAGCCGTTTTCGTTGATTGCTTCAATCGCAAAATAGTAGGTCTTGCGGTCGTCCATACCGTTGTAGTAGTACTCATTAGCATCGTAGACCATGACGCAGTTGTAGAGTTTGTCGGGTTCGGTGCCGATGTAGATATTGTAGGCATATGCCTGCTCCGACTTCTGCCATTTAAGCCAGACATTGTGCGGCTCGGTATCGCCGCGCAGCGCCATGAATTGGGCGACGGGGGCGGGCTTGGTGCCGTGACCCAGCCCAAAAACGCGGAATCCTGAGAGGGCAAATTTACCAGTGGGCATGGCGATGTTGACCATCTTCAGATAGCGCGCTTCGACGGGGTTGGCAAGCTCCACGTAGTCGTGTGGAACATCTTTCTCGTTGCGGCTTTTGTCGATCAGTGTCCGCCAATGTTTGCCGTCGAGCGAAGCGTAGACCACATATTTGTGGCTGCGACCCTCGCCTTTGCCCAGCAATTCGGCATCGACATCGGCGTAGTTGATCTGCACGGCACGCACCGTGGCGGTGGCGCCCAAATCGGAGATGAGCCATTCGCCTTGCGCGTCGGTGGCTGCCGACCAGTAGCTCTTCACATCCTCGTTGACGAGGTGGTTGGCGCTGTTGGCACCGTAGGTCGAGCTGACCTGCACGGGCTTCATGTAGTTGAGCAACATCCAGCCCGTGAATCCGTTGTCGGGGGTGTGGGCGGTGGTGTCGGGCAGGTAGTGTGGGTAGTCGCCAAAGGCGGTGTTGCAATACATCACCTCGTCCTTGTCGAAGCCTGCGCGCCAAATGCCAAGGCGGCGTTCGAAGTTGTTGCGCACGTTGACCACCATGGTCGATACGTGCCAATATTCGCCGCTATTGTCGCGGAAGGTGGCTCCGTGACCTGCGCCGCGGATGAATCCACCCGCCTTCATGCTCAGCGGTAACGACACGTGGGTGAAGGGGCCCAAAGGGGTGTTGCCCACCGCCACACCGTCGGCATAGTGGCTGAATTCGGTTCCCGGACCGCCCCACTGGAGGTAGTATTTATCGTTGTGCTTGGTCATCCATGCCCCCTCCATGAATGGGCGCAGGAAGGTGTTGTCCATCTGCTCGCCAAAGCGGTGCCAGCCGATGTGTGTGGGGTCGGCGAGTAACATCTCTTTGCGCGTGCCAATGGGGGCGAAGGTGTTGTAGTTCAACTCAACACCATAGAGCGGATAGACGTTGCTGCTGCCGTTGTACATATAGAGTTTTCGATCGTCATCGACAAAAAATGCGGGATCCCAGCCTCCGATATCGAAGTGTTCGACCGCCTTTGCCCAGTGGTTGCCCTTGGGGTCGGTACTCATCCATATCGGGAAGATCCGCGAGTAGGTCGAGCCGAAGACCATGAGCGAATCGCCCTGCACCCACGCCGCGGGGGCGCACAGGTCGTCCCATTTGTTGGGGGTGGTGTCGATCGCCTCTTGTGTCAGAAACGAACGTTTCACGAAGTGCCAGTCCGAGAGGTCGTGACTCCACCAGTAGCCCGTTTGGTTGGTCGAAAAGAGGTAGAAATCGCCTTTGTAGTTGACGATCACGGGGTCGGCGGTGGCGCGATGCTTGCCCCACGTGGTGAAGTTCGGAATTGGGCAGTAGCCGTAATCCAGATTCACAGGGTTGCAGTAGGTGCGTTGCTGTGCCACAGCCGACAACGCTAAGGTTGTCAGCAGAAGCGTAGTAACGACTATTCTTGCGATTTTCATAATGGTTTAATTTTTAGGAATGGGAATCTCGAAGCCCAATCGTTCCAAGCCGCGTTGCACATCGGGGTGGCTCATGAATAAGCTCCACAGCAGTGCCGAACGGTGGTTCTCGATCATCACAGCAATGGGGCCTTGGTCGATTGCCAGATATTGTTGCGGATACCACGCTTCGCTTTGGCTGAAGGCGTCGTAGAAACCATATTTACCCCACACCTTGTCGCCCAGATCCTCATACAGATGACGCATCACCGCCAACGACTCTTTGGGGGTGTAGACGATCGACGAGAGGGCTGCCGTGGGGGCGATGACCCCCTTGTCGTGATCCTCACGCGGTGCGTGACCCGCATAGCCGTCGACGGAGTAACTGGCGGTTAGTCCCCAGCAATTTGCTCCGTAGCCCTTGTAAGCTTTGGGGTTACGAACGCAGTAGTCGCGATTGGCGAGCGAGTAGTTGCACATCTCGTCGAAATAGTCGGCATAGCGATCGGTCAATCCGCGCGGATCCAAACCGAGGAACGAGTAGTGCGCCCAAAAAAGCGGCCCCGCCTCGATGCCCTGATAACGCAGTTGCAGGGGATGCCCCTCGACGGTGTGGGGTTCGTTTATGGCGCCATTTTCAGCCCAACCCTCGTGGTAAACCTCTGGGGCAATGGGGTAGGAGGGCGATGCGGCGGCGAGCAGATACATCACCAAACACTCGTTGTAGCCACGCACGGCAAAATTCATCTCCCACCCGTATTCGGGACTCCAATGCCAGTAGAGGACGTTCTGCCCGTTGCAATACCACGACCATTCGACCTCGCGCCACAGGGTGTCGATGCGGGCAGCGAGTGCTTTCTCAGCCTCCGAACCGTCGACATAATATTGATGTACCGATAGCAAGCCCTGCATCATGAAGGCGGTCTCAACCAAATCGCCGCCGTTGTCCTTCTTTCCGAAAGGCTGCACACGCCCCGTCTCGCCATTCCACCAATGTGGAAATGCGCCGTGGAAGCGATCTGCCTTTTCGAGCCAGCCGACGATCTTCTCGAAGCGAGCAAAGCCCTCTTCGCGAGTGATGTAGCCGCGGTCGATGCCTGCCAGAATAGCCATTACGCCGAAGCCCGAACCGCCCGTGGTGACCACGTGTTTATCGTTTTTGGGATAGACGTCGTCCATGTTGTAACGTTCGCGCGCCAAGCCACTTGTCGGCTCAGCACCCTCCCAAAAGTAGTTGAACGTGCGTCGCTCGACGCTGTCCAACAGTGCTTCGTCGCTCAGTGGGGCGACGGGCTTTTCGGCACAGCCCCACGGCGCACCCACCAAGGTGGATGCGCAGAGAAGTGCTGCGAAAATCAGATTTTTAGAGCGCATGAGCGTCTATTTTAGTGTGAATGAAGCGTGCTGCACTCGATCGCTGCTACCGCCGATCATCAGGTCGAAATCGCCCGGCTCACAGACATATTCCAAGGCGTGGTTGTAGAATTTGAGCAGCTCGGCGTCGATGCGGAAGCTCACCTCGCGGCTCTCGCCTGCCTTCAGCCAGATCTTCTCGAAGCCCTTCAACTCCTGCACGGGACGAGTGACCTCACTCACCCAGTCGCGGATGTAGAGTTGCACAACCTCCGAGCCGTCGCATTTGCCACTGTTGGTCACCTTGACCGTAGCGGTCAGGCTGCCCTTGGCATCCAACGTGTTCGACGAAAGGCGCAGATCGCCATAGGTGAAGGTGGTGTAGCTCAGACCGTAACCGAACGGGTAGAGCGGAGTGTTCGGCACGTCGAGGTAGTTCGAACGGAACTTCTCAAAGTGGTTGACCTCCAATGGACGTCCTGTGTTTTTGTAGTTGTAATGCACGGGAATTTGACCCACATTGCGCGGAAACGACGACGGCAATTTGCCGCCCGGATTTGCATCGCCAAAGAGGACATCGGAGATTGCCTCTGCCGCCTCGGAACCTGCAAACCAGACGTTGAGGATCGACGGTACATTTTCAGCCTCCCACGAAATGGTCATCGGGCGACCTGCGAAGAGTACCAGTACGACGGGTTTGCCCGTGGCAACCATTGCTTTGAGCAGCTCCTGCTGTGCATCGGGAATATTCAAATCGGAGCGTGAGCTGCACTCGCCGCTCATTTCGGAAGTTTCGCCCAGTGCTGCCACGATCACATCGGCATCGGCGACCGTTTTCAATGCTTCGTTTAGCAAGTCACTGGCGCTGCGATCGTCGCGTGCCAAATCGCGTCCAAAAGCGCCTGCGTTCTTCTCCAAAACGGGATCAAAGGTCAGGTTGCTGCCCTTGGCGTAGCTCACGTGCGCCTGTTTGCCTGCGGCGGCAGTGATCCCTTCGACGAGGGTCAGTGGTTTCGAAAGATCGGTTGCAACGCTCCATGTGCCGGGCATATTCGAGCGTGAATTGGCAAGTGGACCAACGATCGCGATCTTTGTGTTTTTCTTCAGCGGCAGCAGGCTATTGTCATTTTTCAACAGCACAAAGCTTTCGGCAGCCGTGGCGCGTGCCTCGGCGCGGTGGGCGGTGGTGTAGACCTCCTTGGCAGCACGTTTCGAATCGCAATATTTATAAGGATCGGCAAATAAGCCTAATTTGTACTTTGCCTCCAAGATGCGGCGGCACGCAAGGTCGAGTTCTGCTTGCGAGATTTTGCCCGCATCGAGCGATGCCTTGAGTGTTTTCAGAAAACCCTCGCTGACCATATCCATGTCCACGCCCGCCTTGAGTGCGCGCGCCGAGACGGTCTGCAAATCGCCAATGCCGTGGGCGATCATCTCGTAGATGCCCGTGTAGTCGGTCACCACGAAGCCGTCGAAGCCCCATTGGTCGCGCAGCACGTCGGTCATCAACCAGCGATTGGCGGTGGCGGGAATCCCCTCCACCTCGTTGAACGAAGCCATTACGCTACCCACACCTGCCTCTACGGCAGCGTGGTAGGGGGCGAAATACTCGTTGTACATCCGCTGACGGCTCATGTCGACCGTGTTGTAGTCGCGACCTCCGTCGGCAGCTCCGTAGAGTGCGTAGTGTTTCACGCACGCCATGATCTGATCTTTGGCGTAGGTGCTATTGTCGTGACCTTGATAGCCATAGACCATGGCGCGTGACATGGCGCTGCCCAAGAATGGATCTTCGCCCACCCCCTCGGCAACACGTCCCCAGCGAGGATCGCGCGAAATATCGACCATGGGTGAGAAGGTCCAGCAGATGCCCGAAGCACTCGCCTCGATGGCTGCCACGCGGGCTGCACGTTCGACCAGTGTGGGGTTCCATGTGGCGGTCAGCGCCAACGGAATGGGGAAGGTGGTCTCGTAGCCGTGGATCACATCCATGCCGAAGATCAGCGGAATGCCCAAGCGGCTCTCGTTGACCGCCACGCGCTGCACGTCGCGGATTTTGTCGACCCCTTTGATGTTGAACAGTCCACCCACCTCGCCGCGCTTGATTGCGCCGCCGATGTCGCTGCTCTTGGCTTGACCTGTGGTGATGTCGCCTGCTCCGGGTAGGTTGAGCTGCCCGATTTTTTCTTCGACAGTCATCTTGGACATCAACTTGTCGATAAATGTGTTCATGCCCGCCTCGTTCGGTGCGGTGGGGGTGACTTGAGCAAAGAGGCTGCTCGCCATTGCCAACCCCAAGAGGGATGTGATTATTTTTTTCATCTTTATCGTGTGTTTGAAAAGTTTACTGGGTTAAGGTAGTGAAGTGAAACCTAAAACGGTCAATCCGCGCGAGACATCCCGATCGGACATGAAGAGTTGCCACGGAAGTCCCGTGCGGTGGTTCTCGATCATCACGATGATCGGCCCTTGGTCGATTGCGATGTGCGATCCCGTGGCAAACCACCCTTTCGAGAGGTTGAAGGCGTCGATGAATCCGTAGTCGCCCCACAGTTTGTCGCCCAGCTTGTAGTAGTAGAAGCGCAGGGCTGCCATGGATTCGGTGGGGGTGTAGGGCATTGCCGAGAGGGCTGCCGTGGGGGCAATGACGCCCGTGTCGTTGGTCGGTGACCATGCGTTGTAGCCCTTGTCGCCGTCGCTTGCCGTGAGTCCCCAACACTCGGCACTGTAACCGGCATGGTGTTTGGGATTGGCAAGGCAGTAGTTGTAGTTGATGAGCGTGTGGTTGCGATTCTGTTGCCAATAATCGGCATAGCCGTCCGATAACCCCTTGGGGTTAAGTCCGAGGAATGAGTATTGAGAGAAGAAGAGCGGCCCGCCCAATTCGCTGCCCAAAGGCAAGGTGATGCCGTAGAAATCACCTCCGTTGCGCAGTGCGCCATGGCGCGCCCAGCCTGCATCGTAGACCTCCTTGGTGATGGGGTGGGTGGGTGATGCGGCAGCAAGTACGTAGGCTATAAGACACTCATTCCAACCCGATATGGGCATATTCATCTTCCAGCCTTTGTCGGGACTCCAGTGCCAGTAGAGTTGCTTGGTTGTCCCCTCCTTGGTGAAGAAGTCCCACTCCACATCCTCCCAAAGTGAGGAGATTGTGGCGCGGAGCGTCGTCTCGGTGTCGTTAGCCTCCTCGAAGTAAGCGCGGGCGGTCAACAGACCCTCCATGAGTAGCGCCGTTTCGACCAAATCGGCGCCGTTGTCGTCTGCCGAAAAGGGCTGCACATCACCCGTAGCGCCATTGAGCCAGTGGGGAAAGGCGCCGTGGAAACGTGCGGCACGCGTCGAGAGAAAAGTTACAATCTTCAATACGCGTTCGGCAGCTTCGGCGCGAGGAACGAAGCCGCGTTCGGCAGCCACGACCATTGCCATGACTCCAAAGCCAGTGCCGCCCGTGGTGACCACGTCGCCCGACGTGGTGCGCTCGCGAGCCAGTCCACACGCGGGGTGTCCGTAGTCCCAGAAGTACCGAAAGGTGCGTTGCTGCACCAAGGTGAGCAGTGCCTCGTCGTCGATGCGCTCGAACTTATCGCTTTGGTTGAGTCCCGTGGCGATCGTGATCACCTTGCCCGAAGCGATCTTCTGCCCCTCGTGCGAGAGTAGATCGGGTTGGAGAATCAAGGAATAGGAGCCATAAGATTTCAGCTCTTTGGTTGGGGTGATGACGATCGTGCGATCGGAATCGTAACGATAGTCGGCGGGTACGGTATTTTGGTTGTCCTCTTTCAGCCGAATGTTGGACTCGATGGTGCGTGGATCGAGACGCGTGGTGAAGAGCAGTACAATAGGCTCTTGAGGATCGGTGTCGCTGAATGTGAACAAGTTGCTCTGCCCGCCAATGGTCACATTTTCCAAGGCGAAAGGGTCGGTGGCAGGGGTGGGGTCGCTTTGATCGCTGGAACAGGCTGTGGCGATCAGCAACAGAAGTAAGGGGGTAATTATGTAGGTGAGTGGTTTCATGCTGTGTGTTTGAAAAAAGAGGGAGTTTCATTGCGGAACTCCCTCTTGTGAAAAATCATCTATCGATCCAATTACATCTGGTCTTGATATTGCTTGACCATTTCGGTGTCCGACTTGGCAACGTTGTAGAGATAGAAATCATCTAATCTACCCGTGTACCACGAACCGCTGGCAGGCCAATCGGTTGTAGCACTCGAAAGTCCAACCATCGAGGGGAATGCGCCGATAACCAGACCGCTAATCTCTTCGAATGCCAAAGGACCAAATTTATCGAAGGTGTTCGTCGATAGCTTGGTGCCGTTGTGGTAGAGGCTTGCGGTGCTGGTCGCACCGTCGTAAACGAGACCAATCTGCGCCCATTTGTTCTGGATGCCTGTTTTGATCTTCGAGGCGTCGCCCATGTCGAACCACTTCTCGGCAGTGCCATTGAAGTAGCCTTTGAAGAAGAAAACTTCGGTGTTGGTGGCTGGTTTGCCGTGACCCTCGATGAAGAGTGCAAGGTTGGCAATAGAGAGTTTCGGGTGACCGATGCCAAAGAGCGTGCAGGCAGAAGAGTTCGAACCGTCGAAGTTGATCCACAGGGTCAGCGTGAAGCTACCCAGCTTTTTCAACCCTGCGGCATTGACCGTCGGGTTGAGCAGGATAGCCTTTCCTTCGGCGCCTTGGTAGGCTCTGCCGTTGTGACCCTCGGCAAAGACCTCTTCGCCTTCATTGACGCGAGCCAGCATCTCATACGGACCTTCGACATCCAAATTATCATCGAAAGTCATGCGCAGAATGCAATTCTCAGGCATCGCCGTGCCGCCACCTCCCGTACCCGTTTGGGGGTAGTTGAAGGGAGGATTCTGGTCTAAATCCTGCGAGCAGGAGACCACGCCCAAAGCAAGGGCGATTGCAAAATATACGATACGTTTCATAATCATTCTTTGTTTTAGTTTGCGTAATCAGGATTTTGAACCAACTTACCACCCGAGGCATCAATCTCAGCTTGAGGCAGTGGCAGGTATTTGTTGCGAGCTTGGTATCCTTTGGGTTTCAACACCGTCTTGGCAATGTCCCAACGCACGAGGTCGTAGAAACGATCGGGTTCGAGAGCCAGCTCGGCGCGACGTTCGCGACGAATAGCTTGACGCAGCGTCTCTTGGTCGTCGGTGGTGACAGCGGGCAGAACAGCTGCCGTGCCACGAGCGCGCGAGCGAACCTCCTCCAAGTAAACTTTCGCCTGCTTGATGTTCTCGGCGCCACCCAACTCACACGAAGCCTCGGCTGCCATGAGGATCACATCGGAATAGCGGATCAAGCGGATGTTGAACCAGTGTCCCGATTTGCTACCGTAGGAGAGGCGCAACGGTTTGCTGCAATAGGCTTTCTTGTTGAAGAAACGTCCAATGCAATCGTTGCCCGCGAGCTTCTCGTTGTAGGGGGCATTGCCGTCGGCGGGAGCGCCAAATTGAGTGACAATCTGATCCCAAGTCTCCGTCGGACGGGTGTAGTAGAGCAGGGTCTCGTCTTTGCGCGGATCACCCTTTTCGAAGGCATTCAGCACCTCGGCATCTGCCATGTGCCAACCCCAACCGAGGTTGTTGTCGCCCGAACCACGCACACCTTGCACCTCGCAGAACTGCGAGCCAATCTCGTTGCTCGAAGGCAGCGCTTTGGTGGCGGTGCATTGCAGCTCCCAAACCGACTCCGAACTGTTCTCACCCTCCTCGCGGAAGATCTTGTTGAACGGGGTCTTCAGATCGTACTGTTTCGAGTTGATGACCATTTGTGCCGAAGCAAGCATACTTGCCCATTGGTTGCGCTGCATATAGGTGCGAGCGTGAAGTGCATAGGCCGCACCAGAGGTCATACGACCCGTGTAGCGCTTCTCCCACGACATAGGCAGCGACTGCTCTGCCAAGGTCAGATCATTGTCGATCAATTTGTAGATCGCAGCTTCGTCTGATTTGGGGCGATTGGCCTCGTCGGCGCTGTTGATGTGGAAATCAATCAACGGAACCTGACCGAAGGCACGCACCAAGTTGAAGTAGCAGTAGGCGCGGAACATACAGCACTCGCCGTAGAGACTTTGCTGAACTGGATCGAGTGCTGGTTCAGCTTTGAGTTTGTCGATGATCGTGTTTGTCTTGTGGATAATCGAGTAGTTATGAGTCCAATATGCCTTCATGGGACCATTCGAAGCGTCGTACTGGAAATTGTCCCACATAGCCTCGTTCTCAGGTCCATCGGTTGCTGTGGTTCCCTTGTTCGAATCCTCGGAACGAACCATGTGAATCAAGAAGGCGGGGATACCAGCCGTAATATTATAGGAGCGGATGTCGGAGTAGATTGCCAGCACCTCCGAGGAGTAGGCACCGCCTTCGACGTCGTCCATCGTCCAACCTCCTTGCGGACGTTGATCGAGCAGGTCGCTGCACGACGACGCGGTTGCTGTCAGAAGCAGAGCGGCTGCGATTGTTTGGATGTTTTTTATGATTGTTTTCATAGTCTAAGCTTTATCTGTTACGGTTAAAATGTGGCGTTTATACCGAAGGAGTAGGTGGTCGGCATGGGATAAGTCGAGCCTGCATCAATACCGAATGCCAGTGCTGAACCTCCGATTTCGGGGGTGTAACCCGTGTTGTGACCCCACGTTTTGAGGTTGTCGATATTGACATAGATGCGCAGCGCGTGCAGACGCAACTTCTTGGCGATGCGCTCGCCGAGGTTGTAGCCCAACTGGATGTTGCGCAGACGCAGGTACGATCCGTCTTCGATGTAGTAGTCGGAGTTCTGCTGCTGAATGGCACGCGAAGAGTCCATGATAGGCTCCCAGTTCGAGGTGCCTTCGCCGTTCCAGCGACCCATGCGTTTGTCGAGGTAGTTGAAGAGCGAGTAGGTCGAGGTGTAGCCGGCACTGTAAATCTCGTTGCCGTAGACTCCTTGGAAGTCAACGCCCAAGTCGAAGTTCTTGTACTTCAGGTTTACCGAATAGCCATAGGTGAAGTCGGGGGTCGGGTTACCGATCATTGTACGGTCTTTGTCGTCGATCTTGCCGTCAGGCACGCCGTCTTTACCGCTGATATCCTTGAATTTCAGATCACCCGGAGTGACCGAAGCCAAGGTGTTGGTGGGTGAATGTTTGATGTCGGCCGCATTTTGGTAGACCCCTTCGACCTGATAGCCGTAGAAATAACCAATTGGACGTCCTGCCTCCGATACCGAGACACCGCGCTCGCCTTGGAAATAGGTCTTGCCCAGATCAATGACTTTGTTGTTGGTTGTGGTCAAGTTGCCCGAAACGGTGTAGGTGAAATCCTTGCCGATCTTGTCGCTCCATGATCCAGTAAGCTCCCAACCGTTGTTGCGAACGCTACCCGAGTTGATCAGACCATCCTGCGCACCCATGAATTTTTCGAGGTAGCAGATCAGGTTGTCGGTGGTTTTGCTATAATAAATAGGTTCGATGCGCAAGCGGTTGTTGAGCAGCTGCATCTCAAAACCAACCTCCCATGCCGAGGTCTTCTCCCAGCGCAGGTTGCTGACCAAGTAAGCTTGTGAGTAGGATGCCATGACATTGTCGCCAAAGACGGCATTCGAAGAGTTGAGGGTTGGGAAAGCGGGGTAGTTGCCACCTGCTGTACCCGTGTTCTGATTGCCAAGTACACCATACGATCCCTTGAATTTCAAGTAGTTGATGACGTTCTGCTTCTTCATGAAGTTCTCCTCCGACATCACCCAGCCAGCGCCGACCGAGTAGAAGTTATCCCACGTGTTGCCCGTGTAGCGGAACACCGAGGCTCCGTCGCGGCGGAACGATGCGTTCAACAGGTAGCGGTTGTCGTAGTTGTAGAGGGCGCGGAAGAGGTAGGAGAGGGTGAAACGACGGTATTGTGCGCCGCTGTTGGTCGAACTGGAGATGTCGCCAATGGACGATACCCACCATTTGTCGGGGTCGTTGGGGATCAGGATGTCAGCTTTTGTAACATCTTGACTACGACCCATGGTCATGCTCTCCGAGCTGATGTAGTTGGTCGTCAAACCTGCCGTGAGGGTTAAATTATGCTTCTCGGCAAAGGTGTTTTTGTAGGTCAGCACGTAGTCGCTCTGTGCAACCATTGTGTTGGCTTTCGACTGCGAGATCTTCTCGATGTCGCTGGTGTTGTGAACCTTGCCGTCCTCAGGAACATAGTGTGCGCGTACGGGTGAGAACTGACGCGAATTGTTCGATGCGTAGTCCAGTGAGAAGGCTGCGCGGAAGGTCAACTCCGGAATGAAATTCACCTCGCCATAGACGTTACCCGACATACGGTAGTTCTGCGCGATGTTGTGCTGTGCCTCGTTTTCGATAGCGACCATTGGGTTCGAAATCTGTGCGCGCTGGAAGTCGGGCAGTGCGTAGTACGAACCGTCGGGACCGTAGATGGGCGAGATAGGCGCTGCGTGAACAGCCGATACAACATCCTTGGCATCAGGAGGAAGCATATAGGCTCCATTCATCTGAACACCAAAGCGCAACCAGCGTTTGGCGGTGTAGTCGCTGCTGAAGTTCACCGTAACCTTCTGCAACTCCTCGTCTTTGATGTTGCCCTCCTCGAAGAGGTAGCCGATACCTAAATAAAACTTGTTCTTCTCCGTAGCACCCGTCACACTGGCATTGGTCTGCGACATGAAGGCGGTATGGAAAATGGCATCCTGCCAATCGGTGTTGGCGCCGTAGTGGGTGTAATCGAAGGGGTTGGCACCGATATTCTTCAGCTGCTCGTTGTAAAGCTCGCGGAACTGGTTGCCGTCGACCACGTCAATGGTCTTGTTGATGGTCTTGAAACCAAACGATTGGCTGACGTTGACCAGTGTCTGTCCTTGTTTGGCGCGCTTCGTCGAGACGATGATCACACCATTCGCACCACGAACACCGAAGATAGCCAACGATGAAGGGTCTTTCAGAATCTCAAACGACTCGATGTCTGAAGCATTCAAATAACTGATGTTGTCGGTAAACAGACCGTCCACAACATAAAGCGGGGCGAAGCCGTTGATCGAGTTTGTTCCGCGGATACGGATTTCGGGATCTTGTCCCGCACGTCCCGTGTTGATGATTTGCACACCGGCGATCTTGCCTTGGAGCGATGCCATGGGGTTCGATGACGGACGGTTGGCGATCTCGTCACCGCTTACGTTGACAATCGAACCTGTCAAATCGCGCTTTTTAGCGGTACCGTAGCCGATTACAACGGCTGCGTCGAGCATCTGACTGTCTTCCTGCAAAATAACGTTCAGAGGAGACGTTCCCCCCACCGTTACTTTTTGGGTTTGCATGCCGATGTAGGAGATTTCGAGTTGCTCTCCCTTGCTGGCTTTGATGACGAATGCACCTTCGAGATCCGTGGCAACACCTGTGGAGGTGCCGACAACGGTGATGTTGGCACCTATGACGGGCTGTCCCGAAGCATCGGTCACTTTTCCAGTGACGTTCTGTGTCTGGGCGTTGACGCCTGTTACTGTGATCAGTAGCAGACACATCGCCGAGACAAATACTTTAAGCAGGGAGCTGAATCCTTGCCCGAAGTTTTCTTGTCGAATGTTTTTCATACGTACAATAAGTTTAGTTAGTAAATTTTGAAAAATCTTTTTGTGTACAGAAGCCCTATAAAATATAGGTACTCGGTTGGTGCTGAAAAAAAATATTTTTTATCAGCTAAACAAATTTACACTAAAAATTAGAGGTGTGGCAAAAATAGACTACACTTAAACTACACACTTGCCTTTTTATTTCATAATCAGACCTCATGTTTACCACTCACATGGATGTTACCGACTTGATATTCAGATCCTTAAAAATCGCTATCGGAAGTCTCTTTTTCTTCGGATAATGGGTCGATTGGTTCGATATTCATGAGAAAATCGTTGAGGTTTTGTGCGGATTGTAGCCCCAATCGCTTGCGTAGACGGTAGCGACTATTCTCCACCGCGCGCACCGTGAGGTTCATCAAGGCGGCAATCTCCTTCGAATCGAGGTGTAGCTTCAGACAGGCGCATAGGCGCAGGTCGTTGTTTGTCAAATCGGGGTAGCGCTCCTTGAGGATGCGGAAGAAGCCCGTGTGTTTTTGCTCGAAATTGATCAGAAACATTTTCCAATCGTTGCCCGCATCGAGGTTGCTTTCGATGAACGAGTTGATCTTGTAGTAGAGAGGGGTCAGTGTCTTGTTGCCCTGCTTGCGATTGAACTCCTCCACCATATCTCGAATCTTCGCAATCAGCTCATTTTTAGCAATAAGCATCGAGTTTTGTGAGAAGATCTCGGCATCGCGGATCTCTAAATCCTGCCGCAAACCTTTGTTGTCGGCGCGTAGCGAGATGATCTCGCGATGACGCAGCCGTCGAAGATAGTTGCGACGATAACGGCGCAGAATAACCAGCCATAAACCGTAGAGCATCAGCGATGTGAGCAAGGTGTAGACGATGTAGGCAACGGTGGATGTGTACCATGGTGACAGAATTTCTATCTTTATGAGCGTCGAGGCTGAGGTGTTTCCAAAGTGATCTTCGGTGGCGACTTCGAAGGTGTAATGTCCCTTGGGCAGACGTGCGTAGGTCACCTCGCCCGTGGTGTTGTGTTCGATCCACGTGGCGTCAAGATCACGCAGCCGATAGCGAAAAGTGAGCTGATTGGCAAAGACGTGACGTGCTGCAAAACAGATGGTTACTGAATTTTTATTGTAGGGAATCTTTGCAATTTTTGCTGGATCGTAGTAGGTGCGTGTGGCAATATCCTCTCCCGCGCCAATGGTTTCGATGATAGGGGAGGCGAGTGGGTTTGGTGTTGCTTTTTTTGCTTTTAGGTGGTGGACAACAAAGCCATTATCACAACAGAAGAGGCTGGTTGAATCGTTCAGAATCGCAATATTCTCATAGCCGTGGACCATGTTTTTTGCAGATATTTCGTGACACGGCTTGAGAATCGTGGTGTAACCGTCGTAGAAAAGCGTATAAATTCCCTCGGAGGTGATGACCCAAAAGTGGTTGTTGCTGATTGGAACAATGCGTCGAAGTCCTTGGACCTTGGCGAAGCAGGTGTTGAGCAACGAATCGGGTTCGATGCGATCTTGGATGTCGTTGTAGGTGAAAAATTGGTCGTCACCCATGAGTATCACGCGTCCACCCACGCGGAACACCTGCAATTTGTAGGGCAACCCATCTTCGGTGTCACCGCCGTAGAATTTAAGGTCGCTCACCGTGTGCAGATCCTCGTTCAGACGGCATTTGTAGACCCCTTTGGTCGGGTGTTCGAGCCAAATATTCTGCATATGATCGACCTCGACGTTGTAGAACGACTCTGGAATATTGCCAATGTCGGTGGTTTTGCCGCTTATGGGATCAAACGATTTGAGTTGATAGTAGGAGGCAAAGAGCGTTAAATTGTGTCCGAGAATTTGTGTGCGCCGCAGGCGAAATCCACCCATTTTCGAGACGCGATGAGCTGTGAAGTTGCGATCAATCTCCATGATGCCTGAGTTGTGGCAGCACCACAGACGTCCGTCGAGCAGGCTGAACGACCACGCCTGCCCTTGAATGCCCGCTACGCGGTGAAAATCGGAGAGCAGATCCAAATTGCCTGTGCGGTCGAGCGAGACATAGAAGACCCCTTGGTTGGTGGCAATGAAGAGCTTGCCTTGCCACGCAATGGCGTCGTAGACCGAACCAAAAGGCCACTTGGGGTTGGTGTGGTAGTCGATGTTGTCTTTGTAGCAAAGGTAGGCGAGTCCGCGGTCGGAGGTGATCCACACGTTGTGACTTTCGTCTTCGAATAGCGACATAACCGTATTATTACCCAGTAGGTTGTCCGTCGAGAGGTGGTTGATGATTGCCCCTGTGTCATCCACTTCGTAGATGCCGTTGAGAATGGTTCCCAGTAAATAGGTGCCGCGCGAGGTGCGAATACCGCAGTTCAATTCGTAGCGCTTCATCAACGCCGAAAGGGCGTTGTTCCATGGCGTGAACCGTTTGCCGTCGTAGAGCCACAACCCCATGGTGCCTGTGCCAACCAGAAAATGCCCCGGCCGAGAGAGGGGGAGTAGCACACGCACGGTGGTGTTGCTAAATAGCTCACTCCCAGCAATCGGAGAGACATTGTTGCCATTGAACCGATAGATGGGGCCTGCCATCTCTTGCACCCACATCTCGTCGGCTGCGCGCAGCAGAAAAAGCATATTTATTTTTGTGTCTATCTTCCTGACAACGTTGTAGTCGTAGAGATACAGTTCGTTGAAAGATTGGAATAGTACCCCTTTTTCCGTGATGTGTATTTTCCAAAAATCGCTGTTTCGTGGGCGTAGTTTGGTGTTTTCGGGAACCAGCGAGGTGTAGTGCAAGGCGCCCGACTGATCGCGATCCCAGCGTCCAAACTCCTCGAAGCCTCCTGTGAAAATGGTGTTGTGTGAGTGTGCTGCCACCGAGCGCACGATGGGGGCTTTGGATAGCGAATGCAACTTCCAGCGTAGACCGTTAAATTCGAGTAGCCCCATGTCGTTACCGAAATAGATGAATCCGTGATCATCTTGTGTCGAAGTCCAGTTTTTGTTGGCTGCTTGGTACTCTTCGGTGTCGATTTGCACAATGCGAGGTAGGGCAGCAAGTGGGTAGCTCGCTGCAAACGCGAAGAGCATCAGGACGATTCGTCTGAAATAATTTGTCATTTCAACCACGAAGATAGATTTATTTTGGTAATTCTGCAAATCTTGCTCTTCGAAACGTCTCTTTGTGTATGTTGTCGGAGGTTCCGTCGGGGACTTTTATTATATATAGGTATGAATGTAATTGGACGCTTCGACAAGATCGAATTTGTTATTTTTCGTTGTGAGGAGTGCTTTACGCGCGCCTATACCTCTATATATTGCGCCCGATCGGTGCAAAGTTGCTGAAGCAGGACTTGCAAACCGTAATCTAAAATGCTATTTTACTTAAGGAATGGTAGTGTTTTGGAAAAAATTGAAGCAAAAATGTGTTTTTGTTAAATATATAAAGAAAATTATTTGCTCTTGTTGAGATAATCTTTTATCTTTGCTCTCGAACTTTTTATTTTAATATTAATAATTTTAACGCTTATGGTTAGAAAACTTGTACTATCGTTAATTGCTGTTATGGGTGTTTGCGCGTTGGCGTTTGCTCAGAACAAGCAAATTTCCGGTACAGTCGTAGATACCGATGGTCTTCCGATTATCGGTGCGACGGTTATGGTGGACGGTACCACTGTCGGCACCTCGACAGGTGCCGATGGTGGCTTCTCGCTACCCGTACCGACCAATGGGTCGCTACTCATCTCATTTATCGGCTATCAATCGCAGACAATTTCTGTCTCCGGTCGAACTCATGTCGAAGTCACTCTCAAGAGTGATGAAACTACAATCGACAACGTCGTTGTCGTTGGCTACGGTACGGGTAGTAAGGTCGGTACCTCCATCGGTTCTTCGGTGAAGGTGAAGGGCGAGCAACTCGAGAACAAACCTGTTGCCAACGTTACCGATGCTTTGCAGGGTAAAGTCGCTGGTTTGCAGGTCTACACCTCGTCGGGTGAGCCTACCGAAACCTCTTCGATGCGTCTGCACGGTGTCGGTTCGCTGACGGCTGGCTCAACTCCGCTGTTCGTTTTGGACGGCGTGCCTATCAATAGCGAGGCTATGTTGTCACTCAACTCGAATGATATCGAGTCAATGACCATGCTCAAGGATGCCTCGGCAACCTCGATCTATGGTTCGCGTGCTGCCAATGGTGTACTCTACATCACCATGAAAAAAGGTCGCCGTGGCGAGCAGGCTAAGGTGGTTGTCAATGCACAATACGGTGTGTCGCAGCCCGCAACTGGTAAGTACAACGTGATGAACACGAACGAACTTGCTGCTTACGAGTTGGAGAATGGTCTCATCACCGAAAGTATGTTCGAAGATGCAATTGCATCGGGTATTGACACAAACTGGCGTAAGTACTTCTATCGCAACAACGCTCCGACCTATCAGGCGGATCTGTCGGTAACGGGTGGTACGGAGAATACTTCGTACTATATCGCTGGTGGTTACATGAATCAAGACGGTACTGCTCCGGGTTCAAGTATGTCGAAATACACGTTCCGTACCAATGTGGATGCTACCATTGCTCCTTGGATGCGTATGGGTTCGAGCGTTGCATTGGGTTATGATGAGCGTTCATCGGCAAGCACCGTACCAAACGGCGCTTCCAATGCAGCCTTTATCTCGCTGCTCACTCGCCCCGACACGTCTCCTTACAACCCAGACGGTTCGGATATCGAGAAGTTGAATAATTCCAACTACAACCCGATCTATGTGGCTGAAAAAAGACCTACAATGGGTCGTAAAATGCAGGTCAATGCCAATGCTTATGTGATGATTACCCCTGTCAAAGGCTTGAACATCAAAAGTATGGTCGGCTTGGATGGCTATTGGTTTACATCAAAAGCTTCGCAGTTGGCATCTTTTGCTTCCAGTATCGGAAATGGTAGTGTGAGCCGCTCACATCAGGATTCACAAACAGTCTCGATCACCAATACCATTGACTACAACTTCAACTTTGCAAATCCCGATCATAAATTATATCTGTTAGCAGGTCATGAGGGTCTGAAATCGAACGAAACGGTCTTCACTGCCGCTCGCCGTGGTCAGATTCGTGATGACTTAATGATGATAGCCACAGGTTTGGGTACCCCCACTGCCTCGGATGCCTATTCAAGCTACCTGATTAATTCGTGGTTCGGTCGTGCCGAGTACTCGTATCAAGGCAGATATACCGCTGATGCTACCGTTCGCCGTGATGCTTCATCGCGTTTTGGTGTTGACAATCGTAGCGCTGTCTTCTACTCTTTGGGCTTCATGTGGAATGCAAAACGCGAGGCGTTCCTTGCTAATAACAAAACCATCAGCGACTTGAGTCTCAAGGTCAGCTACGGTACACAGGGTAACTCTTCGATCTCAAACTATGGTCACCAGAACTTGATCTCTTTTGCAACTTACAACGATCAGGCTGCGCTCTATTTGAGCCAGTACGGTAACGAAGATTTGGGTTGGGAGAAGCAGGAATTGCTGACTGTTGCTGCCAGCATCGGTTTGTGGGATCGCTTGAATGTAGAACTCGAATTCTACAACCGTCTTACGAAAAATATGTTGATGAATGTGCCTATGCCTTCTACTTCGGGTTATATGAGCCGCTACGAGAACGTGGGTAGTATGCGTAACCGCGGTATCGATATCACGTTGAATGCTGCGATCGTTCGCACGCAAGATTGGAATGTGAATTTCAACGCTACCTTCTCCTATGGTAAGAGTATCATCACCAAGCTGTTCAATGGCTATACGGAATATGCTATGCCAGACTTTATGCTTTGCTACACGGTAGGTCACGACGCTGGTGAGTTCTATATGCCTGTATTTGTTGGTGTTGATCCTTCGGATGGTAAGCAAATGTGGGAAACGATCGACAAAACAACGGGCGAGAAAAGTCAGACGAAGAATTTTGAAAATGCGACTGCTCAGTTAGTTGACAAGTCTCAATTTGCTCCTTACTCGGGTGGCTTTGGTGTCAATGCTGGTTGGAAGGGAATCATGCTGTCTGCCGATTTCTCTTTTAACTACGGAAAGTATTTGTGTAACAACGCCAACTACTTCCTTGAATCAGCTTCATTTGCTGGTTCCTACAACCGTAGCACCGAGTTGAAGAACCAATGGCGTCAGCCGGGTGATATCACCAATGTGCCGAAATTTGGCGAGGAAATTCAGTTTGATTCACACTTGTTGGAGGATGCTTCATTCTTGCGTCTGAAGAACTTGACGATTGGTTACGACTTCCCGAAAACGTGGATGGCAAAAACGGGCGTCATCAGTGGTATTCGCGTCTACTTCACTGCTCGAAACCTGCTGACTTTCACGGGTTACTCGGGTTACGATCCTGAGGTTGATAAGAACGTTTCATTGGGTGATTATCCGAACTCTCGTCAGTTTGTAGGTGGTATTCAGATTACTTTTTAATCATTCATGAAAAAAGATAAAAATATGAGAAAAATATTAAATATTATTGGTCTTTCTTCTGTAGTACTCTTGATGGCATCCTGCGACATGGATAAGTTGCCTCAAGGTAATCTCAATCGCGACGAGGCGTTCAAGGATCTTGCGTCGATTGAGTACATGGAGAAGGGTGCTTACGCGCGTATGCGTGATAATTTTTCTGTAGATAATGTTTTGGTTTCCGATATTCAGGCAGATTATGTCAATGCTTTGACGGGCTATACTAATAAGTATGGCGAGATTTACAAATGGTCGTTCCAGCAGCAAGACTTGTCGGTGAAGCTTACATGGGAGAACTGCTACCTTACGATTGCTCAGTGTAACTTTATTTTGGATGGTATCGACGCTGTATACGATAGCTATGACGAGGCAGCAGACCTTAACCGTCTGGAGCTTGTGCGTGGTCGTATCCACTTGATCCGCGCCATGTCTTATAGTACCTTGGCTGAACGCTATTGCGCCGATTACGATGCTGCAACAGCGAAAAAAGAGTTCTCGGGTGTGCCTTTGCTCACCACTTTCTCTCCTGCCGACAAACCGGGTCGTGCAACACTTGATGCGGTTTATCAGCTCATTTTAGAGGATATTGCTGCGGCTAAACAACGTTTGGCAAAACAAGAGGGAGCTGCGGATGCCATATACCTCAATCGTGATTGTGTGACGGCTTTTGCTGCTCACGTATACCTCCAAATGGATATGTATCCCGAAGCTTTAGCTGCTGCTAATTCGTTGATCAAAAACTCTGCTTATGCACTGGCTTCTAGTTTGGAGGAGTTTGACGACGTGTGGACTTACGATCGTGGTAAGGAGATTATCTTCAAGTTTGCAGCCAGCAAAACTGAATTAGCTCCTACTTATGCTATTCCGTTCTTTATGGATCAGTATGGTGGTATGGGTAACGAGCTAAATGGCCCTAACTTTCGTGTTTGGACGCCAGATTATGTTCCTACTCAGAGCTTGATTGATATGTATGATAAAGACGATTACCGTGGCAAATCTTGGTTCTATGTATGTAGATTAATAGATGAAACAAAGCTCGATATGTCGACGGCTGGTGAGTTTACCATAGATCCCGGTTATACACTTATCAGCAAATTTCCCGGTAACCCCGATTTGCGTACTTCGAATTCTTGGAATTTCAGCAATACATGGAAGGTATTCCGTTTAGCGGAAATGTACCTGATTGCCGCTGAGGCAGCTACTCACACAGGTGGTGATGCTAAGACGCCACTCAACACGCTGCGTACGCACCGTGGTTTGGCTGAATTGCCCGCTGTGACGATGACTGAGATCAAGGCGGAACGTTACAAAGAGTTAATGCTCGAAGGTTATCGTATGACTGACTTGAAGCGCTGGGGTGATGGTTTCAAGCGTGGTATTAGCCAGTACGCAACGTTCTTGAAGTACAATCCTATCACTCAGAAGAATGAATTCCAGAAAGAGGATTTTATCTCGATTCCAGCTGCTCGTGATTTGGATGCAAAGGCTGGCGATTTCCACTTTGTATGGCCAATTCCCTACGATGAGATCTTTGCTAACCAGAATCTTCGTAGCCAGCAGAATCCTGGCTGGGAACGATAGTAGACTCTGTCTTTTAATCATTGCGGAATCGGATTTTTATCCGATTCCGCTTTTTTTTGAAAATAGGGGGCTTGTTGTGGCTAAAAGTTTTGGAGATAAAAAAAATATTGTTACCTTTGCACTCGCTACGACACAAAAGTAGCCTATGATGGTGCCATAGCTCAGTTGGTAGAGCAAAGGACTGAAAATCCTTGTGTCCCCGGTTCGATTCCTGGTGGTACCACTTCAAAGAGAAGCAAAATCTCACAAAACCCTGAAATTCAATGAG
>JAVXFC010000006.1:0-31660 GCA_036658095.1 Alistipes sp. | reverse complement strand
CACCCCCACCCGCCGGGGGGGTGCAAACATTCCCAACCGGTGGGGGCTAAAAAAGCGCGGTACATAACCACCCCCGCCACCCATATTACACCTAAAACGTTTTTATTTCTGGAATCCCTTGCCGATGCCGAGGAAGTCGGCAGCTACGAGGGCTGCGCCGCCAATCAGTCCGCCGTCGACGTCCTCTTTGGCGAAAAGTTCTGCTGCGTTCGAAGGTTTGCATGAACCGCCATAGAGAATGGAGGTCTCGGCAGCTGCTGCGCCGAATTTTGCTGCCAGCACTTTGCGGATGTAGGCGTGAATCTCTTGCGCCTGCTCTGCCGAAGCGGTCTTGCCCGTGCCGATTGCCCATACGGGTTCGTAGGCAACGACCAATTTGGCAAATTGCTCTGCTGTAAGGTTGTAGACCACCTCTTCAAGCTGTGCTTTCACCACGTCGAAGTGCTTTCCGCCCTCGCGTTCAGCCAAGTTCTCGCCCACGCAGTAGATCGGCAGCAGGTTGTTTGCATACGCCTGCACCATTTTTTTGTTGAGCGTTTCCGAAGTTTCGCCGTAGTACTGGCGGCGCTCCGAGTGACCGAGGATCACGTACTTGCAGCCCAAAGCAGCGATCATTGCCGCTGATACTTCGCCCGTGTAGGCGCCTTTGGTCTCTGCGGCGCAGTCCTGCGCTCCGACAGCTATCTCGCTGCCCTTGAGTACTTTTGCTACCTCCGAGATGTGTGTAAACGGAGGACATACGATGAAATTCACGCAGGAGCATACGGTGTTTTTTCCCGCAGCCACGTTCTCTGCCAATTCCACGCCTTCGGCAGGAAGCGTATTCATCTTCCAGTTGCCAGCTACAATTTTCTTTCTCATTTTCATATTGATATTTGTGTTTTTTACTCTTTAGGAAAGGTTGTTTTGCGCAATTCACGTCCATTTGCCAGCCGTTCCCACGTGGTGAAGCCGCGTCGATCTTGCCGCAGCTCGATCATGCGCGCACCACTCAACAGATCTTGGTACTCTCCGAACCCGCCGCTGTAACGTCCATATCCGAGCGCAATACCCTGCATCAGAGCGATATAGTTGTTCGAGTGGTCGTGTCCAGCAAAGACGCCCGTCACATCGCCGCGTGCGGTCAAGGCGGCGAACATCCCGTGGTTGTCGCGTCCGGGACACTCTTTTTCGAGGCGAAAGCCGACGGCTTGAGGATCGTTGTCGAAGGCAGTTGCGTATTCGGGAAGAGGGATATGGATGAATACCAGTGAGTTGACCTTGCGATCGCAGCGGGCTTCGAGTGCCTCACTTTGCTCCATGTACCACGCCACCTGCTCGTTATTGATCCCAGCATAGGAGTGGTCGTCGGCATTGTAGTCGTTCGAATCCATGATGTAGAGCGCCGCGCCGTATGTGCCGTCGGTCGCCTTGATCGGCAGTAGGAACGTCCCTTGTCGCTCAAGCTCAGGGTTGTGGGTGGCGTTGATACAACCGGGCAATGTGCGCACGATTTGGTAAACTTGCGCGCGCGTCAGCCCCTGTTCCGCGTCGTGATTTCCCAGCGTAATGGCATATGGCACCCCCTGTTTGGCGATCACACCGCAGATGTGACGAATGGTTTTTTCGGCATTTGTGGAGTAGATCAGATCTCCTGTGAGGACGATTAGGTCGGGCTTTTCGCGCTCGATCAACCGCACGAGCATCGCAGGCACATGACCCGATTGCTGCTCGTTGTCGGTGTAGTGCAGGTCGGTGAGTTGCATGATGCGAAAGTGTCCGTCGGGGCGAAAGGTCAACTCCGATGCAGAATTTCCCTTCTGTGCCGAAGCGCAGAAAGTCAGTCCCAAAAGCAGAAATATGAAAACGATCCTCTTCATTCCTTGTTTTTTACTGCTCGCACCACTTTTTCACCTCCTCCATTGAGGGGGCTTTGAGTCCTAATTTATTTTTCTTGTTGAAGCCGCACAGGTCGTTGAAGAATTTGCCTGCGGAGAGTTCTTGCAGTGATTTCACCGTTTCGTATCCCATTTTGCGAACCACCGAAATCCACTCTTCGGGAATGCCGATCTCGGCAAATTTCTCGTCTGTGTCGCTCGTGATCTTCTTTTCGGGACGCATTTGCGGGAAGAAAAGCACATCTTGGATCGAGGGTTGCCCCGTCATGAACATCGTCAGACGGTCGATACCCATGCCCATGCCAGAGCAGGAGGGCATACCATATTCGAGTGCGCGGACGAAGTCCATGTCGATATACATCGCCTCGTCGTCGCCCTTTTCCGAGAGTCGCAGCTGCTCTTGGAAGCGTTCCAGCTGATCGATTGGGTCATTCAACTCGGAGTAGGCGTTGCAAAGTTCCTTGCCGTTGACGAAGAGTTCGAAGCGCTCCGTGAGTTCGGGGTTGTTGCGGTGCCGCTTGCTCAGGGGCGACATCTCCTTGGGGTAGTCGGTGATGAAGGTGGGCTGAATCAGCTCATCTTCACAGAATTGGCTGAAGATCGCGTCGATCAACTTACCCTTACCCATCGTGGCGTCGACTTCGACTTTGAGCCGTGCGCACGCCTCGCGCAGCTGCTCTTCGTTCTGCCCTGTGATGTCGTAGCCGCTGTTTTTCAGAATAGCATCGGTCATCGAGAGGCGGCGGAAGGGGGTTTTGAAGGAGATCGCTTTGCCGTCGATTGTCAGCTCGGTGGTGGCGTTGGTTGCCAGAGCCACGCGTTCGAGCATCTGCTCGGTGAACTCCATCATCCAGAGGTAATCTTTGTATGCCACGTAGATCTCCATGACGGTGAATTCGGGGTTGTGCGTGCGGTCCATTCCCTCGTTGCGGAAGTTTTTTCCGAATTCATAGACACCGTCGAAGCCACCGACGATCAACTTTTTGAGGTACAATTCGCTGGCGATGCGCAGGAATTGATTCATGTCGAGTGAGTTGTGGTGGGTGGTGAAGGGGCGCGCCGATGCGCCGCCCGGAATTGGCTGTAAGATAGGTGTTTCGACCTCGATGTAGCCGCGTTCGTTGAAATATTCGCGCATGGTCTGCACGATGCGAGCGCGTTTGACGAATACCTCGCGCACCTGAGGGTTGACCACCAAATCGACGTAGCGTTGGCGGTAGCGCACTTCGGGGTCGGTGAAGGCATCGAAGGTTTGTCCCTCCTTCTCTTTGACGATCGGAAGTGGACGTATTGACTTGGAGATCACCGTAAAACGTTTGCAATGCACGGATAATTCGCCCGTGTTGGTGCGGAAGGCAAAGCCCTCGACACCCACAAAGTCTCCGATGTCGAGCAATTTTTTGAAGACCGTATTATAGAGGGTTGGATCGCCTTCGGGGCAGATGTCGTCGCGGCGGACGTAGACCTGTATGCGCCCCGTGTGGTCTTGAATTTCGAAAAACGAAGCGCTGCCCATGATGCGGCGAGACATGATGCGTCCTGCGATGCGAACATCCTGAAAGTTACCCTGTTCGGGATCGAAAGCCTCGGCAATTTGGCGTGCTGTGGCCGTCACCTCGTAGCGCTCGGCGGGGTAGGGGTTGATGCCTGCGGCGCGCAAAGCGCTGAGTGATTGGCGTCTTAATTGTTCTTGTTCACTGAGTTCGATACTCATATATTCTGTGTTTTTATAATTTAATTTCGTAAAACACAAAGGTACAAAAAGCGGTGTTAATATCAAAAGATAACCTTCATTTTCGCCTTTCGCGACCTATAAGAACAATTATTGAGCGACTTTTTATCGAAAATAACAATAAAATATTCTATCTTTACAAACTTTTCCACCTTCGAATTCCGTTGTTTTCATACAGATCTTCGAGGTCTTGAAACTAAGAAACTGTTTTGAATTTATCAACTTTGGTGACAAATTCAAACAGCTTCTAAAAAAGAGAGTTAAAATGAAGCTAATTTCTAACTTATTTGGACGTTACGTCCTGCTGCTGACGGCAATGCTGTTCGTGGCGGTATCTTGCTCGTCGGACGATGACGAGGTACCCTATCTGAGGGTCTTCCCGACCTCGGTACTTTTCGACCCTACTACGCCCGTGGCTAATTTGATCAACATTGAGGCGAATCAGGAGTGGTCGATTATCGACGGAACTCCCGCTCCGCAGCTGGATTCGAAGTCAGGCATGGGTGACCGCGTTGTATACATTCTCAATGCTCCACAAGGGCAAAGCACCTTCACGATCATCATGGGCAAGCGTTCGTGTGTGGTCACGGTGACCAATTTGGGTGGCGATACGCCTGAGCCGGGCAAGCCCTATTTGCGCGTGAGTCCGCTCGCGCTGACCTTCAGTACCGCCACTCCCGCTGCCAATGTCATCTCGATCGAGGCGAACGATGCGTGGACGGTGACGGCAGGTGTGCCAGCTCCGACATTGGATAAAATGGCAGGCACGGGCAACGGTCAAATCCACGTCACGGAGGCTCCTGAGGGCAAAAGTTCGTTCACCATTGCGCTGGGTACGATCCACTACACGGTGACCGTGATCAAGACCGAAGGCATTGACCCCGACCCTTCGGGCGAGGCTGTGTTTGGTAAATCGTGGGCGGAGTTGCCCTCCGAACAGGTCAAAAAGGGCGATTATTACTACACCTATCATATGCGTCCCGACGCCAAGAGCGTTCGTAATTTCGCCGTTTGTTACAGCAAGACCAATTTGTGTCCCGTGTGGATTGCCGCACCGATGCACGAGTGCTACCAAGGTTCGTCGGGTCGCACGGATGCCTATGGGCAGGATCCTTCACTCGACTTCACGCAGCCCGGCAAGTGGTCGGGCTACACGCGTGGTCATATGCTCGGATCGAGCGACCGCACGGTGAGCCGCGAGACCAACAAACAGGTCTTCTACTACTCGAATATCGCCCCTCAGTTGGGCGGCGGATTCAATACGGGCGGTGGCGCTTGGAACAATCTGGAGGAGCTGACCGATCGCCAATGGTGTGCCGACACCCTCTACCAAGTGGTGGGTTGCTACTGGGCGAACAACAATAAAAAGGTGAACGGCACCACCATTCCAACCCACTATTACAAGATTCTGCTGCGCACCAAGGGCGGCAATACACGCAAGTCGGTGGCAAATTGCTCGGCTGCGGAGCTGAAATGTGTGGCTTTTGTGTTGGAACACCGCGGACAGCAGGGGCTGAAACCCAATGCTTCGATGTTGAAATCGGTGGACGAGCTGGAGAAGATGACGGGTTTCCAATTCTTCCCCAACGTTCCGAATGCTCCGAAGACCACGGTCAACGCCTCGGATTGGGGCTTGTAACGAACCGCACCTATGAAAGAGCAGGAGAGCCAATGGCTCTCCTGCTCTTTTTACAGAACTTCCGTTGTGTAGATCAGGCTTTTTTGCAGAGCGTGAAGATGAATTCGAGACCTCCGCGATCGCTGTTGCGTGCCTCAATCTCACCGCCATGTAGCACCACAGCGTTTTTGACGATTGCCAACCCCAGCCCTGTGCCTCCCACTTTGCGCGAGCGTCCCTTGTCCACGCGGTAGAAGCGCTCGAAGATGCGCGGCAGATGCTCCTCCTCGATGCCGATGCCGTTGTCGGCGAAGAGGAAGGTGTAGTGTGTTTCGTCCTCGCGCAGCAGGCGGATGTAGAGGTCGCGCCCCATGGAGTAGGCGGTGGCGTTGTCGGTCAGATTGTGGAAAATGGAGCCGATGAGTGCGGCGTTGCCCTCGATGATCACGGGGTGGGTGAAGTCGCAATGGAGACGCATACGGCGTTCGGCGGGCAACAGCTGAATGTCGGTTTGAAGCTCGTCAATTATATGATTAACAACAATTTGCTCTTTGCCAATCAACAAACTGGCTTCGTCCATACGCGTGATGATCGCCACGTCGGCGAGCAGATTGCTGAGCCGCTCGGTTTGGGCATTGCTCTTTTCGATGAATGTCGTGCGCTGTGCCGCCTCCATGTCGGGGTTGGCGAGAATCGTCTCCAAATAACCCTTTATGACCGCCACTGGAGTTTTTAATTCGTGGTTGATGTTGTTGGTCAGCTGTTTTTTGATGCGGATTTTCTCCTTCTCTTCGAAGAGGGCAAGGGCGTGTTCGCGATCGCGATCGACGGTCGTCTTGTGTAATTGGGCATAGAGGCGCACGATGTGTGCCGATATTTCGCCCAGCTCATCGTGTGGGAACGAGGGGTTGTCGCTCATTTCGCGACCTTGTTCAGCACACTCGGCAAAGTCGCGTAGGCGGGTGATGTTGTGTCCCAAGCGGCGCGTAAATAGATAGGCGACTACGCTCATTATCAGTGTTATGCTTAACATAAACCACAGAAAACCGCGATCAGCAGTTAGCACTTCGTGCAGGGGCATGGTGTAGGGTATTGCCGTGCGAACGATCGCGTGGTTGCCGCGCATGGCAGAGTAGAAATATTGGGTGTGGGTACTCTCCGAGAGACGGCGCGTGGTGTAACCTGTGCCATGTTTCAGAGCAGCAGCCACTTCGGGGCGTTGAAGGTGGTTGGGGAGCAGCCTTACCGAATCCGCAGATTCAGCGGAATCGTAACGTACGCGCCCATCGAGGTCGATCACGGTGATGCGCAGATCGGCAAAACGGGTGCGTTGTGTGGCGGCTGCGGTGGCGGGGTCCACGCCGTTGTCGAGCGCATCGAGCAGGTGGGTGTTGAGTTGCTGAAGCTGGGCATCGAGGCGCTCGGCCTTGAATTGTTTTTCGCGCCCATATTGAAACGTAACAAAACACGCCAGTAGAATCCACGAAAAGGCTAATAGGAAGATAAAGAGCCGTTTGTGTAGCGAAAGCTTACTCCTCAAATCCATAGCCATAGCCCAGACGGGTGATGATGTGTTCGCCGTAGGGGGCAATTTTGTGGCGCAGACGGGTGATGTTGACGTCGATTGTACGGTCGAGGACGATGACTTCGTCGCTCCACACGTGATTCAGAATCTCCTCGCGCGAGAAGATTCGACCGCGGTTTTGCAGAAAAAAGGTCAAGATCTCCAGCTCTTTTTTGGTAAGGCTGACAGTCGCCCCCTCCACGGTGCAAATTTTGCGTTGCGTGTCGAGGTGGAGTGTTTTGAAGACGATGTTTTCGACGGCGGTATCGGAGTGTTGTGTGCGGCGTAGCACGCTCTTCACGCGCGCCAGCACTTCGCGTATCGAAAAGGGCTTGGAGATGTAGTCGTCAGCACCGAGGTTCAGTCCCGCAATGGTGTCATCTTCGGTGTCTTTAGCGGTGCAGAAAATGATCGGAACAGAGGCTGTTGCGGGATTTTGTTTGAGGAGTTGCGCCATGCGGAAGCCACTCATGTCGCCCATCATTACATCGAGTAGCAGCAGTGCATAGTGTTCGGGGTGCATGGCGAGTGCCTGCTCGGCGCTGTAAGCCACATCGACCTCATACCCTTCGACTTCGAGGTTGAATTGCAGAATTTCGCACAACGACTCTTCGTCGTCAACGACCAGAATTTTGTATTTGCTCATAAGTGATTGAATCTTGCTTCAAAAGTAGGCAACAATTTGCAGACCGCAAGAGGGTGAAGGTAATATTAACGAAAATGTAACGTGCGCAGTTACTTGCCCAGCACCTCCATTTGTTGGTGTACCGACTCTTCGTGGACGGTTTGCAGAACGAGCTGAATGAATTCAGGATCGAGTTCCAACTGCGGAGCCAGCGCGGTGTAGCGCACCAAGATCTCGCTGTAACGTTGCGTTTGGAAGATTGGCATGGCGTGTTCCTTTTTGTATTGTCCGATCTTGCGGGCGATGTGCATCCGTCGAGCCAGCAACTCCAGCAGCTCGTTGTCGCACTTGTCGATTTGGTGTCGCAGCTCGGCGAGGTTCTCGGTGGTCTGGGTCTCCTTGCGGATCACCAACGTGCGGCATATGTGTGCAAGTTCTTGAGGGGTAATCTGTTGCTTGCTGTCGCTCCACGCCGTGTCGGGTGCGCAATGCGCCTCGACGATCACTCCGTCGAAACCGATGTCCATCGCCTGCTGACAGAGGGGGGCGATCAATTCGCGATTGCCTCCGATGTGACTGGGGTCGCAGAAGATGGGCAGTTGGGGCAGTCGGCGGTGTAGTTCGATGGGGATCGACCATTGGGGGTGGTTGCGGTAGCGGCTCTTATCCATGGAGCTGAATCCGCGGTGGATGACTCCCAGACGGCGCATTCCCGCGTTGTAGAGTCGTTCGATGCCGCCGATCCAGAGTTCGAGATCGGGGCTTATGGGGTTTTTGACGAGGATTGGAATTTCGTGACCGCGCAGTGCGTCGGCAACCTCCTGCATGGCAAAAGGATTGGCGGTGGTGCGAGCGCCGATCCACAGCAAATCGATGCCTGCGGCGAGTGCCGCAGCTACGTGGTCGGCGGTTGCCACCTCGGTGGCGGTGTACATCCCCGTCTCGCGCTTCACGCGTTGCAGCCAAGCCAGCCCCTCGACGCCGACCCCTTCGAAGCCGCCGGGTTTGGTGCGTGGTTTCCATACTCCCGCGCGGAAAATGCCGATCCCCTCGTCCGACAGTTCGTGTGCCGTGCGGAGTGTTTGCTCCTCGGTTTCGGCACTACATGGACCCGCAATGACCAATGGTCGCTGCTGATCAACGCCATGAAACACAATGGGTTGAAGATCATCCATGACGGGATCTTGTCGCCGAGGAACTTCCGACATGATGTGCTACAAGAAACGTGTGTCGGGCGTGGTGGTGGCGCGCGTCTGGTTGGTGATTGTCTCAGGAATCACCGTTCGCGTGTAGGTCGACACCTCGGTTGAGTTGCCCATTTTCCACTTCATGGTTGTGGCGGTGATCTCCGAAATGGTGTAGCTTCCCAGCCAAGCCGTGCCGTCGGTATAGACGCCCGTGATGAGTTGGGTGGTGAGATCGTAGGTGAATGTTCCTGTCAATTTTTGGTATCCCTGCCCTGCAAGATCCTGATAGAGGTTGAAGGTGTAATCGGTTTGTATTTCGAGGTAGACCCCTTTGGGGAACTCGCTGTTGGCGGCCCATGCGGTCAGCTGCCACTGCCCAGCAATTGGTGCGATCGGCGAGGGTTCGTCGTTTTTCCCGCAGCCTGTAAGTAGGGTGACGAGGGCTGCCATGAGGAAGAATTTGTAGCGTAGTTTCATAATTAAGCTCCTTAAAAAATAGTTTTCAGGTTACAATTATATGCAATAAAGACGGGAAATCAAAAGAAAATGATGTTTTTTTCGATTTTATTACGTTTTTTGCAAAAAACCACTTATCTTTCAAACTCAATTTGGCATCTTAAAACCGATACGAACAAATTAAAATAAAAATAGATGAAAAAACTTTTGTTATTTATCAGCGTTTTGGCGCTGTTTTCCTGCACAGAAGATTTGACCGAAAACCCCGCACAGAGCGGTGGCGCAGGTGAGACAACCATTGTGGGCGATGCTTCGAAAGCTATTACTGGCGCCCTTTCGATTCGGGTGACCCCCGAAATGGCGAAGCAGATCGAGGCTTCGGCGACTCGCACCGAGGGCATTCGCACCCGTTCGGGTGTTCGGGCGATGGACACGGCATTGGAGTCGATCGACGTGACCCGTTTCGACCGCATATTCCCCTACGACGAGGAGTTTGAGGAGCGTCACCGCGCCTTCGATCTGCACTTGTGGTACACCCTGCGATTCAGCTCCAACGAGGATCTGAATGCCGCCGCTCAGACCCTGAGCCGTGTGGCTGGCGTCTCCGCTGTGCAGTTCAAGTATGCGATCAAACGTCCGAACGAGCGTCCTGCCACACCTTATAATATGGCGCGCCTGAGTGCCGACGCTCAAACGCGTGCTTCGGAGCCGATGCCGATGAATGACCCAAGGTTGAAGTTGCAGTGGCATTACAGCAACGACGGTTCGCGCTCCTACAACCGTGACGGACATGCCTACCAAGCCAAAGCAGGGGCGGATATCGACCTGTTTGAGGCATGGAAATTATGCACTGGTAGCCAAGATATTGTGGTGGCAGTGCTTGACGGAGCTGTGCAGTTCAATCACCCCGATTTGGCTGCCAATATGTGGACCAATCCCAACCCGACAATGAACGATCTTCATGGCTACAATTTCTACAACCAATGTGCCGAGCTGGATTGGAAGTCGTCTGAATACAATGAAACTTATCAGCAGTGGTTCTACGACGACCACGGAACACACGTTGCGGGTACAGTGGCTGCGGTCAATGGCAATGGCGTGGGTGTGTGTGGCGTTGCGGGTGGCGCAAATGGTGTGGGTGGCGTGAAGATCATGTCGTGCCAGATTATGGGTTATAATGCTGAGAATGAGGATGTTGATGCTGCGGCAAAGGCTTTTGTTTACGCTGCCGACCACGGTGCTGTGATTGCTCAATGCAGCTGGGGCTACGCTTCTACTACAACACGCAAAATGTGGGAAAAGGAGTGTCCCGTTGAGAAAAGTTCGATTGATTATTTCATCAAAACAGCGGGTATGAACAACCCCAACTCTCCTTTGAAAGGTGGCTTGGTGGTTTTTGCTGCGGGAAATGAGGGCGACATAGCAAAAGACAAAGAGTGTCTGCCAGCAGCTTACGAGCCGACGATTGCGGTTGCCGCCATGGCTTATGATTACACCCCCGCCTACTACACCGATTACGGCTCGTGGGCGGACATCACCGCTCCGGGTGGTGATCAGCTCATGGGCGATGATGGGCAGATCCTGAGTACGATTCTCGAAGATCCGTCCATGAAATTCCACGATGGTCGAAAGGGTGGTTACGGATTCATGCAGGGAACATCCATGGCGACACCCCACGTTTCGGGCGTTGCAGCGCTGGCGCTTTCGTATGCCGCGCAGCTGGGTAAGAGTTATACGGTCGATGAGTTCAAGACTTTGCTGTTGGGCAGTGTGAACGACATCAACCCCTATATGGTTGGAACCAAAGATTTCCTGACCATTCAAGGTGGTTGGTCGACGCTGAAATTGGCGGATTACAAATTCAAGATGGGTAGCGGCTATACCGATGCCTACAAACTGCTTTTGGCGGTGAAAGGTACATCGAGCATTGTCGTGAAGCAGAATGCACCGTTTGACATTGCGCTCTCGCACTACTTTGGCGGTTACACCTCCTATGGGACGTTCACGGTCTCGATGAGCGAAGATATGAAGACGAAACTGGGTGTGACGGGGATGCAGATCGTGGACGGCAAGCTCACGATCACGTGCAGCAAATGCGGTACGGGTGTGTTGTCGATCCAAACCTCGGTGGGTGGTGCGACGATCTCGAAGGAGATTGCGTTGTTCGTCCGCGAGCAGGTGGCATCCAACGGCGGCTGGTTGTAGCGTCAGAAGATCCGATAAAAAGGGGCGGTTGATTATTCAACCGCCCCTTTTGTGGGATAGCACGGTCAAGGGTGGGCAACAAAAAAGCGACTACACAAAGTGTAATCGCTTTTCACTGGAGCTGTTTACGAGACTTGAACTCGTGACCTCTTCCTTACCAAGGAAGTGCTCTACCACTGAGCTAAAACAGCAGCTGCTCCTATTGAAGTGGGACAAAAGTACACAAGAAAAATGAATTTGCAAAAAAAATGCGCAACTTTCACAATTATTTTCTACCTTTACTTCCGGATTGAAACCTAAACTTTATGAAACGTATATTAATTGTAGGCGCAGGAGGACAGATTGGTTCTGAATTAACAACCTATCTGCGCAAGATTTACGGCAATACCAATGTGGTAGCTACCGACGTCCGCGAATGCGCAATGCTGGCGGAGAATGGACCTTTCGAGGTGCTGGATGCGCTCGATGCCAAAGCATTGGATGCACTTGTCAAACGGCACAAGATTGATGCAATATTCAATTTGGTGGCTTTGCTTTCGGCTGTGGGCGAGAAAAATCCGCAGCTGGCTTGGCGAATCAATATCGGCGCGTTGATGAACTCGCTGGAGGTGGCTCGCGAGAATAAGTGCGCGATTTTCACCCCTTCGTCGATTGGTGCCTTTGGTGGCACGTCTCCCAAGGATAAAACCCCGCAGGACACTATCATGCGCCCGACGACCATGTATGGCGTCTGCAAAGTGACTGGCGAGTTGATGGGTGACTATTACTACACCCGTTTTGGGGTCGACGCCCGTTCGGTGCGCTTTCCGGGTCTGATCTCGAACGTCACGCTGCCCGGTGGTGGTACGACGGACTATGCGGTCGAAATCTATTACGAGGCGGTTCGAAGTGGCCGTTTCACCTGCCCGCTCCCCAACGACATCTACATGGATATGATGTATATGCCCGATGCACTGCGCGCTTGCGTGGAGTTGATGGAGGCCGATCCTACCAAACTGATCCACCGCAACAGCTTCAACATCGCCTCGATGAGCTTCACCCCTGAGATCATCTATGCCGAACTCAAAAAGCGAATGCCCGACTTCACGATGGACTACAATGTCGATCCTGTGAAGCAGTCGATTGCCGAGAGCTGGCCTAACTCCCTTGACGACGCGTGTGCGCGTGCGGAGTGGGGTTGGAAGCCTGAGTGGAACCTCTCGACCATGACGGACGATATGCTGAAGGTTATTCGGACGAAAAACCTGAAGTAGAATGAGTGACGAGGTGGTTCGCAGGCTGGTCATTGCCGAGGCTGCCAGCTGGGATGGCGCGGCATTGCCTGCCTATCCGCAAGGGGCGCCCCGCGTGACGATCCTGCACATCACCCTTGCCCCTCACGCCAAGCTGGCGATGCACCAACACCCCATTATCAATGCGGGCATGGTGATGTCGGGCGAGCTGACGGTCATCGATCAAAGTGGCGCGACGGCACACTTCAAGGCGGGTGAGGGGATTGTAGAGTTGGTCGGTACGGCACATTACGGCGAGAATCGAGGGGATACCCCCGTGGAGTTGGTGATGTTCTATGCTGGGACGACCTCCGATGACACCCTCTCGGCACCTGTACGGTAAGGTCTTTTATAAATAGAAACGGCGCGGAAAATCTTCCGCGCCGTTCTTATTTATATAGGTATTGACTAAGCCTTGCCTGCCGAGCCTAACACGTGTTCGCATTTGTACTTGTAGAGCTTCTTCAACTCGTCGCGAGCGGGACCGAGGTATTTACGAGGGTCGAATTCGGCGGGCGAATCAACGAAGACCTTGCGTACGGCAGCCGTCATCGCCAGACGACCGTCCGAGTCGATGTTGATCTTGCAAACAGCACTCTTGGCAGCCTTGCGGAGTTGATCTTCGGGGATGCCGACAGCATCTTTGAGCGCACCACCGTGGGTGTTGATCATGTGAACATACTCCTGTGGTACGGACGATGATCCGTGCAGCACGATTGGGAATCCGGGAATGCGACGCTCGATCTCTTCGAGAATGTCGAAGCGCAGCGGGGGAGGAAGCAGAATGCCCTCAGCGTTGCGGGTGCATTGTTCGGGTTTGAACTTGTTGGCTCCGTGCGAAGTGCCGATTGAGATCGCCAGTGAATCGACACCTGTCTTCTTCACGAAATCCTCTACGTCCTCGGGACGGGTGTAGATGTGCGATGCTGCCTCGACGTCGTCTTCGACACCTGCCAGTACGCCCAACTCGCCCTCGACCGTAACGTCGAACTGATGTGCATACTCAACGACCTGCTTGGTCAGCGCCACATTCTCGGCGTAGGGAAGAGCCGAACCGTCGATCATCACCGATGAGAAGCCCATGTCGATGCAGCTTTTGCACAGCTCGAACGAGTTTCCGTGGTCGAGGTGAAGGACGATCGGAATGTTTTTGCCCAACTCCTTGGCATACTCCACAGCGCCCTGTGCCATGTAGCGAAGCAGTGTTTGGTTGGCATATTTACGTGCGCCCGACGACACCTGAAGGATCACGGGTGACGAAGCCTCCACACAACCTTGGATGATGGCCTGCATCTGCTCCATGTTGTTGAAGTTGAAAGCGGGGATTGCGTAACCGCCCTTGACTGCCTTGGCGAACATTTCGCGCGAATTCACCAGACCTAAATCTTTGTATGATACCATAATGATAAAATTTATTAAGTATAGAATTATTTTATTGAATTGTCATAAACTCCACAAATTTAGTAAAAAAACTTTGAAACACAACTCTTTTGTGAAAAAATAACTGCATCAAAAAAAAAGAGGTAATTATTGGATTGTTTTTTGTATTTTTGTGAGGTTTATCGGCGCGTTGAGGTCGTGGATCCATATAGAGAACAACAAACAATAAAAAATAGGAAAGTTATGTCGGAATTTATCTATCAAGAACCGTTCCCCATGGGGAGCGATCGAACCGAGTATCGTCTTTTGACAAAGGAGTATGTGAAGGTGGTGGAGTGCGATGGGCGCCAGATACTGAAGGTCGACCCCGCAGGTCTGGAGTTGCTTGCCAAGCAGGCGTATAGCGATGTGTCGTTCTACCTGCGTGCGGCGCACCTTGCCAAATTGGCACACATCCTCGACGATGCGGAGGCTACGGACAACGATAAATTTGTGGCTTACACCATGCTGCTCAACCAAGTGGTGGCTGCCGAGGGGGAGCTGCCCACCTGTCAAGATACGGGTACGGCGATCTGCGTGGCACACAAAGGCGAGAGTGTCTTCACGGGGGCTGACGATGCCAAACATATCTCGAAGGGGATCTATGAAACCTACAAAGAGCGGAACTTGCGCTACTCGCAGGTGGTGCCGCTGACGATGACCGACGAGAAAAATTCGGGAACCAACCTCCCTGCGCAGATCGACATCTATGGCGGTCATCCGGGCATGGAGTACGATTTTCTCTTCGTCACCAAGGGGGGCGGTTCGGCGAATAAAACCTTCCTTTACCAACAAACCAAGGCGTTGTTGAACGAGAAATCGCTCACCGAATTTATCAAAACACATATCAAAGACCTCGGTACGTCGGCTTGTCCGCCCTATCATTTGGCACTCTGCATCGGCGGTACGTCGGCAGAGATGTGCCTCTCGACGGTCAAAAAGGCGTCGGCGGGCTACCTCGACGAACTGCCCACATCGGGCAACGAGGGTGGTCGCTGCTTCCGCGATACGGCGTGGGAGGAGAAGGTGCTGAAGATCTGCCGCGAGAGTGGCATCGGCGCACAATTTGGTGGCAAATATTTCGTGCATGACGTGCGTGTGATCCGCGCTCCGCGTCACGCTGCGTCGTGTCCCGTGGGTATCGGCGTGAGCTGCTCGGCCGATCGCAACATCAAGGCGAAGATCACCCCCGAGGGAATCTTCATCGAACAGTTGGAGATGCACCCAGAGCGCTTCCTGCCCAAGCAGGCGCCTTCGATGTCGCCCGCTGTGGATGTCGATCTGGACGAAGGGATGGACAAAGTGCGTGCGATTCTCTCGAAATACCCGATCAAAACTCGCTTGAACCTGAAAGGTACGTTGATCGTGGCGCGCGATATTGCCCATGCTCGCATCAAAGCGATGTTGGACGAGGGTAAACCGATGCCCGAATATTTCAAGAAACACCCCGTTTACTACGCAGGTCCTGCCAAAACACCGCAGGGCATGGCGTCGGGTTCGTTTGGTCCCACCACGGCGGGTCGCATGGATCCCTATGTGGATTTGTTCCAGAAAAATGGGGGTTCGATGATCATGGTCGCCAAGGGCAACCGCTCGCAGATTGTCACGGATGCCTGCAAGGCAAATGGCGGTTTCTATCTCGGTTCGATTGGTGGTCCAGCGGCAATTCTTGCCAAAAACTCGATCAAGTCGGTTGAGGTGGTCGACTTCCCCGAATTGGGCATGGAGGCTGTTCGCAAGATCTATGTCGAGAACTTCCCCGCTTTCATTATCGTCGACGACAAGGGAAATGACTTTTTTGCTGCTTTTCAACACTAATAACAAAATTTCTACGTTCTAAGTAAAGCAACGCAATTATTGGGTTATTACTAAAAATCAATGAGGGGTTTTATCGCTAAAATATCACTTACAGCACTCTTTGTGCTGACAATCTTCTCGGCACTTGGTGCCGGGAAGGTTACTTTTGAGGCGAATGCGCCGATGTTGGTGGCTAAGGGCGAAGCGTTTCGGGTGGAGTTCTCTGTCAACGAATCGCCTGACGACGACTCGTTTGTGGCCCCGACCTTCGACGGCTTCGAGCAGTTGGCAGGTCCTGTCCTCTCCACGGGGCGCTATTTCGAGTCGATAAATGGCTCGATGACCGCCTCGACCAAGGTCACGATCACCTATATGTTGGTCTGCCACGAGGCGGGCAATACGACCATTGGCTCGGCAGAAATCGCGGTCGACGGCAAAATCTACCACACCAAGCCGATCCCCGTGGAGGTGACCGCCGAGAGTGGTTCGTCGAACCGATCGCAGAGCGATAGTCGGGATCAGGTGGCAACCAGTGGCGGACAGAAGCGCGTGGGCAAAGATGATATTTTGTTCCGCGCCAGTGTCTCGCGCACGTCGGTCTACAAGGGCGAGCCGTTGCGCGTGGTCTTCAAACTCTACCACCGTGTGGGCATTGTCGAGATTGGCGATGTCAAGTTCCCGTCGCTCAATGGTTTCTGGGCGCAGGAGTTGACCGATGTCAATGCGCGCAGCCAGCGCGAAACACTCAATGGCAAGATCTACGAAACCACGGTCTTCAAGGAGTATCTGCTCTATCCGCAATTGGCTGGCTCGTTGACTATTGACCCCGCTAAGCTGACGGCTGTGGCGCAGATCGTTGTCCCCAGTCGCAATCCCGATCCCTTCTTTGGTGGCCCCGATGTCTACAATGTGCGTTGCCCTGTGCAGACGCAGAAACTGACGGTGACGGTCAAGGAGTTGCCTTCGGGCGCTCCGTCGAGCTTCAGTGGCGCGGTGGGTAACTTCACCATGGATGCCACCCTGCCGCCCGACCATTTTGCGGCAAACTCGTCGGCAACCTACACCCTCCGCATTGCCGGTACGGGGAACCTGACCTTTGTGCAGGCGCCCAAGCTGACCCTGCCCGGTTCGTTCGAGCAGTACAACGTCAAAGCGAGCGAGTCGATCAACGCCTCGTCGTCGGGAACCACGGGCTATCGTCAATTTGAATACCCCTTCATTGCGCGTGCGGCGGGCGAATATGACATTCCAGCCATGGAATTCTCCTTTTTCAACCCTGCGCGGATGCAATATGTGACCCTCTCGACCAAGCCGATCTCGCTCGAAATTACGCCCGACGTCAGTGGCAACGGGGGTGATCCTGTGGTGCTGGGGCGCGGACTTTCGAAGGAGGATGTGAAGGTTTTGGGGCAGGATATACGCTTCATCAAACTGGGAGGTGCGCAGCTTCGTACCCAAAGTACACCGTTCCTCTTCAGCCTCCTCTTCTTCATCGTGCTGGGGGGCATCGTGCTGGTGGCGGCAATCATCTACGTGGCGCTGCGCAAGCAAATTCGCGACTCGCGCAATGTGGCGCTGTTGCGTGGCAAACGCGCCAACAAAGTGGCGGTGCAGCGATTCCGTGCGGCGAAGAACTACATGACGCAGCAAAATCAGCACGCCTTCTACGAGGAGATGTTGCGCGCGTTGTGGGGGTATATGAGTGATAAGTTTAATATCCCCGTAGCGAATCTCACCAAAGAGAATGTGCGCGAAGAGTTGAACAAAAGGGGCGTTTCGGGCGATGACTCGCAGCGTTTCACGGCGATTATCACCCAGTGCGATGAGGCGCAATATTCGCCCATGGCATCGGCACAGATGAGCGACGTGTATGCCGAAGGTTTGGACTTTGTGTCGCGAATCGAGGCGGCAATTAAAAGATAGATAACTATGAACAACGCTCAATTAATAAAGATTATTTTTCGAAGTCTGTTGCTCGTGGCGGTCATGGTGTGTGTGCCGTCGCAGGCGCAAACCGATAGCGTGGCGATGTCGGCACCCGCAGCGCCTGCCGCAGCCGCTGCTTCACCCGCGGCGCAATCCACTGCTGCGATGTGGGATGCCGCCAACACCGCCTACATCAATGCCGACTACCATACGGCGATCGAGGTTTACGAGCGCATCTTGGCGCAGGGGCTGGCGTCGTCGAAACTCTATTATAATATAGGTAACGCCTATTTCAAGGAGGGCAACCTGAGCAAGGCGATCCTCTTCTACAACCGCGCTCAGCGTCTGACGCCCGGCAACGAGGATGTGAACTACAATCTGGAGGTGGCGAAGAGCCGCACGAAAGATAATATTGAGCAGATCCCCGAATTTTTTGCCACCACATGGCTGCGCACGCTGCGTCATACGATGGGCTGCACCTCGTGGAGCATCCTCTCGCTTGCGCTGCTGGTCTTGTTGCTGGGTTTGTTGCTGCTCTACCTGTTGGCGCAGCGCATGGCACTGCGCAAGGTGGGTTTCTATGGTACAGCACTGACTTTGGCGCTGTGCATCGTTGCCACGTGGTTTGCGGTGCTGGAGCGGCAGGAGGTTTTGCGCGACGACGAGGCGATTGTTATGGTCGACTCTTCGGCGGTCAAAAGCTCGCCCGACAATGCTGCTACCGATCTTTTCTTGCTGCACGAAGGTACGAAGGTTGAGGTCTCAGACCGCCTCGATGCGTGGTGTGAGGTGACCCTTGCCGACGGCAAAAAAGGGTGGATCGAGAGCCGTAAAATCGAAATAATCTAAGTTTCCATGTCGAAACTTTTACAGGATGTCGTTGGTGAGCTGACCAAATTGCCGGGTGTGGGACACCGCACGGCATTGCGTTTGGCAATCCATATCCTGCGTATGGAGCCGCAGTCGGTGGGTGATATGACGCGCAGCATCGACCGTTTTCGTACCGATATAAAATATTGCGTGCGCTGTAACAACCTTTCGGACGAGCAGATCTGCCCGATCTGTGCCGACCCGCAGCGCGATGCGACGACGATCTGCGTGGTGGAGCAGGTTGCCGATGTGCTGTCGATCGAAAATACACGTCAGTATCGCGGTCTGTATCATGTTCTTGGAGGTGTGATCTCTCCCATGCAGGGCGTTGGCCCTTCCGATCTAAAGATCGACCTGCTGAGAGAGCGTATCGCAGCTGGTGGGGTCAAGGAGGTGATCATCGCTATTTCAACCTCGGTCGAGGGCGAGACCACACTCTTCTACCTGATGAATCGGCTACGCTCGTTCAAAGATCTGAAAATCACCGCCATAGCGCGCGGTATTGGCTTTGGCGACGAACTGGAATATGTGGATGAGCTGACCATCACCCACGCCCTGATGAATCGCCGTGAGGTGGAGTAAGGCAGTTAGCAATAGATCTTTACGTCGTTGAGGGTGATCTGCTCACCACTGAGAATGATCAATCGCTCGACCACGTTGCGCAGTTCGCGGATGTTGCCGCTCCACACCATGGTTTGGAGGGCTGTCATTGCCTCTGGGACGATCTGTTTGAGGGGTAGGCGATGCTCCTCGCAAATTTTCTGGATAAAATAATTCGCCAGCAGAGGGATGTCGTCGGCATGGTCGCGCAGAGCAGGCACTTTGATGACGATCACGCCGATGCGATGATAGAGGTCTTCGCGGAAGTTGCCCTTGGTGATCTCCTCGCGCAGGTTTTTGTTGGTGGCGGTCACCACGCGCACATCCACCTGCACATCTTTATCGCTGCCCACACGGCAGATTTTGTTCTCCTGCAAGGCGCGTAACACCTTGGCTTGTGCCGAGAGCGACATATCGCCGATCTCATCCATGAACAGCGTGCCGCCATTTGCCTGCTCAAATTTGCCTATGCGTTGCTTGATTGCCGAGGTGAAAGCGCCTCGCTCGTGTCCAAATAGCTCGCTTTCGATTAGTTCTGAGGGAATTGCGGCGCAGTTGACCTCGACAAAGGGGGCTGCCGCACGTGTGCTTTGGGCGTGCAGCCAGCGAGCCACCAGCTCTTTGCCCGTGCCATTCTCCCCCGTGATCAACACGCGGGCATCCGACGGGGCAACCTTGTCGATGAGCGTGCGTACCAAGCCGATCTCTGCTGAGGTGCCGATGATGGGTTCGGTGTGTGCGCGTGCGCGGCGCGTGGGGGTGCGTGTGGAGGTCACATCGGCGTTGGGGTCGGGTGTGAGGTGCCGAATGGAGTGCATCAATCGATTCATGTCGATTGGCGTCGTTAGATAATCTTGCGCCCCGTTGCGTACAGCCTCGACTGCCGAGTCGATCGACGGTTTGGCGGTGAGAACGATGAATGGCACGTCGACCGTGGAGAGCCGAGTGCTATGATCGGAGAGGATCACATCGAAGGTTATTTTTTCGCACATATCGACCGCCGTAGCCTCATCTTCGGCGCTCTCTGTCGAAAATCCTTCGAACTCCAAGCGCTCTCTGAGATTGTTTCGCATGCTTTTTGAATGATCGAGAATTAAAACTTTTGCCATAGCTTGTTTTTTTTGAATTTTTGCCTACTTTTGTACCAAAGTAATAACTTTCTCCCGTGAAAAAACAATCTCTGCGGTGATGCACGAAAGGGGAAAGTGTGTGATAAATAATCTTGAAAAGACCCATCGCAAACGCCTAAATTGAATATTTGGGAGCCATTTCGAATCGCAATGGGGATTGAAAATGTATGAATAAAAACTATAACTACACGCGACAGAAGATGTTTCTGCCAGAATATGGCAGGCACATCCATGAGATGATCGACACATTGGTCGGGATCGAAGATCGCCAACAACGCAACCGTCAAGCGCGTGCCGTGATTGCCGTGATGGGCAACATCAATCCGCTGTTGCGTGATACGGCAGGCTTTACCCACAAATTGTGGGATCACCTCTTCATGATGTCTGATTTTAAGCTCGATGTGGACTCGCCCTACCCGCGCCCGTCGCGTCAGGAGTTGACGATCACCCCCCGTCGGATGCCCTATGCGCAGGAGCGCATCACCCACAAACACTACGGTAAGTATGTAGGGCGGGTATTCAAAGGGTTGGCGCGCGAGAAAAATGCCGCCACGGTGGCACAGACGGTCGAGAATATGGCGCGTTATATGCGCTCGAAGAGCTTCGAATACAACCAAGAGCATCCCAACAACGAAACGATCATAAAAGATATAAAGCGAATGGCTGGAGGTGCGATCAAAATCGACGAAGTTGCTCTGAATAATATCCGAAGTGACTACAAACAGCACCTTTCGCCCCGCCCGCCGCAACGCCAACAGCGCCCGCCGCAGCGTCAGCAGCAAAAAAATAACAACTATCATCAGCAACGCAATTTCTCGAAAAATACGACTCCACGTCATAATCCGCAGAAACAATAAAAAGAAATTGTATCTTTGTAAAACCTACATTTTTACGTTACGATAAATGGATAAAAGGACTTTTTTTGTGTCGGTCGCAGCTGCCGTCATGTTGTGCGCTTGCCAATCCTCCAAGGTGAAGATTACAGGGCGTTTTGTCGGCAACGACGCTGCCAACATCTATTTGGAGCAAGTCTCGCCACTCAAACAGGCGATCATCGACTCCGCCGTGTTGGACAAAGAGGGAGGCTATTGCTTCCGTGTCAAGGAGGTTGGGCATACCCCGTCGCTCTACAATTTGATCTATAATGGCGAACGTATCCCCTTGCTACTGGCTGGGGGCGATCGCGTGACGGTTAGTTCGGTGGGAAGCGTGGTTCGCAACTATACGGTCGAAGGATCGGAGGAGACGCAGCTGCTGCGAACCTTCTACCAAGCCTATGTCAAGGGGGCGCGTCAGCTCGACGAAATAGCCGCTGCCTACGGCAAGGAGAACCTTGCGGAGGAGCAGCGAAACGAATTAGCCAAGACCTATACTACTGAATATTACCGCATTCGCCGTGAACAACTGCGCTTCATCATCGAACAGAAAGATCATCTGGCAGCGGTCTATGCGCTCTATCAGCGTTTGCCGGGCGATGCGAACTTGTTCAATGGCGACAGCGATGTGGTTTACTACCGCACGGTGGCGGAGGCTATTGAGCAGAGTTATCCCGAATCAAACTATTTGGCGGCGCTGAATGCCGAGATTGCGCGCATGGATGCCCGCATCACCCTCACATCGCAGATCACCGAGGCGGGCTATCCCGATGTTGAGCTGCCCGATATGTATGGCAAAAAAATTCGCTTGTCCTCGTTGCTGGGCAAGGTGGTGTTGCTCGATTTTTGGTCGGCAGCCGTCGGAAATAGCAATACGCTCAATGCTGAGCTGAAAAATACCTATCAGAAATTCCAGACCTCGCCCACGGGCTTCGAGGTCTACCAAGTGGCAATCGACACCTCGAAACCACTGTGGATCACCGCCGTGCAGGAGCAGCAGCTCCCGTGGATCTCGGTGTGCGATCTGCTGGGGCAGGGATCGCCTGTCATGGGGCTTTTCAATGTGCAGAAACTGCCTGCCAACTTCTTGATTGACAAGGAGGGGACAATCGTGGCGCGGGATATTTACGGTGCGCCGCTCGAACAAAAACTCAACGAACTAACCCGATAACGATGATCTATTTTGCATCCGATATTCATCTGGGCGGTGGCGGCAACGTCATTGCGCGCGACGTCGAGCGTCGTTTTGTGGCGTGGCTCGACCGTGTGGGTGCGGATGCGGAGGCGATTTTTCTGGTGGGCGACGTGTTCGACTTCTGGTTCGAATACCGCGAAGTGGTTCCCAAAGGGTTTGTGCGGGTGCTGGGTCGACTATCGGCGCTGACCGATCGGGGGGTGCGCGTGGTCTTTTTTACGGGCAACCACGATATGTGGGTCGGCGACTACTTGACGCGCGAATGTGGTGTGGAGATACACACCGAACCTGCGTTGCTGACACTCGCAGGCAAGCGTGTGTTTGTGGCACATGGTGACAATATGAACATTCACCACCTGCCGATGTTACGCTTTATGAACACCATTTTCCGTTCACGAACGCTCTACTGGCTCTTCTCGTGGCTGGTGCATCCCGACTGGGCAATGCGCTTTGGTCATTGGTGGAGCGGCTCTTCGCGCAAAAAACACAATGCAGAGGGTGGCTTCGAAGCCTCGCTCACCGAGCCACTGATCGACTATGCGCGCGACTATGCACGCACGCACGAGGTCGATTACTTCGTCTTTGGACATATGCACTTTGCGCGCGATTACAAAGAAGAGGGGCTGCACGTGTTGCATCTGGGTTGCTGGGAGAAAAACCCTGCCTGTGCTGTGTTGGATGATGCGGGACAGATGACGCTCGAAAAAATAGATGAACGATGAGACAATACCTCGATCTACTGCGCCACATCCAAGCGGAAGGGGTGGTCAAGGGCGACCGCACGGGGACGGGGACGCGTAGCGTCTTCGGCTACCAAATGCGCTTCAACTTGGAGGAGGGCTTCCCGCTACTGACCACCAAAAAGGTCTTTCTGAAGGGGATCATCCACGAATTGTTGTGGTTCTTGGCGGGCGATACGAACATCAAATACTTGGTCGACCACGATGTACACATCTGGGACAACGACGCCTTTCGCTACTACAACGAACTTTGTGTGCGACACGGTGTGCTGCCTGTCGATCGCGAGACTTTTTTGTGTGCCGCGGGGGTCGAATCGCCCATCGAAGGGTATCGCTTCGGCGACCTGAATCATGTTTATGGCTACCAGTGGCGCAACTGGCCTCGTCCCGACGGTGGGGCGATCGACCAAATCCGTCAGGCTGTGGAGCTGATCCGCAACCACCCCGACTCGCGACGCATCGTGGTCTCGGCGTGGAATGTGGCGGAGGTGGACGATATGGCGCTGCCGCCGTGCCACGTGTTCTTCCAATTCTATGTCGCCGAGGGGCGGCTCTCGTGCCAGTTGTACCAACGCAGTGCCGATACCTTCTTGGGTGTGCCGTTCAACATTGCCTCTTACGCCCTGCTGACGATGATGATGGCGCAGGTGTGTGGCTTGCGGGCGGGTGATTTCATCCACACCACGGGCGACACACACCTCTACTTGAACCATGCAGAGCAGGTGGCGGAGCAGCTCTCGCGCACTCCGCGTGCGCTGCCACACCTATATATAAATAGCGCGGTGGAATCTATTTTCGACTTCCACTACGAAGATTTCACCCTTGAAGGCTACGATCCCTATCCAGCGATCAAAGCCCCCATGTCGTTCTGATAACCCCGATTGAGATGATAAGCATCATTGTAGCCGTAGCCGAAAATGGCGTGATAGGCGATAAAAATGCCCTGTTGTGGCACATTTCCGAAGATTTGCGCCACTTCAAAGCGATTACTTCGGGGCATCCTGTGGTCATGGGACGCAAAACGTGGGAGTCGCTCGGACGCCCGTTGCCCAACCGTACCAATGTGGTCATCACACACCAAGATCTTCAGATCGACGGTTGCCTCGTGGTTCATTCGCTTGCCGAGGCGGTGGCGCTGTTTGGCGTCGATGAAGAGATCTTCATCATTGGTGGCGCACAAATCTATGCCGAGGCACTCGCGGTCGCCGATCATCTCTATCTGACTCGCGTATTTCGCTCTTTCGAAGGGGACACCCGCTTCCCCACATGGGACGATGCGGCGTGGCAACTGGTCTCGTCGGAGAGCTTTGCGCACGGCGACAAATTCGAATATCCCTTCTCGTTCGAGAGCTACACCCGTAGGAAATAGGTATTTATACTGCTGTACGCTCCTCCATTAATCTGTAACTTTGCATCGTGGCAAAGGGACAGAGGCTGTTCCGTTGCCCCTAATGAAAGGGATGTATGGGAAAATATTTTGATATGCTCATGGAGGATGTTCGTATGCGCGAGGGTTTGAACTCGTGCATGAACTGCGGCATCTGTACGGGCGTGTGTCCTGCCGCCGAATTTTACAAATACGACCCCCGTCAGATTGTGAACACCGTGCAGACGCGTGATGACGACGCTATCGAGGCGTTGATGAAGGGGGATCAAATTTGGTATTGCGGCGAGTGTATGTCGTGCCGTCCGCGTTGTCCGCGGGGAAACACACCCGGCTATGTGATCCAAGCACTGCGCACTTTGTCGCAAAAATTGGGATTCTTTGTCGAGAGCGAAAAGGGTCGCCAGCAACTGGCGCTCAAACGCACGATTGGTGAAAATATCCTCCGCACGGGCTATTGCATCGTGCCGAAGTTGGTCAAACCCGACCTGCACCCAGAGCAGGGGGGTGTCTGGCAGTGGATTTTTGATAACGACAAAGAGGTCTACGGGCAATTTACGCCAGTTTACAACCGTGTTGGTGCGGGTGCTTTGCGCCGTATGGACGATGAATCGCTTGCCGAGCTGCATCGCATTTTCGAGGTCAGTGGTGGAAGTGAGATGTTCGAGACGATCGAGAAATTTTCGGATACCAAGGCGCGCGAAATGGGTTTCGACGGCGCTGATGATGCCTACATGATGCAGACCTTCACCCTGAATAGCAACGAACACTATTAGCCGATGAAACGGAACAGTTGGAGCGATTACCAAAAACAGATCGCCGAAGATAAATATTATTACGCACGGAGCTGCATACGCCAGAATTTTTTCCCCGGCAGCGAGCGTGCTTTTCTCGATATCATGCGCAACGACTTGGGTAAAGATTTCAAGGACGATCCGCTGCACACCTCCTGTACGGGCATCGGCTACCACTCGGACATTGTACCGCTGGAGACGATCATGACGGTTGTGGCGCGGCAATTTGCGCTGATGACCGAGGCGGGCTATGAAAATTTGGTCTCCTCGTGCATCACCTCGTTTGGTATTTACAGCGAGATTCTTGCCACATGGCTCGAATTTCCCGAAACCGAGGAGCGCACGCGTGAGAATCTATTCAAAGCCACGGGGCGCGAATTTACGAAACCAGCGAGTATCGCCCACACCTCCGACATCATGTTTCACTTCCGCGAGCAGATTGCCAAACAGGGCAAACAGCGGTTGGTGAATGCTGCCACGGGCGAACCGCTGCGTGTGGTGGAGCATATCGGTTGTCACTACGCCAAGATTTTTCCAAAATCGGGCATCGGAGGTTCGGAATTTCCCTATGTGCTGGCGGGCATGATCGAGGCGTGGGGCGGCGAGTGTGTCGATTATCCTGAGCGGCGCCACTGCTGCGGTTTTGGTTTTCGCAACTACCTTGTGCAGGCAAATCGTGGCTACTCGATCGCCAATTCGCACAAAAAATTGGAGAGCATGGCTCCCTATAAACCCGATTTCATCGTGGCAAACTGTCCCGGATGTGCCATGTTTCTCGACAAATGGCAATATGCCATTGCCGAAATGGAGGGGACAACCTATGGACAGAATGGTCACGGCATCCCTGTGCTGACCTACGAGGAGATGGCGGGGTTGGTGTTGGGCTACGATCCGTGGGAGCTGGGAATGCAGATGCACCAAGTCGATGTGGAACCATTGCTCGATAAAATGGGAATCAACTACGATCCTGCGGCGAAATATTTGGGTCGCAACGGTAAATATATAGGTAAACCCGCGTCGGCAGTGGTCAACTGCTGTGCGCAAGAGACGATTTACGATATCAAGCAGTGATGAAAACAGTCATTATCATCGGCGGCGGCGCGGCAGGAATGCAAACCGCACTCCGCCTTTCGGACGAGGGTGTACACCCCGTGATCATCGAAAAAGAGGGCGAACTGGGCGGCAAATTGCGCGGTTGGCACAAACTATTTCCCTCCTTCACCCCCGCAGCGGAGGTGTTGGGCGAGTTGAAAAGCCGTGTGGCGCAGCACGCAATCGAGGTGATGATCGCCACCGAGGTGGTCTCACTCACCCCGCGCAGCGTGACCCTTGCCGACGGACGGACGTTGCCCTGCGATGCGGTGGCGGTCTGTTCGGGCTTCGAACTTTTCGACGCCACGATCAAGGAGGAGTATGGTTATGGCATCTACGACAATGTCTTCACCTCGGCCGATCTGGAACGGATGTTCAACGAGGGCTGCGTGGCGAAGAGCGACGGAACCCCTCCGCGACGTGTTGCGTTCCTGCATTGTGTGGGATCGCGCGACGAAAAAGTGTGCCAGATGCACTGCTCGAAAGTGTGCTGCATCACGGGCGTGAAGCAGGCAATGGAGGTCAAAGAGCTGTTTCCAGAGGCTGATGTCTTCAATTTTTACATGGATATGCGTATGTTTGGCCCCGGATATGAGGAGATGTACCGCGAGGCGCAACAAAAATATAACATTCACTTCGTCCGCGGGCGAGTTTCGGAGGCCGCTCCGACCATCGACGGACGGGTGCAAATCAAGGCGGAGGACACCCTGACGGGACGTCCGTTGCACATGAGCGTCGATATGTTGGTGCTGTTGGTGGGGATGTGTGCTGGGCGATCGAACGCGCGATTTGAATCTTCGGCGGCGCTCAAACGTGCCGAGAGTGGTTTTATGGCTCCGCGCGACCTTTTTCTTGCCAATGTGCAGAGTTCGACCAAGGGAATTTTCTACGCGGGAACTATCACGGCACCCAAAAATGTGGGTGAAACGCTCAACGACGGATGTGCGGCGGCAGATGCGGTGGTGGCGTACTTAAAAGCGTAAAATCATGGCAGTCATCAATTTCGGATACGCTATCAGCAAGCCACGGGCGATCGACATCGACCGCAATAACCTGCGCAAAAGCGATGAGATCTTGCTCGAAATGCCCGAATTACAGACTTGCATCGGTTGCGGTGCCTGCACGGCGGTCTGCACGGCGGGTAATCTGACCGATTTCAACTTCCGTATGGTGCATACGCTCGTCCGCCGCGGCGAGTACCAAGGTGCCTACGAGGAGATGAACAAATGTATGTTGTGCGGAAAATGCCGCTTGGTCTGCCCCCGCGGTATCAACACGCGCGGCGTGGTGATGCTTATAAAACGTAAATTAGGAGATTTTTAAGATGAATTTTTTCGCCCCCTTCTGCATACCGTTTATCGTTGGCGCGGTGGTGATGTTCACGGTGCTGCTGTGGAAATACGGCTCGTGGCTCTATGCGCTGCCCCGTGCCGATAAAAAACGCATTCTCTTTGGGCTGCCGACGCGCCGCACCCTCGCCGCAGGGTGGGAGGTGGTGCGCGAGTCGCTGCTCCACCGTCGGATTTTTAAGGTCAACCCCCTGCTGGGCTATATGCACATGAGCCTCGCTTTTGGTTGGTTTCTGCTCATTGCTGTGGGGTGGGTGGAGACCGTCGCACACCTTGGTTTTCGCTATGTGCCGCTGCAAGGTCACGTCTTCTTCAAATATTTCGCTACGGGGCTGGAACACAAACCCGTTTTCGACTTTCTGATGGATCTGCTGTTGCTGATCGTCCTTTCGGGTGTGGCACTGGCATGGGCTAAACGCTTCTATTCCCGATCTATGGGACTTCGCCGCACCACCAAACACGTGGTCGGTGACCGCATTGCCCTCTCGGTTTTGTGGTTCGTCTTCCCTGCGCGCTTGGTTGCCGAAAGCCTCACTTGCGCCCTCTATGGAGGGGGTGGATTCCTGACAGGGACGCTGGGCGTGTGGATCGGCGCGAATGTCGATGCGGAGCTGCTGCTCTACTTCGAAGGTGCTGCGTGGTGGATCTACTCCCTATCGCTGGGTATCTTCTTTGTGGCGCTTCCCTTCTCGCGTTATATGCACATTTTCACCGAGATACCCCTGATTTTTTTGCGTCACTACCAGCTCCGTTCGGGCGAAAAAGAGTCCTCTTTCGACCACTTCCAAGTGGAGGCTTGCTCGCGCTGTGGCATCTGCATTGACCCTTGTCAACTGCAAAATGTGTTGGGAATCAACGATGTGCAGTCGGTTTATTTTCTGCGCGACCGTCGTCACCAGATGCTGCGCCTGCAAACGGCGAACAACTGCCTGATGTGCGGACGTTGCACGGCGAAATGTCCCGTGGGCATCGACCTCGATACCCTGCGGCTAAATTCGCGCGATGCGATGCGCAACACCCCCGATGAACGACGCTATGATTATTTCAAGGGTGTCGACCGCTCGTCTGGCACGGGCAAAGTGGGCTATTTTGCGGGTTGCATGACCCTACTCACCCCCCGCACACTGCAAGCCATGGAGCAAATTTTCAAGGCGGCAGGCGAAGAGGTGTGGTGGGCGGACAAGGAGGGCGGCGTCTGCTGTGGTCGCCCGCTGAAGCTTTCGGGGGAGACCGATGCTGCTCGAAAAATGGTGCAATACAACACCGATCTATTTCATAAACACGGTATTACAACCCTTGTTACATCGTGTCCAATCTGCCTACGCGTCTTCCGCGAGGAGTATCAACTCGAAGGCATCGAGGTGTTGCACCACTCGGAATATATCCTGCGCTTGATGCAAGCCGACCGTCTGCACGTGGCACGTGGTGCGGCGCGCTTCACCTACCACGATCCGTGCGAACTGGGGCGTGGCTGTGGCATCTACGATCAGCCGCGTGCGGTGATCGAGGCTCTCGGCACACTGCTCGAACCCGCGCAAACGCGCGAAAATTCGCTCTGCTGCGGCTCGTCGGTGGCAAATACGGCGATCACAGACGTGCAGCAACTGCAAATAGCTCAATCTGTTACCTCCGAATTAGAGGCGACAGGTGCCGAAACCATTGTCACAGCGTGTCCGTTGTGCAAGAAGGCACTGGGGCGGAGTGCTGCGACAGTAGTGCGTGATTTAGCGGAGGTCGTGGCGGCTGGTTTGAAATAAATTTCACCTTGCAATACGCTGCTGTGTAGCTCTCTGCACGATTTTGGGCGATGCGAGACAAATTATATTTGGCAAAATCAATAATTTGTTTTATCTTTGCACTCGCTAACAAGAAGTATCTGATACAAACCTATATCGCGGGATAGAGCAGTTGGCAGCTCGTCGGGCTCATAACCCGGAGGTCGGAGGTTCGAGTCCTTCTCCCGCTACCAAAGAGGTAAATCGAAAGATTTACCTCTTTTTTTGTGCGCACGTGTGATCCGAATTGCTATCTTTGTAGGAGAATGAATGAACCCATGCTCACACAGTTTATCGCATACTTGACCTCCGAACGACGCTACTCGTCGCTCACGATTCGCAACTATCGGAACGATATTGCCCTCTTTCTTGCGTGGCTTGGAGTCGACGAGACGACGTTCGATCCTCGGCGGATCACTACGGAAGACCTGCGCGAGTGGATCTTGCACCGATCTCAGACCACGAAGTTGTGTGCCGCTTCGATCAACCGCGAACTCTCGTCGCTCCGTTCGTTCTTTCGGTGGCTCCACCGCACGGGTTGCGTGGGGCGCGATATCGGCGTGGGGGTGCAGTCGCTCAAAACGCCCAAACGGCTGCCCGTTTTTGTCCCCGAAAGCCGCATGGTGACCATTGTCGATCGGTGCGAGGAGCAGAACGAGGAGTTCATCGCGGTGCGCGACGCCCTCGTCATCGTGCTTTTTTACACCTGCGGATTGCGTCTGGCTGAGTTGGTGGGCATTGATCGCGATGATTTTTCGGGCGACTATGCCTCGCTCAAAGTGCGCGGCAAAGGTGATAAGGAGCGCATCGTTCCTATCATGGAGTTTGTCCGAGAAAATATTTTACACTACTTGAGCTTAATTGATCGGCAAAATATTTGCATTTTCGATAATAAAGCATTAATTTTAACACAGAAAGGAAAACGTATATCCCGCAGTGTGGTCTATCGAGCCGTGAAGGCGGAGTTGCAGCGCGGAGGTGTTCAGGGAAAAACCAGCCCCCACGTTTTGCGCCACACTTTTGCTACGCATCTACTCAACGGAGGTGCCGATATGCGTGAAATACAAGAACTCCTTGGTCATGCGTCGTTGCAGACCACACAGGTCTACACGCACAATAGCATCACGGCGCTGAAAACAATATATGTAAAAGCCCACCCGCGTGAAAAAGGTGGGAAGTGACTAACAATTTAATAGCCAGAATTATGAACGTAAAAATTCAGTCAGTAAAGTTCGATGCCGATAAGCGGCTCGTCGATTTTGTAGAGGCGAAGATGTCCAAATTGGATCGCTTTGCAGATCGCTCAACAGGGGCGGATGTCACCATGAAGCTCGATAAAGATCTCGAAAAAGGAAACAAAGTAGCGACCATCACATTGCATATGCCGGGTGAGGATCTGGTGGCGGAGCATCGCTCGAAGGCCTTCGAAGAGTCGGTGGATGAAGCAATTGATGCAATCAAACGCCAGCTTGAGAGATTCAAAACAAAGGTAGAGAAGTAGGGTGTGCGGAGGGGAAAACCCACTTCGGAAGTGAAAATTAAAAAATAGAGGTAAGGCGCCTGCGTTTTGCGTGGACGCCTTATTTATTGGAACGACTGGTTGCTATTAGCCCTAAGCAATGAGGGTGTAGCGGGGAAATCTATCATTAATTCCATCATTAGTACAACAAAAGCCGCTGATAATCAGCGGCTTTTGTGCCCAGGACAGGAATCGAACCTGCACGTCTTACGACACACGCACCTGAAACGTGCGCGTCTACCTATTCCGCCACCTGGGCTTCCGAAAATAAACGGTGTGCAAAAGTAGCACTTTTTTCTCTTCCTGCAAAGTTTTTGACCTAAATTTTCGAGGAAAAGCTACTTGCTGAAAAACCTATATTGGAAAATAAGCAGGTAAACGACTGCTACCGAGATGTATGCGTCGGCAAGATTGAATACTGGGCCGAAGAAATAATTGCGACTGTCGAGCAGAAAATCCATCCACGAGGGGGCATTCGTCCATTGGAACAGCGGAAAGTAGAACATATCGACCACTTTGCCCATCATGAAACCGGCATACTGACCGCCGCATTGGGCAACGGCAAGCTGCGTGGACTCCGAAAAGAGCAAGCCGTAGAAGGCGCTGTCGAGAATGTTGCCCAGTGCGCCCGCGAAAATGAGCGCTCCGCCCACCAAGACT
>JAVXFC010000005.1:2117-33848 GCA_036658095.1 Alistipes sp. | reverse complement strand
CGCTGCCCGATCACATCGAGACGGCAACCGCTCACCGCGAAATGCTGTCCAACGGAACTGCACTTTACACGCTTCCTGCCGATGAATTCGAGGTGCTGCGCGTGAGTTTTGTCTTCCGCGCAGGCTCTTCGCAGCAAAACGTCCCTTTTTCGGCATCGGCAACGGCCAATATGTTGGCAGAGGGAAGTCGCGATCGGACGGCGCAGCAGATCGCCGAGCAGCTCGACTACTACGGATCGTACTACGATGTCTCGATCGACCGCGACTATGTCTACCTGAGCTTCTGTATGCTCTCCAAATTTTTTGTGCCGACGCTTGCCGTTGCCGAGCAGATCGTCTTGCACCCCCTTTTTGCCGAGACCGAGTTGCGCACCTACTGCGCCAAGCGGCGTCAGGAGCTGGCGATCGAGCGGACAAAGGTCGAGACGCAGGCTCGTGAAAAATTTGCCCAATGCCTCTTTGGCGAGCAACATCCCTATGGAATGTCGAACGACGAGAAGGCGTATGATACCTTGACACGCAACGATATAGAGGCACTCTATCGTCGTCTGTATGTCGCCGAAAATTGCTTTGTTGTTTGCAGCGGACGCATCGGTGATGCCGAGCGGGCTGCGGTGGTGGCACTTGCCGAGCAGCTGCCGCGTGGGGCGCGCTCGCAGGTCTCGTTCCCGCCCGTTACGACGTGTCACGACGCCTTTGTTCACCACGCGGGAGCCGTGCAATCTTCGTTGCGGATTGGGCGTCTACTCTTTCCGCGGGAGCATCCCGATTTTCTAGGGATGCAAGTCGTCGCCACGGTGTTGGGTGGTTATTTCGGCTCGCGGCTGATGCGCAGCCTGCGCGAGGAGCGCGGCTACACCTATGGTGTGGTGGCGGCAATGGTCAACTTCGAACGGGAGGGCTACTTGGCAGTGGCGACGCAGGTTGGCACCGAGGTCACGCAAGCGGCTTTGGAACAGATATATATCGAGATTGAGCGACTGCGCACGGAGCCGATCTCCGACGAGGAACTTTCGTTGGTGAAGAACATCATGGCGGGTGAGATGATGCGCATTCTCGACGGTCCATTTGGCATTGCCGATGTGGCGATCGAGAATATCCTCTGCGATACGGACAACACGGTCATCGCCGAAAACATTCGCCGTATTCGCGCCGTGACACCTGCCGATGTGCAGCGTTTGGCGGTGCAATACCTGCGTCGTGACGATCTGGTGACGGTGACGGCTGGAGCTTAAGCGGACGCCTCACGCGGCAGCCGCGGAGACTTTTTGGGCGGATGCGAAATATTTTTGCAAACTGTTTTGTACCTTTGCGCCCGCTATGGAGAGACATATCAATATCAACGACTACAATTACGATCTGCCCGATGAGCGGATTGCGAAGTTCCCACTTGCAGAGCGCAGTGCATCGAAACTCTTGATCTACAAGGGCGGAGCAATTTCGGAACAACATTTCCGCAACATCGGCGAGGTGCTGCCTGCGGGGCAGCTGTTGGTGTTCAACAACACCAAGGTCATCCGCGCGCGGATCATCATGCACAAACCTTCGGGGGCGCGGATCGAAGTTTTCTGCCTCGAACCGCACGCACCTGCCGACTACGAGCGCGCTTTTGCGGTGCAAGGTCGGTGCGAGTGGAGCTGCATTGTGGGCAACCTCAAAAAGTGGAAAGAGGATTTTGTGGAGATCAACTTCGACTACGAGGGGCGTGCCGAGACGTTGCGCGCATGGCGCGTGGGCGACCAAGGGCGCGAGCAGCTGATTCGCTTCGAGTGGTCGGCGCCGATGACCTTCGGGCAGCTGCTCGAATACCTCGGCAAAATTCCGATTCCTCCCTACCTGAATCGCGAGAGCGAGGAGATTGACAATACGCGCTACCAAACCGTCTACTCGAAATTCGAAGGTTCGGTGGCGGCGCCAACGGCGGGGCTGCACTTCACGCCCGAGCTGATTGAGGAGATGAAGAGTCGCGGTTTCGACTTCGACGAGGTGACGTTGCACGTTGGTGCAGGGACGTTCCTGCCTGTGAAGCACGACGATGCGGCACACCACCCGATGCACACCGAGCATTTCGAGGTGCGGCGCGCGACGATTGCCAACTTGTTGCGCAAATGGGGTGAGATCACGGCGGTGGGTACCACCTCGGTGCGGACGCTCGAATCGCTGCCTGCACTTGCGTGGCGCATTCGCCAAACGGGTACGCCCGATGCTGAGCGGGTCGTCGGACAGTGGGAGCTGTACGACATTCCTGCGAGCTTCACAGGGGGTGATGCACTCGAAACGCTGCTGCAATATATGGAACGCGAGGGGCTGGAGCGTCTAAAGACCTCCACGCAGATCATGATTTCGCCGCTGGGTTATGAATTTCGCATCGTGCGCAACATCATCACCAACTTTCACCAACCCAAATCCACCCTTTTACTGCTGATCTCGGCTTATGTGGGCGATGACTGGCATCGCATCTACGATTATGCCCTTGGCAATGATTTCCGCTTCTTGAGTTACGGCGACAGCTCGGTGCTGATGCGCTAAAAAGCTGTTTTTAATTCTCTGTGGGTGTGTAGCTGCGCAAGGCTAATTTCTTGACCAGCACTACAAATCCACCCGTGAGAATCAAGTTCAGCACCAATGTCAAGGTCGAGATGATGAGCGCTGGGCCGCCTAACTGGTAGCTCAGGGCGATGAAGATCACTCCTGCACCCACCTCGCCACGCGTGAACATACCGATCGAGAGGGCAAGCCGCTCGCTCAGCAGGCGATCGTGGTAGAAGAACATCGGCATCAATTTTCCAAGGTTCGAGAGGAACGACACCGCCAACACGTGCAGCGCCAAGATGCTCCACGGCATCATGGGTTGTGACGCGGTCACGCAGGCATCGGTTCCCGTATCGGGCGAGAGTGTGCTGGTGATGAGCGGCATGCTGACACCCACCAAAAACATGAATAAGAAGGAGACACCTGTCGAGGCACGTCGTTCGGCAGGGGTGTCGATCGACTTGTGTTTCATGATCATGCCGACCACAAAAGCGGGTAGCAGCACCTCGATGTGGATGCCTCCGTCCGCTCCATAGAGGTGTTTCGACCACATGTAGAGTGTCTGCGTGAGTCCGAAGACCACCACAGCGTAGCCCAAAATGGCGCGCCAATCTTGCCGTATATCATAGGTACTCAATTTCCGCCAGCCCACGATGAGCAGCAGTACGACGATCGTGATCACGGCGATCATCTGCCAGCGCAGCCCGATCATCATGATTTGCAGCGGGATCATCAACAAAATGGTGTCGAGGTCGTCGAAAATGGCGAGAACTTGTATTTTTTTGTAGATCCAGCTTTTGCTGAGGTGCATGGCTGCGAGCATCGTGAAGAGGATGCCTGCCGAAGTGGGGGCGGCGAAACGGCTGAGCAGCAGATTCTCCTTCCATGCGGCGCTACTGCCCCAATATTCGGGTGGCAGCAGGACGAAGACGTAGTAGAGGGCGATCAGAATCCACGGTAGCGCAGCGGATGCCATGGCGATGAAATAGTCCTGTGTGTAGGATTTCCAGCGCGTTTTGTCGATCTCGAATTCGCGTCCTACATTGATCATGATAAATGCCAAGCAGATGTAGAGCAGGGTGTCGGAGCCGAATTTGAAGGCTGCATAATCCGATCCAAGCAGACCGGGCAGAAGTTGTGAGGCGACCAGCCCCAGCATCAGAAAGAGGGAAAAAGAGAGTACTTTTCTCATTAAATTGGTTTTGTTTGCGCACTTTGGCGTGCGATTCGCAGGGTCAAAGATATATAATTGTTCCGAATTGCACAAACTTTGTTCTGAATAGTGGTACATATAGATGAATAAAAATCTCGGTTCGTGGAGAATCAGATTCTAAATTTTTTTCGTAACTTTGCCCCGTCGGTTAGGACATTAGTAGATCCATAAATAGAATTCAAATCATTATTACTATGCAGATTGTAGAGATTCATGCAAGAGAAATCCTCGATTCACGAGGTAACCCCACCATCGAGGTTGAGGTTCATACAGTATCGGGAGCATTTGGTCGCGCAGCTGTGCCAAGCGGCGCGTCGACTGGCGAAAACGAGGCGTTGGAGCTTCGTGACGGAGATAAAAATCGTTATATGGGCAAGGGTGTGCAGAAAGCCGTTCAGAATGTGAACGAAATTTTGGCTCCTGCCATTGTTGGAATGAACGTTGCCGATCAGGTCGGCATCGACAAGGCAATGATCGAGTTGGACGGCACAGCCACCAAGTCGAAATTGGGTGCTAATGCCATCCTCGGCGTTTCGTTGGCTGTGGCTCGCGCTGCGGCAGACTACTTCGGAATGCCTCTCTATCGTTACATCGGTGGCGTGAACGCGAAAGTGTTGCCCGTGCCGATGATGAACATCATCAATGGTGGCTCGCACTCCGATGCCCCCATTGCTTTCCAAGAGTTCATGATCCGCCCCGTGGGCGCTCCCTCGTTCAGCGAGGCACTGCGTATGGGTGCAGAGGTGTTCCACAACTTGAAAAAAGTGCTACACCAACGCGGTCTCTCGACGGCGGTAGGTGACGAGGGCGGTTTCGCTCCCGCACTCAAGGGTACGGAAGACGCCATTGAGGCGATCATCGAGGCGATCAAGGCAGCAGGTTACAAGCCCGGACGCAAGTGTGAGGGTGGCGACATTGCTATCGGCATGGACTGCGCAGCTTCGGAGTTCTACAAAGACGGCGTCTACGACTACACCAAGTTCGAGGGTGCTGAAGGTGCCAAACGCTCGTCGAAAGAGCAGGTTGCTTACATGAAAGAGCTGGTGGCTAAATATCCTATCGACTCGATCGAAGACGGTATGTCGGAGAACGACTGGGAGGGTTGGCAGCTGCTGACCAGCGAGTTGGGCGACAAATGCCAGCTGGTGGGTGACGATTTGTTCGTGACCAACGTCGATTTCCTGCGCAAGGGCATCGAAATGGGTTGCACCAATTCGATCTTGATCAAGGTTAACCAGATCGGCACCTTGACCGAGACGCTCGATGCGATCGAAATGGCACACCGTGCAGGCTTCACATCGGTCACTTCGCACCGTTCGGGCGAGACCGAGGATTCGACCATTGCCGACATCGCAGTGGCTACGAACTCAGGTCAGATCAAGACGGGTTCCATGTCGCGTTCGGATCGTATGGCAAAATACAACCAGTTGCTCCGCATCGAAGAGGAGTTGGGTGACGAGGCTATCTACGGCTACACGAAGGTTTACCGCAAGTAATACCTATATATATCAGACGCGCCCCTCGCAATTTTGTGAGGGGCGCGTCTATTTTTGCGGGCTGTCGCCTTGTTGCGTACACCGAAAGCAAATAGGTTTTTTGGTTATAGTGCAATCAATTAATAAAGTCTGTTAAGAGTTAATGTTGTGTTGACATTAGAATAGGGATCGTACTGTTGAAGAATCATTTCGCTTTGTGTCAGTTTCATAATCCACCAAGCACCTTCTAATGCATTTCCAAAGCCACGCAGAATATGAATAACATTGCCCTCATGATTGTATCTAAAGTCAGCGGAAATATTTTTTCCTTCTTCTTTGTAAGAATAGAAGCCAGTAGTATTGGTATCGAAAGCTATCATATTAAATTCTCTTTCGAAGTTATTATCCCCCCGATAAGTGCCGCGCCATTGGGTCTGATAGACGCTTGTTAGAGAAGTATCTTCCTTTTCATCGTCGCAACCCACTCCCACGACAAAGAGCAACGCAAGAAGACCGAGAAATTTTACAAAGTTTAAACGTTTCATAAAGTTTTTTTTGAATTAAATGATTTAGAAGTTGTTTGAATTTGTTACCGAAGTTTGTTTAGAGTTTGTTTTTGGTTTGTTCCATAGGCAAATTAAGCGTTGAAAGATTGAACAACAAGTCACTATACTTCAATGAGTAGATAACATCATCGAAGCCTTTTCATAAATGTAAACTATAAAAACCTAAAAAACAAACAATTATGCAAATTAAAAAATTACGACATTCCTCCATGGCGAAATGCACAATGCGCCATTAGAAATTGTCTGAACGCGAAGCGTTCTATCTTTTAGGGGGGCAATAAAAAGCAGCAACAGGGGGTCGGTGCGCCTCTTCACCGCCCAGCAAGCTGGGATCTGTTGCTGCAAATTACTTTCTTAGGCAAAGATATTGCATATTTCGATAAATTATCTGCGCGCTTGAAAATATTTTTGCTTTTTAATCGCAAAAATAGTACTTTGTATGACACAGTATTGAAATAATTATTATATTTGCAATGTGGTGGTAGCAATAATAACCGAAAACGAATAGATAAATCGCTATGAAAGAGACATTAAACGTAAACATCGGCTCCCAAGCCTTTGTTATCGATCAAGACGCCTATGGGATGTTGCAGAGATATCTTGATGATATTCGTTGTCGCCTGCGTGTGGGAGGGTGGGAGACAATGGTGGATGTTGAGTTGCGCATCGCCGAGATTTTCCGCGAGCGGATCGGAGCCTCAGCCATGCGGGTGGTCAGCGTGGAGATCGTGCGTCAGACGATGCTTCAAATGGGGACGCCTGCCGACTTCGGGGAGTGTGGCGATAAGCAGAGAGCTTCGGACGCGCAGCCCGAAATGTCCGCCGTGCGGCGCAAACTCTACCGTTCGCGTACCGATCGTTCGATCGCAGGCATCTGCGGTGGTTTGGCGGCGTTCTTTGGGTGCGACGTGTCGATGTTGCGTCTGGTGACCCTGCTGATGATCCTCTTTGGGGGCATCTCGATCTGGGTCTACATCCTCCTCTGGATCATTATTCCCAAGGAGCCTGAAATGTGTGAAAACAATTAAAAAATAAAATTATGACAACAAATAATGTGAAAAAATTGTCTCGCTCGTCGGACAATAGTATGATTGCAGGAGTTTGTGCTGGCGTCGCTGATTTTTTCGGACTTGACACCTCTTTGATTCGTCTTGCTACGCTTTTGCTGATTCTCTTTGGGGGTTTGTCACTCTGGGTCTACCTCGTTTTGTGGATTGTTGTGCCGAAAGCACCCAAAAGATTAAATCCCTAACGCCATGGCTGATGATAATGTAAAGGCGCAAATGCGCAAAGGAATTTTGGAATATTGCATCCTCGCCATTCTTTCGCGGGAGGACTCATATGCTCCAAAGATCATTGCCGAACTCAAAGAGTCCGAGATGATTGTGGTCGAGGGGACGCTCTATCCGATCTTGACCCGTCAGAAGAATGCGGGTCTGCTGAGCTACCGTTGGGAGGAGTCACCACAGGGGCCTCCGCGTAAATACTACACGCTTACCGCCAAAGGGCGCGAAGCCTTGGAGTCGCTCGACGAGGCGTGGAACGAACTTGTCAAGCAGATCCACATCATTCGTTATGGACAACTCTAATTCAAATGAATATGAAAAAATTAATCGTTATTTTAGTGATCCTTGCCACCATTGTTGGGGTGTCGGGTAGCGTAATATGCTGTGCAAATGCTCGTTGCGACCATCGATCGAGCGTGAAGGGGAGTGGCAAACTCGTTTCGCGCACGCTTACGCTGGAGAAGTTCGATCGCGTGTCGGCTTCGCGGGGTGTGAAGGTGGTACTTGCGGCGGGCAGTGCGTTGCAGCAGGCATCGCTTGAGGCGGACGATAATGTGATTGATCAGGTGATTGTATGCGTTGAGTGGGGCGAATTGAAGGTCAGCCTCGATCCGAAATTGCAATCTCTTTCGAATATCAACGTGACGCTCACGGCTCCTACGGAGGGGCGGATTTCGCAGATCGAAACGAGTAGTGGGGCAGTTGTGGAGAGCGCCGTGACCTTGACGGGGGATGCGCTGGAGCTGGATGCTTCGAGTGGTTCGAGGATCGAGGTGACGTCACACGTGGCGCAATGCGATGTGGATGCTTCGAGCGGCGCGGAGATTGTGGCGCGGATGAGTGCTGCAACGTGTGATGCGGATGCTTCGAGTGGTGCCGAGGTTCGACTCGCAGGGTCGGCTCACGATGGCACGATCGAGGGTAGCTCGGGCGCGGAGATCAACGCCAAGCAGTTGGCGGTGAACAACTGCACGGCGAGGGCATCGAGTGGCGCGACGGTGGCGGTGCTGTGTTCGGATCAGCTCAATGCTTCGGCATCGAGTGCTGCATCTATCTACTATGAAGGTGTTTGTAAGGCTAAAACTCAAGTGTCGAGTGGCGGCACAATCCATAAAAAATAGACGACGATGAAGGAAGTAACCAAATGTAGTATATCAGGGGTGGCGTTCACACTGGATGTGGATGCCTTCGAGACGCTCAAAACCTATCTCGACACCCTGCGCAACACCTATAAAGAGAGTGAGGCTGGTGCCGAGATCGTTGCTGATATCGAAGCGCGCATTGCCGAACTGATTCTCTCGGCGCAAGATGCGTTGCGGGTGGTCGAAAAACCGCTGATCTTGAACATCATCGCGCAAATGGGGTCGCCCGAAGATATTTCGGAGCAGCCCGCCGAGGCGTCGGGTAGCGGTGAGCCGCGCATTCCGCGTCGCCTCTACCGCGACACCGACAATGCTGCCTTGGGTGGTGTTTGTGCGGGTATCGCTAAATATTTCGATATTGACACCACGTGGGTGCGGCTCGGAATCTTTCTCCCGCTCTTGCTCAGCTGTTTCACGTGGTTGCCCTGCATGGGTTGGTTGGGGTCGGTCGCGGGCAACCTCTTTGGCATCTTCGCCCTCTGCTACTTGGTGATGTGGTTTGCCGTGCCAGCACCGCGAACGGCGCGCCAGAAACTCGAAATGAATGGTGAGAAGATCACCACACAGTCGATCCGTGAGACCACGGAGGCGGGAAATAACGATGTGGATAGCAAGGCGAAACCCATTGTTGCCGAGGCTGTCTCTGTCTTCGGACGCATCGTGTTGTTGGGTCTTAAAATCTTTATCGGTCTGATCGTCTTCGTGTTGATCGCCTGTGCCTGCGGCTTGATTGTGGGGTTGTTTGCGGTCGGCATCATCGGCGCGGGGGGGATCTCGCTCTTCGATATAGGGGTGACGAGTATTTGGATTCCGATTCTCGGCATATTTATTGCGTTGATCCCTGTTGGGCTGTTGATCTACATTTTCATGTGCCTGATTGCGTCGCGCAAGCCCAATGGCAAAACGATTCTTGTGGTGCTATTGCTGTGGCTGACAACCCTGATTGCCTGTGGGTGTTTGGCCGTGCGCGAGAACCTTGGCGAGCAGTTCATGCAGCGTCGCGAGATGAGCATGGAGCGCCTCATGAAGCACGAAGATGTGGCGGAGCGTGATTCGACTTGTGTAGATTCTATCATCGTGCCTGACAAGCAGATAACCGTCCATGCAACGGTCTCTGTGGGCGACGATGAGTCGAAGTAGGGTTGACCAAACCATTTGGTGTTCGTAAAATAAAAAGTTTTTTCTGGTGAAGGGCGACTGTGCGAAGGTCGCCCTTTATTTTATTGTCAAACTGAGAATTAATTCGTACCTTTGAACGATTTTGTTTTGTTAAAACGAAGAATATGACAGGTATCAAGTGCATAGGTGTTTTGACGTCGGGAGGCGATGCCCCCGGCATGAATGCTGCAATCCGCGCCGTGACACGCACGGCAATCTACAACGGGTTTGAAGTGAGAGGCATTATGCGAGGTTACAAAGGATTGGTGACCAATGAGATAATAGATTTCAAATCACAAAGTGTAAGCAATATCATTCAGCAAGGTGGCACGATCTTGAAGACGGCTCGTTGCAAAGAGTTCGAAACCGCCGAGGGGCGCAAGTCTGCCTACGACAACATGGTTGCCGCGGGCATCGACGCGCTGGTGGTGATCGGTGGCGACGGTTCGCTGACGGGTGCAAGCATCTTCGCGGCGGAGTACAACGTGCCGATTGTGGGGCTGCCGGGGACGATCGACAACGACCTTGGTGGCACGGACGCCACGATCGGTTACGATACGGCGCTCAACACAATCATGGAGGCGGTCGATAAGTTGCGCGACACGGCGTCGAGTCACGAGCGGCTCTTCTTTGTCGAGGTCATGGGACACACAGCGGGCTATCTGGCACTGAATGGCGCGATTGCCACAGGTTCGGAGGCTGCGATTATTCCCGAAATGGACACCGAAACCAATGCTGAGGTCGACCAACTGGGCGAGCTGATCAACCATGGGTTCCGCAAAAGTAAAAATTCGGCGATCGTGTTGGTTGCCGAGAATCCGAAAACGGGGGGCGCTATGGGGCTTGCCGAACGGGTGAAAAAAGAGTTTCCGCAATACGATGCGCGGGTGACGATCTTGGGTCACATTCAGCGCGGTGGCTCCCCCACGGCGATGGATCGCATCCTCGCCTCACGCATGGGCGAGGCGGCTATCGAAGCAATTATGGAGGGTCAGCGCAATGTGATGATTGGCATCCAGAACGGCCGAATCGACTATGTGCCTTTTTCGAAGGCAACCAAACACAACAAGACCATTAACCGCGACGATGTGGATCTGGTGAAGATCCTCTCGATGTAAGCAAATACGAACCAAACACCACGACACCCCAAATTTATTCATGAAACGTGTAATCGGAATAGGAAACGCACTGACGGATATGCTGGTCAACCTTCGATCGGACTTCGTACTGGAAAGTTTCAACCTTGCAAAAGGCTCTATGAGCCTCGTAGACACCAAATTACAGACCGAAATTTCGAAATCGCTGGCTGGACTTCCCTATTCACTCTCGCTGGGTGGCTCGGCAGGCAACACCATTCGCGCCATGGCGCGCTTGGGTTGCAACGTGGGTTTCATCGGCAAAGTGGGGTCGGACACGACTGGCGAATTTTTTGAACAGGCGCTCGATAACTTGGGCGTCAAACCGTGCATTTTTCGGGGCGTGGAACGTTCGGGAAAGTGCGTTGCACTGATCTCGCCCGACGGCGAGCGCACCATGGTCACCCATTTGGGTGCGGCACTCGAAATGAAGGCTTCGGAGATCGCCCCGTCGGTCTTTTCGGGCTTCGATTGTCTCTATATTGAGGGCTATTTGGTGCAGGATCACGATCTGATCTTGAGTGCCGTGAAGACCGCCAAGGCTTGTGGTTTGCAGGTGGCGATCGACTTGGCAAGCTTCAATGTCGTAGAGGAAAACATCCATTTTTTGCGCAGCTTAGTAGCTGAATATGTGGATATTGTCTTTGCAAACGAGAACGAAGCCAAAGCCTTCACAGGTGAGACGGAACCACTCAATGCCTTGCAGGCAATCTCCGAGATGTGTTCGCTGTCGGTTGTCAAGATTGGCATCAAAGGGGCGCTGATCAAGAACGGCGGCGAGGTGGTGCATGTGGGCATCATGGCAGCAGCCAAACGGGTCGACACCACGGGCGCGGGTGACTTCTATGCCGCGGGCTTTCTGGCAGGCTTGTGCGACGGACTTTCGCTCCGTCAGTGCGGCACGATCGGCGCGATTACGGCGGGCAAAGTGATCGAAGTGGTGGGTACAACCTTCGGTGATGAGGCGTGGCTCGACATCTTCCGTTTGGTGAACAAGGTGAAAAACGAAAAATATCTCTTTTAAGCGAATTGACAATCATCGAATAGGGCGAACTTTGTAAGTTCGCCCTATTCGATTTTAGATCAATATAAATGGTCGTCTTGTTCGACCTCTCGACGGGTAATTGATTGCCGATTTATGGCGCGCCACGCGTACCAAATATAGCCGAACACAAAGGGAATCAACAGCGAAACGATGCTCATTACACCCAGCGTGAAGGCGCTCGACGAAGAGTTGTAGATCGTCAACGACGACTGCATATGACTCAGCGAAGGGTAGTACGCCGTGTTATTCCAGCCTGCGCAGAGTAGCAGTGCCAGTACGGTGAGTACCGTGCCGATGCCGCTGAACCAAATGGCTTGGCGGCTTGCCTGCCAACCCTTGAGGATACCCCACAGCACCAAGACCACGCCAATCAACAGGGTGACAGTGACAGCGGGCAGGGCGAGCAGGTTGTGCAGATATTTGTAGGTCTCCACGCTGATAATCCCAGTTGCAGGATCTACGGCCCAGCCCGAAGCGAAGAGTAGGCTGCCCAGAAAAGTCAAGAAGCAGAGTAAGAAAGGTGCGGCAGCGTAGAGCGATTGGCGGCGCGCACGGTCGCGGATCGTCTGGTCGTCGATGTTGTTGAGGAAATAGTGGCAGGCGAGCATTCGCGAGAGGAAGACCACCGCCAACCCCAATGCCACATTTCGATAGTCGGCAAGGGCTTCGAGTCCATGCCACGGCGTTGTCCATTGCGAAATGGCCGTGTTGCCGCCCACGTTGGCGATGTTGAGTCGATCGACACTGAAATTGGCGCCCGTGAAAAATGTTCCTACGGCTGTGCCGATGAGCAACGGAGCCGCCACGCCGTTGATGATCAAGAAGATGTTGTAGGTTTTTTCTCCGAATAAATTGCCCGCTTTGCGCCGAAATTCATAGGCTACGGCCTGAAGGACGAAGACCAATAGGATCGCCATCCAAACGTAGAAAGCACCGCCAAAACTGGTCGAGTAGAAGAGCGGAAATGAGGCGAAAAATGCGCCTCCAAAGGTGACCAGTGTCGTGAAGGTGAACTCCCATTTGCGTCCGAGTGCATTGACGACCATTGTGCGTTCGAGTTCGGAGCGCCCGATCGTGTAAAGCAAACCCTGACCACCTTGCACGAAGAGCAGTAGCACGAGCAGTGCGCCCAAAACGGCGATTAAAAACCACCAATAATGTTGTAAGAGTATGAGCGTTTCCATGGCGTATTAGTTGTTTGAAGGTCCTTTTTTTATTTGACGGAACATGATGCACAGCTCGGCAGCGAGGAGGGCGGTGAAAAGCAGCAGGAAGAGGAAGAAGGTGACGATCACGCTGCTACTCGGAATGGCGGACGCAGCGACCCCCACGGGCATCAAATCCTGAATCGCCCACGGCTGACGACCAACTTCGGCCACAATCCAGCCCGTCTGCGAACTGATGTAGGCAAGTGGCACGGCGGCAACCATTAGTCGCAGCAGCCACCGCTTCTGGATGAGCGTATCGCGGCGGTTGAACCACCAGACGAAGGGCAACAGGAGCAGGAAGAAGATGCCGATGCCCACCATGATGCGGAACGAATAGAAAAGTAGCGGTATGTTGGGTACAACTTGCTGTGGCGATGTGAGATAGCCGTAGCCAAGATAGGCAAAATAGTCGTTGAGGAAGATTTGTCCAGCAGCGTTCTTGGGGTCGAATTTGCTCTTGACTTGCGCAATAACCAGTGTGTCGCCTCTCTTTTTTGCTTCGCGGTAGCGTTGCAACTCACCGATCGCCACGCGTCCTCGTTCGATCTTCTCGGCGGTGGAGAGGATGCCTTGCTCTGCGTTGCCCTCGACCAGATCGTTGATGCCCGCCACAAAGGCGTCATCATCGCGGAAACTCATGACCGAAAGCATCTTAGGAATGTCGACCTTGAAGTAGAAGGCGTTGTCGTTGTGGGTGCGTTCGGCTTCGGGACGCAGGATGCCGATGACGGTCAATGGCGCCTCTTGGCAGCCGTCGTAGAGCGCCTCCATGGCGGCTAATTTCATCGGTTGCACGCGTGCAATGACTGCGCCAGAACGGTCACCCGTCGAGGCGGCAAGCAGTGCGAAGATGAAGCCAAACACAGCTGCGATGCGGATGCTGTGGGTTGCCATTTTGCGTTCGCGCCCTTTGAGCAGATACCATGCGCTGATGCCGATCACGACGATCGCCGCCAGCACAAAGGAGGAGGTGACGGTGTGAAAAAATTTGTTGATCGCCACGGGCGAGAACAGCACCTCCCAGAAGGAGGTCATCTCGTTGCGCACGGTGTCGAGGTTGAAGGTGCAGCCAATGGGGTGCTGCATCCATGCGTTGGCGACCAGAATCCAGAGTGCCGAGAGGTTGGCGCCAAGCGCTGTGAGCCACGTGGCGCTGAGGTGAAAACCGCGACTCACTTTGTTCCAGCCGAAGAACATGACGGCAATAAAGGTACTCTCCATGAAGAATGCCATGATGCCCTCGATGGCAAGTGGGGCGCCGAAGATGTCGCCCACGAAGTGCGAATAGTTGGACCAGTTGGTGCCAAATTCGAATTCAAGGATGATGCCCGTGGCCACTCCAATGGCGAAGTTGATGCCAAAGATGCGCATCCAAAATTGGGTTGTGCGTCGCCAAAATTCGTCTCCCGTGCGATACCAATAGGTCTCCATAATGGCGATGATGATGCTCAGTCCCAGCGTCAGCGGGACAAAAAGCCAGTGGTAAATGGCCGTCATGGCGAATTGCGCCCGCGACCAATCAACTGTTTGAAGGATGTCTGTCAGCATATTTATCTAAGGGATTTGATTGGGTTCGGTGAGTTGTTCGAGGATCGTCTCGTTGCGCTGGCTGCTGCTCTGCCCCGCGAGCGGATCGCGAAAGAAAAAGAGCTTCAGAATGGCAAACATAATGAAGAGCTTGAGTAGGATGATGAGCCACAAGGTGCGTCCCACGGTCATCTCGCGAAAACCGTCGACGTAGAAGCGGAAAATTTTTTGAAGTATTGCAAGCATGATCGACCCCTGTTTTGAGACTCATTTCTCCTGTTTTGGCTTCGGAAAGTCACGCAGAACAGATGCAATATAGAACAATTATGTGAGAATTGCAAGTTTTAGCCAAAAAACGAGTGTTGAGGGTCTGGAAGAGGCTGATGCATAACGAATTTTATGACAATAAGGTCTGATTACTTGGCTGTTGCAAATAATCCTTTCGATATTTGGTGGCGCATTCGCAGCAACCATACTGTGCGTGTGGGGTGCAGCTGCACCACATACCACGCCCCTATGACGAGTGTCACGCCCCATTTGAGGCACTCCAGAAGGCGCGTTTTCGACAGACGGTGATTCATCACAGCGCGGGCGCGTTGGCTGACACCTATATTATAGCAAAGGCGTGTGAAGTAGGCTTTTGTCAATTTTTCGGGCGGGATGATGTGCCACATAATGGCGTTGGGTACATAGTAACACTTTTCGCCTGCGCGTGCTAAACGCTCGAAAAGGTCGCTCTCCTCGCCCCCGATGAGCTTGGTTCCCGTGCGTCCGAGTGTGGGGTCAAAATCCCCGTAACGATCAATAGCCGAGCGCCGAAGAGCCATGTTCCCGCCGCCCGGAATGCATCCTGCGGGGAAGGCGCACACCCGTTCGCCCAAGTTGATCGGGTTGGCGATCGGTTGTTCCACGTAACCCGAGATCCACGTTGGGCGTCCCGACGGATATTCGGGGATGATGCGTCCTCCAGCAGAGGCAATGGCGGGGTTGCGATCGAAAAATTCGAGATATGCTGCAATGAAACCCGCGTTGATGCGCTCGTCGTCGTCGATGATCGCAAGAATTTCCCCTGCGCTCTCCGCAATGCCGCGGTTGCGGGCATGTGACAACCCTTGTTGTGTCTCGCGCACGCAGCGCAAATGAAGCGAGGGGTAGTGTGCTGCAAATGCTGCAAAACGCTCATCTGTATCGTCTTGCGAATTATTATTGACCACCACGCACTCCCATGTATCAGGGGCGGCATCTTGCGCAACAACCGATTCCAAAGCGGTGATGAGCGATGCGGCGCGGTTGTAGGTGGCAATTATGAGAGAGAGTCGAATCATTGCGTAAAATTAATAAATATTTGCGAAAAGGGCAATTTTTGGAACAAATTATCTGAAAAAGGGTTGTCCACGTGGCAAAAATACCTATCTTTGTACTCATTATAGAAAATAAACCGTAACTTTAATTTAATATGTCTAAAATCTTCCGTTTTCTTCTGCTCCCTGCTATCCTGATGTGCGTATTCGCCACGGCGCAGGCTCAACAACAGAACGTTACGTGGAAAAGCGAGGTGAAAACACTCAGCGAGGGCAACTATCGCATTGTGCTGACTGCCAACATTCCCGCAAAATTCCACATGTACGACATGGGTCCATACAGCGATATGGGTCCCAATGCGACGATCATCACTTTTCCGTCCGTAACGGGTGCTAAACTCACGGGCAAAGTAAAGCAACTGACTAAAGCTCACCGTTTTGTGGACGACGTCTACCAAATGGAAATCGGTACGTACGAGGGCAAAGCACAGTTTGCGCAAGATCTGCAACTGACGGCTCCCAAGGCGGAGGTTAAAGCCAACGTCGAGTGGATGATCTGTGATGATACAAGCTGTATGCCACTCACCGACGAGGACATAACGATCTCAATCACAGGTACTCCTGCGGCTGCTGCGGCAGCTGTCGAGACGCCCGAAACACCCGACGCAGATACCGCAGCACTCGCTGTGACCCCTGCTGCCGAGGTCGATTCGTTGGCGCAAACCGCGGCTCCTGCGGCTGAAGTTTCAGAGACAAAGGATGCTGCTGGTAGCGGCTCTCTCTGGGCGCTGATTATCGAGGCAATCCTCTGGGGTTTTGCTATGTTGCTCACTCCCTGCGTTTTCCCCATGGTTCCAATGACCGTTTCGTTCTTCATGAAGGGCGAGGGTGGCGCTGCCGCTGGTCGTTTCCGCGCATTCATGTACGGCATCTTCATCGTTATCCTCTATACCTTGCCTATTGCGGCGCTGATCATCATCACGCGCGTGGTGGGTGGTGACGCCGTGACGGCCGATATCTTCAACTGGATCGCCACACACTGGCTGCCCAACATCATCTTCTTCATCGTCTTCATGATCTTTGCGGCTTCGTTCTTCGGCGCTTTCGAGATCACCTTGCCGAGCTGGATCGTCAACAAGAGCGACAGCAAAGCGGACAACAAGAGCTTGGGCGGCATTTTCTTCTTGGCGTTGACCCTTGTGTTGGTATCGTTCTCTTGCACAGGACCTATCGTGGGTTCGGTGCTGATCAAATCGACATCGGGCGGCGAGTTCTGGACGCCGATCATCACCATGTTGGCCTTCTCGATCGCCTTCGCTATCCCATTCACGATCTTCGCTTTCTTCCCTTCGATGCTCAAAAAGTTGCCTAAAAATGGCGGCTGGCTCAACTCGGTGAAGGTGGTGCTTGGTTTCATTGAGGTGGCGCTGGGTATGAAATTCCTGAGTGTTGCCGACCAAACCTACCACTGGGGACTGCTCGACCGTGAGATCTACCTCGCTATTTGGATCGTGGTCTTTGCGCTGTTGGGTATCTATTTATTAGGTAAAATTAAATTCGCGCACGACAGCGATATGCCCTATTTGGGTGTTGGTCGCCTGTTACTGACCATTATCACCTTCTCGTTTGTCCTTTACTTGCTGCCCGGTATGTGGGGCGCTCCGCTCAAAGGGCTTTCGGGTTACCTGCCACCCATCACCTCGCAAGATTTTACGTTGAGTAACAACGGAGGAGGAGGTGCGCCCGTGGCGACCAAGAGTTTCACCGCTAAATACAGCGATTTCCTCCATTTGCCGCACGACCTCGATGGTTTCTTCGATCTCAAAGAGGCAGAGGCTTACGCTAAGAAGGTCAACAAACCTTTGTTCATCGACTTTACGGGTCACGGCTGCGTTAACTGCCGCGAAATGGAGTCGAAGGTGTGGTCAAATCCGGAGGTTCTCTCGATCCTGCGCAACGACTATGTGATTGTGGCTCTCTATGCTGACGATAAAAAAGAGCTTTCTGAGTCGGAGTGGGTGACCACCGAATCGGGTAAGGTACTTAAGAGCTTGGGCAAGATCAACTCGCACTACGCTTTGACCACCTATGGCGTCAATGCACAACCGTATTACGTGCTTCAGGGCGGCGACGGCAAGATCCTTGTGCAACCTCGTGGTTACGATCTGAGTGTCGAAAACTTCGTGGCTTACTTGAAGAGTGGCGTTGAGGCTTATAAGAAATAAATTTAGCTTGATCATTTTGCGAGGGCTTGGCATTGCGTCAAGCCCTCGTTTTTTTGTGCGGCGGGTAGCAGCGATATTTTGATTTTTTTTAGTATCTTTGCACCTTCAAATTGAATAGATAGCAAACATGGATTTTATTACAATAATTGATTATATCGGAACTTTTGCCTTTGCGATCAGCGGTATCCGCTTGGCATCGGCAAAACGCTTCGACTGGTTTGGTGCTTATGTGGTGGGATTCGTGACCGCCGTGGGAGGTGGTACGACGCGTGATTTGATGCTGGGGCTGACTCCTTTTTGGATGCTAAACGTCTCTTACTTGATTGTTTCGGGGCTGGCGCTGTTGTTTGTGGTCTCCCTCCGTAAATACGTCGTGCGGCTGGATAATACCTTCTTTATCTTCGATGCCATTGGACTTGGATTGTTCACCGTCGTGGGGGTCGAAAAGAGCATTGCTGCGGGCTACCCCATGTGGGTGGGGATCATCATGGGAACCATGACGGGCGCGGCAGGCGGCATGTTTCGCGATATATTTATCAATGAAGTGCCGCTCATCTTCCGCAAAGACATCTATGCAATCGCCTGTGTGTGTGGCGGATTCATCTATTACGCCTGCCTCTATTGCAACTTTTCGCCTGCCTTGACGCAGGTCATTGCTGCCTGTTCCGTGATTCTGATCAGGGTCTTGGCTGTTCGCTTCAAAATTTGCTTGCCTGCCTTGCAGGGCGACTTGACGAAAATGGTCAAGTAGAGGCTATCTCTGCCAGCGTTTGAGGGTTGGAAAGAACTTCCGCATCTCCTCAATCGCCTCCTCGCGGGTGTAGGTGCGTCCGTTTTTATCGGTGAATTCATCGTTTAATTGGGCGCAAAATTGGATCATCTGCTCCATGGTGCAGTTGGTCACAAATTCCCCCTCCTTGTAACAATAGATGCAGTAGTCGTTGCTGGGCTGCCCGTTGGCTTCGGTGCCGAGGGTCTCCTGCTCGATCATTGGCATACCGCAACTCTGGCAGAACTTCACCTCTTCGGTCAGTATCTGCTTTTTTTTGCAATTTGCGATGCAGAGCAGCAGCAGCAGTAGCAGCAGCGGCAACGCAGTGCCTATGGCTATTTTGGTCTTTGTTTTTGTTGTTAACATATCGCAAATATACGCAATCTGGCTCACCGCTGTTCTCGCAGCGGCGTAAATCTACGGTTGGTCGGTGCGAAATAGGGTGCGCACGTCGCTCCAGACGCCGTCGTTGGGTGCTGGTTCTATGTCCAGCAAGTTGCAGATTATGAGGTAGATATTCTGATTCTGAAACGAGTGTTGACGATAGTCGACCTTGAAGGCAGGCCCCGAACCGTAGAAAATCGTGTGCATATCCCGTTCGAAATTATCGTAGCCATGAGCGCCCCGTTTGCCGCGCAGCCCGCGTGGTTTGGCGGCATAGTCGAGCGACCAACCCATGTCGGGCAGGACGATGATGTTCGTCAGGCGTGAGCTGTTGGTGCCGTAGTGGTATTTTTCGGGCATCTCTTCGCGTCGCCATGCGCGCACGTGTCCCATGCGGTGCAGCGTGTTTATTGCCTCGTCTACGTAATCCGCCTTCACCTCCAGTCCGAGGGGTGACCCTTTGACCACGCGCACCACCTGCGTGGTGTCGAGATGTTCGTAGAGGTTGAGAGTGCGTGCGGGCGATAGTTTGGTCATGCCGTGGTCGGCGGTGACGATGAAATTTATTTTGTGGTAGACGGGTGACTTGCGAATTTGGTAGAAAAAATAGCGCAGCACCGAGTCGATATGCTCTGCCTGTTCCACCACTTCGCGCGCTGTGGGTCCATAGTCGTGCATCGTGGCGTCGGGTTCTTCGAAGTACCACATCACCAAATTGGGAATTTTTGCGGTCGGACGCGTCATGGCACTCACCACCCAATCGGCTCGTTCGTAGAAGGTTGAATGGCTGGAGTAGGGTGTCCAGAGGCTGGCTTGACGTCCATTGATCGGCACTTCGCTGCCCACCCACATGAAGATGTTGGCGATGCGCCCTTGGCGTTCGGCGGTGTTCCAGATCGGTTCGCCGCCCCAGAAATTCGGTGTGCGCACATCCTCTTTGTCGAAGACCGATACGCGACGTTGCAGCGTGCGGTCGTAGAATGCGTTGTTGACCACGCCGTGGTGGTCGGGGTGCAATCCCGTTGCCATGGAGTAGTGGCTGGGAAAGGTGTTGGCGGGGAAGACGGGGATCATTTCGGCATAGCTGCCTGCGTGACGCAGCGAATCGAGCGTCGGGGTGTGGGCGCGCGCTGCCAGATCCCAACGAAAGGCATCTATCGAGAGGATGATTGCGTAGTGGGTGGTATCGGGCGCGTCGAGGGTCGGTTGGTCTGGGCTGATCGTCTCTCGAGAGGTGGCACTTGCGGTGGCGCACGCCGTCAAGGCGAGTAACAGCAGGAGGTAGGAGCTATATTTTTTCATGCGTTGTGATGTTTCTTGTGTGCAAGATACAAAAAAAAAGTGTTCCTCCCGCAGGAAGAACACTTTATGCTCCGTTATTCGCGGATTACTTCATGTAGTTTTTGATGTAGAGGTGGTGCTGTCCGTAGCGCTCGAAAGCCGCTTTGTCCAGTGCCTCCTGTGCCGAGGGATGTGCCACCGAGATCAGCAGACGGGCGCGCTCTTGGAGCGTTTTGCCGTAGAGATCCACCGCGCCATTCTCGGTCACAAACCAATGAATGTGGTTTCGTGTGGTGACCACGCCAGCACCCGGATCGAGTACTGGGGCGATCTTCGAGATGCCCTTGTTGGTGATCGAAGGCATGGCGATGATCGCCTTGCCGCCCTTCGAGAGCGAAGCTCCGTAGACGAAGTCGATCTGTCCACCAACGCCCGAATAGAACTTCGTACCCAGCGAGTCGGCGCAAACCTGACCCGTGAGGTCGACCTGCAAAGCCGAGTTGATCGCCGTCACGCGGTCGTTCTTGGCGATGATGAAGGGGTCATTCGTGTAGCCCACATCCATCATCAACACCCCCGGATTGTCATCAATGAAGTCGTAGACGCGCTGCGAACCCATGAGGAACGTGGAGACCATTTTACCTTTGTCGATATTCTTCGCTTCGCCATTGATCACACCAGCCTCCACCAATGGCAGTACGCCGTCAGCGAACATCTCCGTGTGGATGCCGAGGTTCTTGTGACCACCCAACTGAGCCAGCACCGCATTCGGAATCGCACCGATACCCATTTGCAGCGTGGCGCCATCTTCGATCAGCGCGGCGCAATGCTTGCCGATGGCTGCCTCGATGGCACTTGGCTCCGAAAAGTGTGCCTCTTCCAGCGGCGCGTCGTCCTGCACGAAGAGGTTGATCTTCGAGACGTGGATCATGGCATCGCCAAAGGCGCGAGGTACATATTTGTTGACCACAGCGATCACATACTCAGCTGTTTCCACAGCAGCGAGTGTCGCATCAACCGACGTACCCAGCGACACGTAGCCGTGTTTATCGGGCGATGATACTTGGATCATTGCCACGTTGCACGGCACAGCGCCACAACGATATAAGCGCTGCGTCTCGCTCAAAAAGATCGGAATATAATCCGCGTAACCGCTTTGGGTTACCTTGCGAACGTTGCCGCCCACAAAGAAGGAATCGAGCTGAAAAACCCCCTCGAACTGTGCATCCGCATAGGGTGCAGGTCCTTCGGTGTGGAGGTGGTGGATGTGAACATCCTTCAGTTCGTGGTTCGCACCGCGCTCGCACATGGCTTTGATCAGACATTGCGGAGCCGAAGCTACGGAGCTAAGGTGGATGTGGTCACCCGACTTGATGACCTTCACAGCCTGCTCAGCAGTTGTAAATTTAATCTGGCAATTCATCTTATTCTATTTGGTTAGTTTTGAGTTATTTATTTACGTTTTACTTCCACTTGCTCGTAGCCCTCGACGAAGTCACCCACTTGGATGTCGTTGAAAGCGTCGATATTCAAACCACAATCTTGGTTGGCAGTCACCTCTTTCACGTCGTCCTTGAAGCGTTTGAGCGAGCCTAACTTGCCTGTGTAGATCACGATGCCGTCGCGAATGACGCGGATTGGGGTGTTGCGCGTGAGCTTGCCCTCGCGTACCAAACAACCTGCCACCGTGCCGACCTTGGTGATCTTGAAGATCTCCAGCACCTCGACCGAGCAGACAATCTCCTCCTTGGTGATCGGTTCGAGCATACCCTCAATGGCATCTTTGATGTCGTTGATGGCGTCGTAGATGATCGAGTAGAGACGGATTTCGATCTCCTCCTTCTCGGCAACCTTGCGTGCTGCCGCTGACGGACGTACTTGGAAACCGACAATAATGGCGTTCGAAGCGGCTGCTAATAACACATCCGATTCCGAAATTTGACCGACAGCGGCGTGAATCACGTTGAGCTGCACGCTCTCTTTCGAAAGTTTGATCAGCGAACCCGACATGGCCTCCACCGAGCCGTCCACATCGCCCTTGACGATGATGTTCAGCTCCTTGAACGATCCGATCGCGATACGGCGACCAATCTCGTCGAGGGTCATGTGTTTCTGAGTCATGATGCCCTGCATACGTTGCAGCTGCTCGCGTTTGTTGGCGATCTCACGTGCCGAACGATCGTCGTCCATCACGTTGAAGGTGTCGCCCGCCTGCGGAGCGCCATTCAGACCCAGCACCTGCACAGGTAACGAAGGTCCTGCCGCGGTGATTTTCTTGCCGTTCTCGTTGAACATTGCCTTCACACGACCCGTGTTGACGCCCGAAAGAATCACGTCGCCCACATGGAGCGTACCAGTCTGCACCAAGATCGTCGAGACATAGCCGCGCCCCTTGTCGAGCGTTGACTCGATGATCGTGCCGACGGCTTTCTTGTTCGGATTGGCCTTCAAATCAAGCATTTCCGCCTCTAACAGTACCTTCTCAAGCAGTTTGTCGAGGTTGAGACCCTTCTTTGCTGAGATCTCCTGATCTTGATATTTTCCGCCCCACGACTCCACGAGGTAGTTCATCTGCGAGAGTTGCTCCTTGATGTGGTCGGGGTTGGCATTTGGTTTGTCTATCTTGTTGATTGCAAATACCATAGGCACGCCTGCTGCTTGCGCATGGTTGATTGCCTCAATGGTCTGTGGCATGACGCTATCGTCGGCTGCCACGATGATGATCGCCACGTCGGTGATCTTCGCACCACGAGCGCGCATGGCGGTAAATGCCTCGTGACCCGGGGTGTCGAGGAAGGTGATTCTCTGACCGTTACGTTCCACGCTGTAAGCACCGATGTGCTGCGTGATACCGCCAGCCTCGCCCTCGATGACGTTGGTTTTGCGGATGTTATCCAGCAGCGAAGTTTTACCGTGATCGACGTGTCCCATGACCGTCACAATGGGTGGGCGAGCAATCAAGGTCGTCTCTGTATCCAGATCGTCCTCGTCGCTAATTGCCTCCTGAATCTCAACCGACACAAATTCGGTTTTGAAGCCAAACTCCTCTGCCACAACGGCTAATGCCTCAGCATCAAGTCGTTGGTTGATCGAAACCATCAAACCGAGGTTCATGCAGGCGGTGATGACCTCCGTTGCGGGGGCATTCATCATCGTTGCCAGCTCACTGACGGTCACAAACTCTGTGACTTTCAGTACCGAACGACCTCTCTCTTCGCGATCCGAAGCTTCCGTCATCCGTTCAGCAACGGCATCTCGCTTGTCTTTACGGTATTTCGAACTCTTGCTTTTCGTACCCTTCGAGGTCAGACGAGCCAAGGTGTCTTTCACCTGCTTCGAAACCGCCTCGTCGCTCACTTCGGGGCGAACAATGGGTTTCGGTTTGTTCTTGTTGGCGTTATTATTATTGTTATTATTGGGGCGACGACGTGCATCTCCGGGACGAGGTTGGTTGTGCGTCGGCTTTCCTGCTGCGCCACCTTGTCCGGGTTTGTTGGCACCTGCGCCACCTGCACCCTTTGGTTGTGCTTTTGTTACATCTACCTTCTTGTCTTGCAGACGTTTGCGTTTGTGTTTTCCGCCAGCCACGAAGCTCGATACATCCATCGTACCCAGCACTTGAGGACCCACCAAAGTGGTGCTGCGTGGACGGAAAATATTGTCTTTCGGCGCCTCCTCCTTCTCTTTTGGAGCGGGAGCGGCGACAGGGGCAGCTGTTGTTGTTGCTGCGGGTGCAACCGTGGGGGTTGCCGTGGGAACCACTCTGGGAGTTACCGTGGGGGTTACCGTGGGAGTCGCTGCAACCGGTGTAGGTGCGGGAACTCTCTTCTTCTCCTGTGCGGGAGCTGGTGCGGGTTTGGCGGCGAGCTTTGGTTGCTGCACATGGGCGGGTTTCTCCGTCTGGTGCGATCTTTCAGCCTGCTTGGGAGCAGACGAGGTCTCCGTTTTGTGTGGTGCGGGCGCGCTTTTGGGCTTGGGTGTAAGGTCCATTTTGCCAAGGATCTTGGGTTGTGGCAACTCGTCCTTGATGCTAATCATGTTGCTCTTAATGACCACCTCTTCCTCCTCTTTGTCGGCGTGTTTTGCCTCGTCAAGGGTGACCGTAGTCTGTTTTTGCGCGATGCGTTCACGCACCGTCTCGCGTGAATTGCTGGTACCGCGGTTCGCACCGAACTCTTTTTCGAGTACGGTGTAAACCTCAGGCTCCACCAAGGCATTGGGTGAGCCGTCGCTTTTGATGCTTTTCTTTTGCAAAAAGTCCGTGATTGTATTTAATCCTACGTTGAACTCTTTTGCAACCTGAATAAGCCTTAATCTCTTTCCGTTAGTCATATGTTTTCCTCTCCATTTTTTTAATTAATTACTCCTCGAATTCGGCTTTCAGCACGGCAAGCACCTTCTGTGCCTGCTCCAGCTCCAGATCGGCACGTGTGGCAATCTCCTCGGCGGAGAGTTCCAACACACTCTTGGCCGTATCGCAGCCTGCATTGCGCAGAGCGTCGATGATCCAGCCTTCGATCTCGTCGGTGAATTCGGTGAGTGCGACGTCTTCCTCCTCGACCTCGCGGTAGACGTCGATGTCGTAGCCCGTGAGCATTTTCGAAAGGCGGATATTCAAGCCGCCTTTACCAATGGCGAGCGATACCTGATCGGGGGCGAGGTAGACCGAAGCCGTCTGACGCTCCTCGTCGATGGTAATGCTTGATACCTTGGCAGGGTTCAACGCACGTTGAATCATCAACTGTGTGTTGGTCGTGAAGTTCACAACGTCGATGTTCTCGTTGCGCAACTCTTTGACAATGGAGTAAATACGTGATCCCTTCATGCCGACGCAAGCACCCACTGGATCAATGCGTTCGTCGTAGGATTCAACCGCCACTTTGGCGCGTTCGCCCGGTATGCGGACGATCTTTTTGATCGTGATCAGACCGTCGAAGATCTCAGGAACCTCCTGCTCGAACAGACGTTCGAGGAATTGGTCGGCTGTACGTGAGAGGATGATGCGTGGGTTGTTGTTGTTCATCTCCACGCTCTTGACAATGGCTTTGATCGTGTCGCCCTTGCGATAGAAGTCGTTGGGTATCTGCTCGGTTTTGGGCAGGCTCAACTCGTTTTCATCGTCGTCGAGGATCAGCACCTCTTTCTTCCACACCTGATACACCTCGCCCGTGATGATGTCGCCCACCTTCTCCGAATATTTCTCGAAGAGGTTTGCTTTCTCAAGGTCAAGGATGCGTGATGCAAGATTCTGACGCAGCGACAGCACGGCGCGGCGTCCGAAAGATTCGAGTTTCACCTGATCGGCGACCTCGTCGCCCACTTCGTAGGTGGGGTCGATGGTCTTTGCCTCGGTGACGGTGATCTGCATCTGTGCATTTTCGACAGTACCATCCTCCACCACGGCACGTGTGCGCCAGATCTCAAGGTCGCCCTTTTCGGGGTTGATGATTACGTCAAAATTATCGTCAGTTTCGTAAAGTTTCTGGAGCGTGTGGCGGAATACATCTTCCAGCACACCAATCATTGTGCTTTTGTCAATATTCTTCAGTTCCTTGAACTCGGCAAAGTTGCTGATAAGATTCAAATTGTCCATTGTCTGATATCTATTTTTATTTTTAGTTTTCCGTATGATTGCGTGACCGTAGCCCCGCCTCTATTTGAAGTCAATATACTCCTTGGTGTATTTAATCTCGGCAAATGGATAGACCCGTGTCACGGTGACCAGCTGTTTGCGTTTTTTGCCCTCCACGAGCTGCTTCTCCTCGTAGGAGAGGGTGAGCGCCGTCTCCGAGACATCGTCCAGCACAGCGCAGATCTTGGTTCCATTGGCGAGCAGCACCTCGACCGAAGCTCCCGTGAGCTTGCGATATTGGCGCAGGCACTTCAACTCCGATCCGATGCCTGCGGAGGCAACGGTGAGCGAAAAATCCTCCTCTTCGCGATCCAACTCCTCTTCCACGGTGCGGCTCAAGGTGGCGCAGGCGTCAATCGAGACCGCGCTATCGCTGTCGATGAGCAACTCCACTTCGTTGCCTGCCGAGCAGGTGCAACCGACTACGAACATATCCGTACCCTCCATGTTGCGTTCTGTGGTGGCTATTACTTTCTGTATATCAATCATTTAACACTTCTATTGTCTTGCAACGTGCTGTGCCGCCGCCTGTTTTTAACTACAAAATAAGGGGACTTCCGTCCCCTTACCTCTTCCACATTGTCTTTCGACAATGCAAATATAGTGTTTTTTTTCTACATACCAATATATATAGGTATTTTTTTACTTTATTCGTCGTCCGCAGTCGAGGCGTAGGGTTTGATGATGCCGCGCTGTGATGAACGAATGAATTCAACCAACTGGTCGCGCTCGGCACTTTGTGGAATTTTGCTCTCTACTTCGTTGCAGCCGTTGATGTAGTTCATGCCACTCTGGAATAGAATGCGGCAGGCATCGTGAATTTCGTTGATGCGCTCGGGGGTGAAGCCGCGACGGCTCAGCCCGATCTTGTTGACCCCCGCAAAGCGCAGTGTGTCGTTGCGAACGATGATGAACGGAGGGACATCCTGACCCAACAGCGCGCCGCCTTGGATCATCGAGTGGTCGCCGATGCGCGTCCATTGGTGGATTGCGACGTGTCCACCGATCACACACCAATCGCCCACTTGCACCTCGCCAGCCAGCGATACACGGTTGGCAATCACGCAGTTGCTGCCGACGACGTCGTCGTGAGCAATATGCACATACGCCATGATCAGGTTGTGACTTCCCACCACCGTGGTTCCCTTCGACGAGGTGCCGCGGCTGATCGTTACATACTCGCGAATATCGTTGTAGTCGCCGATGACGGCGGTGGTCACCTCGCCCGCAAATTTAAGATCTTGCGGTTCGCAAGCGATCGAGGCTGCGGTATGAATTTTGCAACCTTTGCCAATGCGGGCGCCGTTGTGGATCACCGCGCCCGGACCGATCCAACAGTCATCGCCGATGACCGTGTCTGCGGCGATGTAGGCGAAGGGTTCGATCGTCAGATTTTTACCCAATTTTGCGTCGGGATGTATGTATGCTAAAGGACTAATCATGGGTTTTATTTTTTATTCTTTACGATTTGAGCCATCATGATGGCTTCGCAGGCGAGTGATTCGCCGACAAATGCCTTGCCTTCGACCAGTGCTACGCCGCGGCGAATGGGTTCAAGTAGATGAATTTCGAATTGCAGCGTGTCGCCCGGAACGACTTTGCGTTTGAATTTTACGCCGTCGATTTTCATGAAGTAGGTCGAGTAGTTTTCGGGATCTTCAACGGTGCCAAGTACCAAAATACCACTGCATTGAGCCATGGCTTCGATGATCAGTACGCCCGGCATCACAGGTTCTTCGGGGAAGTGACCCACGAAGAAGGGTTCGTTCATCGTCACATTCTTGATACCTGCCACCGAGGTGCTGTCGCGGTGGAAGATGCGATCCACCAACAAGAACGGTGGGCGGTGGGGCAGCATCCGCCGAATGGCATTGATATCGTAGAGCGATGGTTTGCGGCAATCGTATTGATAGCGAGGCTTTTCGCCCTCTTTGCGAATGGTGTGTTTGAGTTGTTTCATGAACTCCGTGTTGGCGAAATGACCGGGGCGAGTGGCCCATACACGTCCTTTGATGCGCATTCCAAGCAGTGCAAAGTCGCCTAACAGATCGAGCAATTTATGGCGTGCCAGCTCGTTGTTGAAGCGGAGTTGGAGGTTATTCAGGTAGCCGCCTGTGATCTCGATATTTTGTTTGTTGAAGATCTTTTTGAGGTGGTCTAACTGATCGTCAGGAACGGGGTTTTCGACCACTACAATGGCGTTGTCCAGATCGCCGCCTTTGATGAGGTTCATCTTCATCAGTGGCTCAAGTTCGTGCAGAAAAACGAACGTGCGGCAGGGGGCTATTTTGCCCGCATAGTCGTCGCCGGGGTTGAAGGTGGCGTATTGATTGCCAATGACTTTCGAGTTGTAGTCTACGTGCAGCGATACCGAAAATTCGTCGTCGGGATAGAGGATGATAGCCACCCCTTTTTCGGGAATCGTGTAGACCATTTTTTCGGTTACATGGTAATATTTGCGTTCGGCAGGTTGCTCTTCGAGACCTGCGGCGGTAATGGCCGTGGCATACTCCTTGGCTGAGCCGTCCATAATGGGGGTTTCGGGAGCGTTGATGTCGATCAGAGCATTGTCCACGCCCAGAGTCCAAAGTGCAGAGATGATATGTTCGATGGTGCTGACGCGATTACCCTCCTTTTCGATCGTCGAGCCACGCGAGGTGTCCACCACATAGTCGCACAAGGCGGGGATGGTGGGGGCGCCCTCCAGATCAATGCGACGAAATAGAATACCTGTATCGGCATCGGCGGGATTGACGGTCATGGTGACTTGCAAACCCGTGTGCAATCCCTTTCCCGAGAAGGAGACGGGAGCTTTGAGTGTTTGTTGTTTTGTTGGCATAAGCAGAAATTCTTCCTAATATTTACTTATTTGCAGGCAAAGATAGGCAAATTTCACTAAAAAGCAGTATTTTTGCACAATAATGAAAACAACAGATCCAGATATCAACTCCAAACCCGTGCGACGTCCGCGTGTGCGCCTGCCGTTCGAAAAGCGGCGGAGCGATGTGGGCGAGTGGGTTTACGACCACCGCACAGGTCTCTGTGTGACGCTCATAGCCTATCTTGTGCTGGCGATTGCATTCGTGGGTGGCAAGATCGTCATCGACGACACGCCGCACGACGAGACCATTTACATCGACCTTCAAGCCCTCGCCGATCTGGAGGCGGAGAAGGCGCGACTGGAGAAGCAAACTCAGCAGCAACAGAGAGACAACACCGATTGGCGCTCGATCCAAAACTTGGTTTCGAACGAGAATGCCAAGGAGGTGGGGGCGAAGGGGAGTAGCGGTATCTCGGAGCCTGTGGGCGACAAGGCGCTGCGCGAGCGGATGAAGGCAAACCGCGATGCCTACGAAAAAGGACTTGCCGAGGAGCAGGCGATTTTGAACGGCAAACCGCACGAAAATGCCTCGGAGCAGGGGGGCGACCAACGTGTGAAGGGGCGTGTCACGGTCTCCTACTCCTTTCCCGACCCCGTGCGGACACACCGCGCGCATTGTCTCGAAATTCCTGCCTACCAATGCGAAGGCGGCGGTGAGGTGGTTGTCGAGGCTGTTCTCAGCCGTTCGGGCGACGTGATCTCGGCGCGCGTGGAGTCGGGGGGTGACGATTGTATGCGCGAAACAGCGCTACGTGCCGCTCGCCGCTCGCGGTTCAACAACAACGGCAGCGCACCCGCCAAACAAATCGGCACGATTACCTATATCTTTATACCACAGTAGCGCCACGGGCGGCGTAGTGCCGATTTGCTGCGTAAGAAGCTGTTCCTACTGCCCCAACTTCATCACCTCGTCAACGCCCATATCTTTATAAGTGGAGTCCAACTCTTCGCCGCGATCGGAGATCACGAGCAATTTGTCGCCCTGCAACAGCTTCGTCTTGCCCTGCGGAACGAAGTAATCACCGTCGCGGCATACCAGCATCACCAACGTGTTGTCGGGTAGGGTCATTTTGCTGAGCGTGTGACCGCTACGCAACATTGCGCGGTTCACCTCGACCTCGGTGAGTGCCGATTTTATGTCGTCGTGGACGTTGACGTCGAATGCCGATTCCTTCTGCTCGAAGCCCAAGCCTAACAGATAGGCCATGCCGCTGACGGTCGTCCCCTGCACGATGAGTGAGATAATTGTCACCAAAAAGACCACGTTGAAGAGCAGGTCGGCATCGGCAACCCCTGCCAAAATGGGGTAGGTGGCGAAGATGATGGGTACAGCACCGCGCAGTCCGACCCACGAGACATAAAGTCGCGCTTTGGCGGAGAAGCTGCGGAAGGGAGCCAAGCAGGTGAAGACCGTCACGGGACGCGCGACGAAGATCATGAAGGCGCCGATCAACGTGCCTAACAACAGCACTTTCGTATCCAAAAGTTCGTCGATGTTGACCAGCAAGCCCAGCGTGAGGAACAGGACAATCTGCACGAGCCATGTGAAACCGTCGAAGAAGATGTTTAGCAGCCGTTTCTGTGCCAAACGGTGGTTGCCGACCACCAATCCTGAGATGTAAACCGCCAAGTAACCGTTGCCATGCATCAGATCGGTGAACGAAAACGAGAAGAAAATGAAGGCGAGCAGCAGCACCGAGTAGAGCGAATGGTTGACCAAATGGATGCGGTTGATCGTCCACACAGCGAGGATGCCGATGAGGTAGCCCAGCCCTAAGCCAATCGCAATTTGCACAACGAACATCAAGACACTCACTGCGATACCCACATTTCCGTCTGTGTTGGTCAACACCCCGACCATGAGGATCGTCAGCACATAAGCCATGGGGTCATTCGACCCCGACTCCAACTCCAGCAGGGGACGCAGGTGTTCGCGCAACCCCTGTTTTTTGCTTCGCAGAATCGAAAACACCGATGCCGAATCGGTCGAGGACATGATCGCCGCCAGCAGCAGTGCAATGCCCAGTGGAATTTGCATACCAAGCCAAGGGGCTATGAAATAGACAAATGCTGCGACCAGAAGGGTGGTCATCACAACGCCGAGCGTGGCTAAAACCACACCCGGCGCAATAATGGAACGTACTTCGGAAAATTTGGTATCCATGCCGCCCGAAAAAAGGATGATACAGAGGGCTATGATGCCAATGATTTGGGTCGCACTCACCGAGTGAAACGAGATGAAGTGCATGCCGAAAAGCATGCCGACACTCAAGAAGAGCAGCAGGGCGGGCGCACCGAAACGGTGGGCAACCTTGCCAGCCATGACCGCAACACCTAACAGGAGAGCTCCTACGAAAACGATATTTTCTCCGCTGATGTTGATCATTTAATGCGTTTTAGTTCAGCTATTTACGACCTTTAATTCCGATAAAGGTCGGTATTCCAATTCGGCATATTCGAATGCCTGTACTGCTGCGAAAGCTCCGTTGGGTGTGGTGTACATTGCCACCGCCACGGCAGGCACTTGCGAGTGAGCCATGGATCGCAGGCGTGTGACATCGCCGCTGTTCACGGACTCCACCACGTCGCGCCACAATTTGTGGTCGAAGTAGAGTTCCTCGTATTGCAGCGCGCATTTCGAGGGGCGGTGGTAGGGTTCGCTGCTATTTCCAAATAGCCGCACGAGGGTCATCACCAATCCGAAAATGGCGATCAGCGCCCCCATAAACATCAGGGATGAGCGCAGGTTGTTCGACATTTCGGTCGCAAAAACATGGTTCAGAACCAGCATGGCTGCCCCAGCCAACAGCACTAAAACAGGTACAACCACCGATTTACGGTGGCGAATAATTACATTTTCGGGCAAGACGTAGAGCGCCTCGCAAATTTTATTTTTGTCCATAACAAATTTTTATTGAGCGTTTTTACATTTTTTTGAGTTCGAGAAATTTCCGAAAAAAAATGGGG
>JAVXFC010000005.1:0-2107 GCA_036658095.1 Alistipes sp. | reverse complement strand
CCGCAGCCGATAGACGTAATAATCGACGGCATCGGCGCCAGCAAGCAATAAATTATGGGTAAATTCGGGTAGACAATCAATTTTGTAACCATCGCGCCCACAGCATATTCCGCACTTCACACCTAACTTTTCGAGGGTGGATGACGTGCGTACCGAGGTGGTCTGTATTGGTGCCATTTCGGCTGCTGAGTGCGGCAATCCCAGATCGGAATTGTACTCCCGTTCGCAGCGTAATTCGTCCGTGACGGGGGTGTCGATCTCGGTTTGTGTCGTGTGCGACGCGGCGCAGCGTGGCGCAGAGGCATACACCTTCGCCCCGCAGCACCAGCTGAGGAGGATAAGGGAGAGTATGATGGTTAATTTCCGCACGCTTACAAAATGTTCTTCAGACAAAATTAGCAGAATTTTTTCGATATATAGCATATGTCGTAAAAAATTTGCAAAAAAAATCAAGGCGACCCGAAAGCCGCCTTGATTTACGAGATATATTATTGGTCGTGTTTGTGTTGTGAGGCGTAAATCCAAACCCCAATTCCTCCAATAATTCCTCCAACTATCAAGCTCGGTAAAATTCTATTATTTGCTAAAAAATAATAGATTCCACCGCTTATAGTGAAGTATATTAGCCATATTACCAATAATTTATATTTGATATTTACCATAATTGATCGATCGCATTATCAATTGAACCTGCGGCAGCACCTCCGACTACCAATCCCGCCCAACCTTTCCAGCCAACGGAACCACAACCTCATAGTTTTTTAACTCGATTAAGTTCTATACAAAGATAATAATTATCTTAATAAAACAACAAATATTGTTGTTTCAACAAGAAAATATTATGTGCGTAATTTGTGCCATGCGGAGAGGTGAAGAGAAGATGCAGCATATGTCGTAAAAAATTTGCAAAAAAAATCAAGGCGACCCGAAAGCCGCCTTGATTTACGATTTACAAACGAGGGATTAAATCTCCCAAGTCTCGCCCGAGTGGAGCAACTCTTCCACATTGTGGATTGGGCTTTTAGCCTTCACCTCAGCCACCTGACGTTCAACAGCTTGATCGTAAACAGCAGCGTCTGCCACGTTACGAATCACGCCCATAGCGACGGGGTAATTGGGGTACTTCATGGCTGCGAGCATCGAGTGCAGTGTGGTGTCTGTTTCGTGTGCATCGTGGGTCAACACTTGGTCGAGCGTGTAGCCGTCCTGACCGATAGTCACCACCTTGAGTTTCATGTTCTCGAAGACAATACCCTTCTCGTTGTTTGCACCAAAGGTCATCTTCTGACCGTGACGCAGCGAAATGGTATGCTCGGCACGCGTAGCCTTGTCGGCAGCGAATGCGGCGTGTGTCTTATCGTTGAAAATCACGCAGTTCTGCAACACCTCGACCACCGACATTCCGTCGTGCAGGGCAGCCGCGACCAGACAATCTTTGGTCATGCCGACCTCCATGTCAATCGAACGAGCGAAGAAGGTACCTTTTGCGCCGATGACCAACTCGCCGGGGTTGAACGGTTTCTCAACCGTACCATAGGGCGAAGTTTTGGTGATCTTGCCCAGCTTCGAGGTTGGCGAGTACTGACCCTTGGTCAGACCGTAGATCTCGTTGTTGAAGAGGATCACGTTGAGGTTCACGTTGCGTCGAATGGCGTGGATGAAGTGGTTACCACCGATAGCCAGCGAGTCGCCGTCACCTGTGGCTACCCAAACAGCCAATTTCGGGTTTGCAGTTTTCACACCTGTTGCTACGGCATTCGCACGTCCGTGGACGCTGTGGAAACCGAAGGTCTTCATGTAGTAGATGAAGCGCGACGAGCATCCGATGCCCGAAACGAAGGTGAACATATTGTGCGGCGTGTTGGTGGCGTCTGCAATTTCGGGCAGAGCGCGTTGCACGGCGTTCAGAATAGCGTGGTCGCCACATCCGGGACACCAACGAACTTCCTGATCGCTTTTGAAATCCGCGGGAGTATAGTTATAGGTTGCCATAATCGTTTACTTCAATAAGGATTCAAATTTCTGTTTCAACTCGTCAATGGTGAAGGGCAGACCCTCGCATTTGTTCAGTTGCTCGTAGTGGAACTCTTGGAAATCGTGACGCAGG
>JAVXFC010000004.1:0-34105 GCA_036658095.1 Alistipes sp. | reverse complement strand
GAAAAGCCCCTCCATATCGCCCACATTAAGCATCTGCTGCACGTAGGGCAGCCGTCCGTTGAGTGCCAATTCGCGTAGATCAATATGCAGATCGTAGGCGGTGTTGTCCATGTTGTAATTCATCTTCAGACCCAGCGAGCCGCCCTGCGCAAATTCCACGCGCATATCGACGTCGGTTTTATCTTTGAAATAGATCCCCGGCACGGTGGCACTGAGGTCGTTGAATCCCCATGTGGCGCCGATCTGCATATCCTTGTAGAAGACCTTTCCACTGGTTAGCGCAATGTGGTCGATGCCCACCTCCCACGGTTCGGACGGCTCCTCGACGGTGGTGGTGTCAGCGAGAAAGCGCACCAGCAGGTCGTCGAAGTTGAAATGTGCGCCCGTTTGGTAGATCTTCACGTCGGGGCGGTCGATGGTGATCTGCTCGATTGCCACGTGCCGACTGAGCAGCGGCAGCAGGCGCATCTTCATGTCGTAGGTGCCGATAGCGGCAAAATTGGTTGTGTCGTCGCTCTCCAGCATACAGATATTTTCGATGTGCAACCTGCCCGTAAAAATATTGAAGCGCAATTCGTCGATGTTGATCTGACGTCCTGTCAGCTCTTTGCTGTGTTCGACGATGTAGCGTTTGGCGATTGGCGAGATGAGCAGTGCGGTGGCAAGCACCAGAACGGCGAGTGTCGCGAGGGTGATCAGGAGAATTTTTATACTTTTTTTCATGGCTTATTTGTTCAGTAAATCGGCAAAAAGGTGGCTAAAATCTTCGCGCGGTTGCGGCATATAGACATTGAAGCCCAGTTCGTGGGCGGCAATGACGTTCCGCTCACCGTCGTCGATGAAGAGTGTTTGTTCGGGGACGATGCCGCTTTGGGCGATCACCTGTTGGAAAATGGTCGGCGAGGGTTTCATATCGCGCATCTCGTAGGAGAGAAAGATCCGATCGAAATAGTCACCAATGGGGCGTCCGCCTGCTGCCAAAAATTTAGCCTCCACATCCTCCCACACCATTTCGTTGGTGTTCGAGAGTAGGTAGGTGTGCAACCCCGCTGCGCGCAGCTGCATGATACACTCTAATTTCGCCACCGGAAGCCCCGCGAGGAACATCTGGTAGGCGTGGCGGATTTGAGTGTCGGTGATCTCTGGTTTTGCTGCTTCGGTGCGAATATATTCGCACACGGCATGGGAGTCCACCTCACCGCGCTCCAGCCGATTGAAGATCTCGGCAGGGTAGTAGAAGTCGATTAAGGTTTCGATCTGCGGGAAGCCCAAGCGTCGAAAGGCGTCGATGCAGCGTTGTTTGTCGAGGTCGATCAGTACCCCTCCGAGGTCGAATACGACACTCTTAATTTCGTCGAACATTTATCTTATTTTTGGAATTTCATGGTTTTCTTTCTTATAGGACGCAACACGCACATGGGAAGTAACTTGCAGAGCGGAATCCACAGGCGGTTCCACCAATCGGGAACGATGCAGCGACGTCCGCGCCACAGCGCTGTCAGCCCACGGTGGGCGCAGTTGGTGGGTGAGATCAGCACCCCGACTTTGCAGCCTATCTGCTGCCAGCGGCGGGGTAGTCCGTAGAGATCGGTCGCCACCCCTGCGGGGCAAACAGCCGTCACACGGATGCCACATTGGCGCACCTCCTTGGCAAAAGCCACCGAGAAGCTACGTAGGTATGCCTTGCTGGCGCTGTAAAGTGACAACCCCGGAAAGGGCATCCACAGCGAGTAGGAGGACATATTGAGGATGTAACCCTGCACACCGCGTTGCACCATGCGCTCAGCGAAGCGACGGCAATTAAGGGTGGTGGTCAGGTCGTGGAGCAGGATGATCCGCTCGATCCGCTCGACGGGGGTTTGTAGCAGGTCGAGAAACGAGAAGATCCCCGCGTTGTTGATCAGTACGTCGATCTCGATGCCGAGTGCCTGCACCGCCTCGAACAGCTCTTGCGAGGCGTCGGTGCGTGCCAAGTCGATCACCACGGTGCGTATTTCGATGCCCTGTATGTGGCACGTATCACGCGTCTGGTCGAGGGTTTGAGCGGTGATGCCAGCCAACACAAGGTTGTAGCCCAATGCTGCCAGTTGTTGCGCGTAGCAGCGTCCAATGCCACTACCTGCACCCGTCACCAGCGCCCATGCCGACCCTTTTTCGATCTCTCCGAGTTTCATCATCTATGGTAATTTAGCTAACTCCTCCTCGATCCTACGCGGTAGGTGGTCGCAATGTTTGCAACATTTCATATCGACCGAATACATACGTGCGATGCAGTAGTTGCGGTGGTCGCACTCGCTACGGGTCGCCGCGTCGCCCTCGCGGAGCTTGTTGACAAAGGCGGGATCGTTGACCAGTGCGCGTGCCATTTGCACCAACTCGAACCCTGCGTCGAGTGCTTTGTCGATCCCCTCGCGGCTCACCAGCCCACCCACATAGATCAAGGGGCAGTGCAGCTCGGCGCGGAACTTCTTGGCGTCGTCCAAAAAATAGCACTCCGAGAAGGGAAATTGACGAATCATGTAGGGGCCGCACCAACGAATGAAGTAGCGCAGCCACAGGGGCGAATAGTAGCTCATGGTGTAGATCGGGATCAGCCCCCGCATGACTGCCATGGGTGATTTGCTCACGAAGCCCCCCGAAAGGACAATGCCGTCGACGCCGAATTGTTCGATCTGCTTGGCAATTTCGATGCTCTCGGGGATCTCAATGCCACCCCGAAAACCGTCGTACATATTGTGTTTCACCAACACGGCGGTCTGGGTCTGTGCTGCGGCGTTCATCACCTCCTCCATGCACATCTTCAGAAAGCGCATACGATTCTCCAACGAGCCGCCATATTCGTCGTGGCGGTGGTTGGTGTAGGGCGACAAGAATTGCGAGATCAGGTAGCCATGTCCCGCGTGTACCTCCACGCTGTCGAAGCCTGCGTCGTGTGCCGTGCGCACGGCGCGTCCGAAATCTTTGGCAACGGCGACGATCTCGCTGCTGCGCATCCCCCGCACGGGGGTGTAGGCGTAGAGGTTGAAGCCTGTCGAAGCGCCAATGGGGATTTGTCCTGCGGTCGAGTAGTGGGTCATGTTGCCGCAATGCCCGATCTGAATGGCTGCGGCAGCCCCCTCGGCGTGTATGGCGTCCGTGATGTCGTGCAGCGCAGGCACAATTTCGGGACGCAGCCAGAGCTGCTTGTCGAACGAAAGTCCGCTGCGGCTGACGGCGGCATACGCCAAGGTGGTCATGCCGATCCCGCCGCGTGCCACACTCACGTGGTAATCTTTGAGTTGCTGTGTAGGGCCGAAATTTGCCCCCATCGACTCGAACGCCGCCGAACGGATTGTGCGGTTGCGCAGGGTGACGGGACCCAACTGATAAGGTGTGAAAAGTTCAGACATACTATTAATAGATGAAAGGAATGATTTTTTTGCGACGTAGCGCGGTGAACTCTGTGCCGAATTCGGTGGCGTAACGCTTGTAGAGCGATGCTGAGCGAGGTGCAAGGTTGGCGAAGGTCCACCACACGAAGATCACGCCTGCCCACGACCACGAGGCGACGGCAAAGCCGACCCATTGCACCACCTCGCCGAAGTAATTAGCCGACGAGACGTAGCGGAACATACCACCGCGAGGGATGTAGTGACGCGTATCACCCGGCTTACGCAGGTTGCGGATGATGCGGTCGGCTTGGCGGTTGATGTACATCCCACCGTAGAAAAGCACGATGCCGATATAGATATATGGCTTGGTGAACCACCCTTCGTAGTAGTTGTCGGGGGCGATGAAGAAGATCCAGCCCCCCTGCATCAGGGCGTTGAGCGTGTTGAACAGAGCGCCCATGGCAACGATGCCTGTGGGGATCTTCGAGGCTCCGCGCAGTCGCAGTGGAAAGATGAAGGCGCGATAGAGATAGTGGCTCTGAAATAGGACGAAAAGCACCAGCGGCACACACTGCCACGTGCGCGGGGAGAGCAGCCACAGGGTCGTCATGGCGATGAATACGGGTGCTTCCATGATGATCCAGCCGATCTTGTTCGGAATCGGACGTCCATATTTGGGGTTGAACAGATAGCCGTAGCCCGCCTCGACGAAGTAGAGTGCCACAAATACGCACAGCGCAACACACGCCATGATCACTAAAAAAAGATCAAATGCTTCAGCCATAAGTTTTGGGTTAAAAAATTGATACAAAGATACAAAAACTTTCGGAAAAGGAGCTTCTAAAGCGAAAATTGAACGGAGTTCTTCATCGATGAATTGCGGCGAACGCAAACACAAAAAAAAGCACCCCGAAGAGTGCTTTTAATGAGAAAAAGAAATTTAATGAGTGAAGACGCGCCCTTTTTGGTGTTGCTTCTTGTCGTAGGCAATACGTGAGGTGGTGGGGTATTCGAGCTTCTCGAACTCCGCCACGGCATTGTGAATATCCCCCATGAGCATATCCGCCATATCGCGCGACATTCCTTGACGTACCACGATACGCATCACCACCACATGGTCGATATTCTTGGGCAGTGTGTAGGCAGGAACCATCCAGCCACTCTGCTGCAATTTGGCTTGCAGATCGAAGAGGGTCCACTTCGCCGTCTTGTCGTAATCGGGCTTCATGTACCAGATGAAGAGCGGATTTTCAAGCGTCTTGGCGTAGTTGTGGAAACACTTTATTTTGCCGATCTGCTCGTGGCAATATTGCGCCACATCCATCGAACTTTGCTGAATCTCGCGGTAGCCCTCGAAGCCCAGCCGCACGAAGTTGTAGTATTGTCCGAGGATCTGTGCTGCGGGACGTGAGAAGTTGAGGCCCACCTGTGTGATGTTGGCACCGAGGTAGTTGACGCTGAACGACATCTCGTCGGGCAGGTACTTTTTGTCCTTCCATGCCACCCAACCCAAACCGGGATAGACCAGTCCGTATTTGTGTCCCGATGTGGAGATCGAAAGCACCCATTTCAGACGGAAATCCCACCTCACATTGGGCTTCAAGAAGGGTAGAATGAAGCCACCAGAGGCCGCATCGACGTGGATCGGAATATCGAATCCCGTCTTGGTGTTGTAGGCGTCCAACTCGCGATCCAACCCTTCGATGTCGTCGTTGAGTCCTGTCCACGTCACCCCTGCAATCGGCACGATGCAAATGGTGTTATCGTCGCACATCGCCAGCGCCTGCTTCGGATCGAGCGTCGGGTGGTCGAGCGTCAATGGCACGGCGCGCATCTCGATCTGCCACAGCTGACAGAACTTCTCCCACACCACTTGGAAGCCTGCGCTCATCACCAAGTTCGGTTTGTCAAACGGTTTGCCCTGCGCCTTGCGTTTCGTGCGCCAGCGCAACCACGCCGCCACGCCGCCCAGCATACACGCCTCCGACGAGCCGATGCCCAGCGCGCCCGTCTTCCACTCCGCCTTTTCGGGGGTGTGCCACATATTGGCAATGATGTTGATGCAGCGTCCGCACATCACCGCAATGCGTGGATACTCCGTTTCGTCGATGTAGTTCACGGCAATCGCTTCGTTCATCAGTCGTGTGGCGTAATCGTCCATGTAAGTGGTTACGAAGGTGGCGAGGTTCAGCCGTGGCTGAGTCTGCGGATAGGTCTCCTCCTTGATGAGCTGATAGGCGATTTCGGGGGATGTCTTGTTCTTCGGGATGAACTCCGTGGGTGCGGGTGTCAGCATCTCTTTTGAACCGTATACGGCGGTTGTGATCTCCTCTTTGGTACGTTTCTCTTGATTCATATCTTGATGATTTAAGGTTTAATGTTGTGCTGAATTCCATAAACTGTGCCAAGGATCGGAAATCTCATTCATGAAAAAAAAGTGTATATTTGTGCAAATAATTTCTGCTATGAAAAAAATCGTGGTCTTTACGGGGGCGGGGGTGAGTGCCGACAGCGGTCTGGCGACTTTTCGTGATTCCGACGGTCTGTGGGCAAACTACCGCATCGAGGATGTTTGTACGCCCGAGGCGCTGGCGCGCGATCGTGCAACAGTGGTCGGATTTTATAACAAACGCCGGAAGGAGATGCTCGAAAAGGCTCCCAATGCGGGGCATACAGCCATTGCCGAGTTGGAACGATATTTCGACGTTGAGGTGGTGACGCAGAATGTCGACAACCTGCACGAACGGGCAGGGTCGTCGCACGTGACCCACCTCCATGGCGAGCTGACCAAGCTACGTTCGTCCTACGATACGGAGCTGATTGTGCCGATCGAGGGCTGGCAACAGCGGCTCGATGCCACGGCGCCCGACGGATCGTTGCTGCGTCCATATATTGTGTTTTTTGGCGAGGCAGTACCCATGTTTGATGCTGCAACTCAAATTGTTGCCACGGCTGACCTGTTGATTGTGGTAGGTACGTCGCTGGCGGTCTATCCCGCGGCGGCATTGGTGGGCTACGTGCGTGCCGATGTGCCGATCTATCTGGTCGATCCGGGGTCGCCCAACACCTCGCTGATTCGCAATCCACTGACCCACATCAAAGCGCGCGCTGCGGAGGGGATGCCCACATTGGCGCAGCAGCTCATCGACACCTTCGCGGAGCCGAAATAAAATGTGAAAATGAAATTTTGAAAAGATCTTTTTTAACGCCTTTTGTCGCCGTTCGGAGTCCACAAAACATGACGCAATCATTTCCGCCCTGCGCTCTTCTTTGTTGTTTTCTCGAAAGAAAGCAAAGAAAGAAAAGATCTTTTTCCTGCATATCCCAATGGAATTTGCACCAAATACAAAATAATCCCCGAACTGAATAAGGTTCGGGGATTGTTAGAAAGGCAATCAGCTTCTAAATTATTGATAGGTGACGGTGTACTCGCGTGCAACCGTCTGGTTATCGCGCTCCGTTTCGTGGATTTGTGTGATGAAACCATCTGTGTTGGTCTCGTAGGTGTATGACCACGCACGTGCAGTGGAGGGGTTGTAGGTGGTCGCTTGCATCGCCGTGGGCATCATGAAGCTGCGTTTTCCTGTCCATCCAAACAGTGCCAAGGGTAGCTGCTGAGTTGAAGTGTTGATGTAACTACCCAGCAGGAAGTAGCTCAGGTCGAAGACCGTGGTGTTGGGAACTGCCCCATAAGATATGGTTACCTCCAGATTTTTCGACTGCTGATCGATTGGGGTTCCTGCGTTGTATTTGGTGATCTTATCCAAGTTGCATTGGTCCCCAATCATGCGATATTCGTAGCTCGCCCATGTTTCGGTAGAGGGCTTCTCGTAATAATAGCCGTTGATGTTGTAATCCAGTGTGGCAATCTCTTTGTTGTCAAGGAAAATACTGGTTGTATAACCCTCTTTGTTTGTGTAAAGGGTGTAGTGTGCTGGAGCGATACCTCCGCTGCGGTCTATGTGGATGCGGTTGATCGCATAGGTGTACTCGAAGGTCTCGCACGAGAGAGTAGAACCTTCAACTTTAGTCTCGATATGCTGGCGAACGCGCTGACGCTCATCGTATTTGAAATCAAACTGCTGAGTTCGATCTGCCTCCACGATGCGTATTTGGCGGATAAGCTGCTGTGGCACAAAGTGAGGCGTCTCGTCGTCGTCGGAGCATCCTGCAAACAGGACGCAAAGCAAAAGCAAAGAAGTGATGCGAAATGTACTCATAATCAGTTATTTATTATTTTGTCGTTAAAGTAAAGGTCGAGCAACTCTTTGGCTGCCGTAAATGAACTTGTTTTAGCCTCCAACACCCGTTTTTCGTACTCGTCAATCTTTGCCTCTACTGCTGGATCGTGGTAGAAACTGGTGTGGAGCGTCTCGTTGATCGTCTCGTACATCCAATATTTGTTCTGCCCGTTGCGGTTGTGGATGAAGTAGCCGTTACGCTCGGTGTGGTCGAGAAAATCTTCAACTCCTTTCCACACCTCTTCAAGCCCTGTTTTGGTATATGCCGAGCAGGTGTAAACTTTGGGGCGCCACGCCGATTCGGGCATGGGAAAGAGGCGTAGAGCGCCTTGAAATTGGGTCTGCGCCAGCTCTGCTTTGTGGATATTTTCGCCGTCCGCCTTGGTGATGACCATCATATCTGCCATCTCCATGATGCCGCGTTTGATGCCCTGAAGTTCGTCACCAGCGCCCGAAATTTGCAATAACATAAAGAGGTCAACCATCGAGTGTACAACGGTTTCGGACTGTCCGACGCCCACCGTTTCGATGAAGATCACATCGAAACCTGCCGCTTCGCACAGCACAATCGTTTCGCGTGTTTTGCGCGCCACGCCACCCAGCGATCCTGCCGAGGGGGAGGGGCGGATGAAAACATCGGGATTCGTGGCGATGCTCTCCATGCGCGTTTTGTCGCCCAAAATCGAGCCGCCGCTGCGTTCCGAACTGGGGTCGATTGCCAGCACCGCCAGTTTGTGGTGCAACCCTGCGACCATGTCGCCGATCGCCTCGATGAAGGTCGATTTGCCTGCGCCGGGGACGCCCGTGATGCCGATGCGCACCGAATGTCCTGCGTGGGGCAGACACCGTTCGATGATCTCTTGTGCCTGCGCGTAGTGAGCGGGGTTGCAACTTTCGACCAGCGTGATGGCCTGCGAGAGGGTGGTAATATCCCCCTTCAGGATGCCATCGACGTACTCTTCAGTCGAGAGATTGCGCTTCTTTGGTTTCTTGAAGTAAGGATTTGTAATAGGTTGTTCGTCAACGCCTTGAGTTACGTTCAATGCGCTGCCGTGATGGGCGTCGCAATACTCTTTTTCGAAGTGATTGATTTTGGTAAATGACATAATTTTATTTCTCTATTTTTCCTATAAATTCGGGAGTTAATTGCAGTGTATTGCCCAACCAGAGCGCACGATTTTTCGCATCGACCAACACACCGAAGGGGATGAAGTTGACCCCGAAGTTGGCGTAGCTTTTGCCTGTCGGATCAATACCCACGCTGATTTGGCTGGTCACATAGGGGGTCAATGCAGCGATGGTTGGTTCACTATTTTCTTGTGAAACGATGATTATAGCGAGTTTGGTGCCTAATTTGTTAGACAATGCTTGCAGGTGATCGAGCGACGTGCGGCTCGCCTTGCTGGTCGAATGGTAAAATTCGATGTAGGTCAGGGGTGCTGTTGCGGGCTGCTGCCTGCCGATCCATGTTGAAATTTTCAACTCAGGTACACGTTCTCCAATGTTAATGTTCTGAGCTTTTGTGGCGCAGGTGCATAAGAGGGTTAATACGGAAATAAACAGGAGTCGTTTCATGGCTTACTTATTTTTAGCGAAGATAATAATTTTTTAATAGATAGACGAAACTTTTACGATCAACTTCAAATTTTATGAAAATAAAACTCAACACGACCTCCACAACGCCGTCGGCAACTTATGTACATCACCTTGCCGATTTGCTCCGAAAACACGCTTCACAACACGAATATATTGTTGATGACGAGCAAATTGACAATATTGATATCTATCATAGCTTGATATCTAATATTTCGCATTATTCGCTTTTATGGGGCGATGCTCGCAGCGTGCTGACTGTTCCCGATCTCAATTTTCTGCGCTACCCGCAACTTTTTTCGCTGTTCGATCGTCTGGTGCGGATTCGGCGTTATAAATATGCGTGTCGGGCGGCAGATTGCGTGATTACACTCAACCGCAAAGCCAAGGATGAGCTGGCGGAAAAGCTCCATATCGACGAGCAGAAAATTCGGGTTTTACTCTCGTTGGCGGCACAACCACCTCTCGAGCGAGAAGATCAAGTTTCGCATGAGATGATCCGTAGAAAATATATGATATCTGATGATTATGTGTTGATGATGGGTGTGCTGGAATCTCGACATAATCAACTCGCAGTAATTGAAGCGATGGTTGAGTTGCAGAGCAATATTACGTTGGTGATATGCGGTCGGCATACGGCTCATGCCGATTTTTTGTTGGATTGCGTTCGCGCAGCCCGTGCCACCTCACGGGTGAACTTCATTTATGAACCAGCACCGATCGATCTACCCGCACTTTTTCGCATGGCGCGCGGCTTTGTCTATCTTCCCGATGCCGATGCCGAAGCTTCGGTGCTGCCCGTTATTGAGGCGCTGCGAGCCGAAGTGCCGATGATTTTGAGCGACATTCCGATTCACCGCGAAGCTGCGGCCGATGCGGCGATGTATGTCGCCCCACAAGAGGTCGATTGCTTGGTGTCAGCCCTCGAATCACTGCTTGGCGATGCCAAATTACGGTGCGATTTGATCATGCGAGAGCGTGTGCGTGCAGAGCTGTTCTCCGAACGGACTGTGGCACAACGTCTCGTTGATATTTACAGTTCGCTGTGATGAAGTTTCATGAATCGAAAAAAGGTCGAAAAATAGTTGATGAATCTGTTTTTTATTTCCGAATAGATTCCTATCTTTGTGTGCGCAAAAATATTGTGAATCATAGAACATATAAATAACTATTAATTCTAAATTTTTTTTATCATGAAAGTATCTCATATCGACCATCTTGGCATCGCAGTGAAGAGCCTTGATGAAGCAATCCCTTACTGGGAAAATGTAATCGGCTTGAAATGTTATGCCATTGAGGAAGTGGCAGATCAGAAAGTCCGCACGGCTTTCTTCATGCTCGGTCAGACGAAAATTGAGCTTTTGGAGCCAACTTCGGAGGATTCGAACATCGCGAAGTACATCGAAAAACGCGGCGTGGGCATTCACCACATGGCACTCGCTTGCGAGAACATCGAAGGTCAACTTGCCGAGGCAGAAGGCGCAGGCATCAGCCTGATCGACAAAGCACCCCGTCCGGGCGCCGAGGGCATGACCATTGCCTTCTTGCATCCCAAATCGACACAGGGCATCCTGACCGAACTTTGCGAGAATAAGAACAAATAACAGACGATAAAACTATGAGTGAAATTCAAAACAAAATCAGCACGCTGATCGAGAATCGGGAGACTGCACGCATGGGCGGTGGTCAGAAACGTATCGACGCGCAGCACGCTAAAGGCAAGTACACGGCTCGTGAGCGTCTTCAGATGTTGCTCGACGAGGGTAGCTTTGAGGAGTTCGATATGTTTGTGACACATCGTTGCCACGACTTTGGTATGGACAAGAGCCATACTTTTGGTGATGGTGTAGTGACGGGCTACGGTACGATCGAGGGTCGTCTGGTCTACGTCTTTGCACAAGACTTCACGGTCACGGCAGGTTCGCTGTCGCTGTCCATGTCGGACAAGATTTGCAAGGTGATGGATATGGCACTGCGCAACGGCGCCCCCTGCATCGGCATCAACGACTCGGGTGGCGCGCGTATTCAAGAGGGCGTGAACGCCTTGGCGGGATATGCTAACATCTTCCAACGCAACGTGATGTCGTCGGGTGTGATTCCGCAGATCTCGGCTATCTTTGGCCCTTGCGCTGGTGGTGCGGTCTACTCGCCTGCACTGACCGACTTCATCATCATGAAGAAGGATACCTCTAATATGTTCCTCACGGGTCCCAAAGTGGTGAAAACCGTCACGGGCGAGGACGTAACGCAGGAGCAACTGGGTGGCGCTGTGATGCACACCACCAAATCGGGCGTGGCACAGTTTGCCGTCGACACTGAGGAGGAGGGTATCTCGCTGATTCGCAGACTCATCTCGTTCATGCCGCAGAATAATATGGAGGATGCTCCGTTGGCAGTCTGCACCGATAAGATCACCCGTTTGGAGGATTCGTTGAACGAGATTATTCCCGACAACGCCAACAAACCTTACGATATGACGGAGGTCATCAAAGCGATTGTCGATAATGGCGATTTCTTGGAGTCGGCAGGTGGCTATGCGAAGAATATGATCACCTGCTTTGCTCGTTTCAACGGTCAGAGCGTCGGTATCATCGCCAACCAACCTAAATTCATGGCGGGCGTATTGGACATCAACGCCAGCCGCAAGGCAGCGCGTTTCGTTCGTTTCTGCGATGCGTTCAACATTCCGATCGTTACCTTGGTCGACGTGCCGGGCTTCCTGCCGGGTACAACCCAAGAGTATGGTGGTGTGATCACTCACGGTGCTAAGTTGCTCTTTGCTTATTGCGAGGCTACGGTTCCGAAAGTGACGGTCACGCTGCGCAAGGCTTATGGTGGCGCCTACATCGTCATGTCCTCGAAGCACATTCGCGGTGACATAAACTATGCTTGGCCTACGGCTGAGATTGCAGTGATGGGTGCAAGTGGTGCTGTGGAGGTATTGAACGCCAAGGAGTTGTCGGCATTCGAGAAACCCGAAGATCGTGCTGCTTTCGTGGCTGAGAAGGAGAAAGAGTACAACGATAAGTTCTCGAACCCCTACAATGCTGCTCGTTACGGCTATATTGATGATGTGATTGAGCCACGCAACACGCGTTTCCGCGTGATCCGTGCTTTGCAGTCGCTGGCAACCAAGAGCGTCCAGAACCCTGCTAAGAAACACTCAAATATTCCGTTGTAGTATGAGACGAATCTTATTAACAGCGGGCTTGCTTGCGATTTCCGTCGCGGCAACCGCTCAAGAAGCGGCACCCGCTAAGGGGGCGGACACCATTCTCCAATTTGATCCGTACGGTATCTATGTGACGATCATCTCGGTGACTGTGGTTCTCCTCTCCTTGATCGGACTCTGCGTCTTGATTTGGCTCTTCGCACGCATCATGGTGCGCAGCGCTCAGAAGAAAGCCTCGATGGTGAAACAGAAAAGCGTCATGGTCAACGACGTGGCTCTTCCCACAGGCAGCGATAGCGTGGTCAACGGCGAGGTTATTGCCGCCATTGCCTTGGCTATCAAACTTCACAAGACCGAGATGCACGACCGCGAGAGTGATGTAATCACCATCAACAAGGTGGCACGTGTCTACTCGCCTTGGAGCTCAAAGATCCACGGATTGACGCGGATGCCCGAACATATTAGAAAATAAACGGAAACAACGATAAACAAAATGAAAGAGTATAATTTCAAGATCAACGGTAACGACTATACGGTAGCTGTCGATATCGACAGCCTGACTGACAATGAGGCGGAAGTGGTCGTAAACGGTGCTTCTTATATGGTGGAAATGGTCGGCATGGCCGAGAAATCTACCGTTGTAGCGAAACCGCAAGTGGCTGCTGTACCTGCTTCGCACCCCGTGCAACCCTCGACCGTCAAGGTCACCAAACCTGCCGCTGCGGCTCCTGCTGCTGTGGGCGAATCTCCCGTGAAGAGTCCTCTGCCCGGTGTGATTATCGACATCAAAGTGCGCGAAGGCGACACGGTGGCTGCCGGTAAAACACTGGTAGTTCTCGAAGCCATGAAGATGGAAAACAACATTGACAGCGATCGCGCAGGCGTGGTCAAGTCGATCAAGGTGAACCGTGGCGACTCCGTATTGGAGGGAGACGTATTGATAACTTTAGGATAGGATTATGCTGGAGTTTTTATCTTCGTCTTTCCTTGGTGAAAGCGTTTCGCAATTTATAGGTGAAACGGGATTTGCAAACCTCTTTACGGCTGAAGGTGGGTACAAGTACCTCATCATGATTGCTGTGGGTTGCTTCTTCCTCTACCTTGCGATTAAACACAAATTTGAGCCTATGTTGCTCGTCCCGATCGGATTCGGTATCATCATCGGTAACATCCCGATGGAGCTGGGTCACGGAGTGGGCGTGTACGAGGAGGGCTCGGTGCTTAACTACCTCTATTTCGGCGTGAAATATGGCGTCTATCCCCCGTTGATCTTCCTCGGTGTGGGTGCGCTGACCGACTTCTCGTCGCTGATCTCTAACCCGAAACTGATGCTGATTGGCGCTGCTGCTCAGCTCGGTATTTTCGCGGCTTACATGGGCGCTTTGGCATTCGGATTTCCCGCTAACGAGGCAGGTTCTATTGCCATTATCGGTGGCGCGGACGGCCCGACGGCTATCTTCTTGACCAGCAAATTGGCTCCCGAATATCTGGGTGCTATCGCCATCTGTGCCTACTCCTACATGGCACTCGTGCCGCTGATTCAGCCACCCGTTATGCGTATGTTGACCAACTCGCGCGAACGCGTGATCAAGATGCGTCCGCCACGTGCTGTGTCGTCTACCGAGAAGATCCTTTTCCCGGTGATCGCCTTCCTGCTTACCACGTTCGTTGTGCCTGATGCAATTCCGCTGTTGGGTATGCTTTTCCTTGGTAATATCTTGAAGGAGAGCGGTGTTGTGAAACGTCTGGCAACCACAGCTGGTAACCAGATGATCGACATCTTGACGATCTTGATTGGTGTCACGGTGGGCGCTTCGACGCAGGCCGACGTGTTCCTGACCGAGAAGACGATCTACATCTTTATTTTGGGTGCTGCTTCGTTCTTCATCGCTACCGTGGGTGGTGTGGCATTTGTGAAATTCATGAACCTCTTCTTGAAAGAGGGTAACAAGATTAACCCCTTGATCGGTAATGCGGGTGTGTCGGCGGTTCCTGCTGCTGCGCGCGTGTCGCAGGACATCGGTATCAAGTACGACAAATCGAACTACCTGCTCATGCACGCCATGGGTCCCAACGTCGCTGGCGTTGTTGGCTCGGCAGTTGCTGCGGGTATCTTGCTCTCGTTCTTGGGCTAATAGCACATTTCCGAACTTTGAAAGGCGACCGAATTTTCGGTCGCCTTTCTTTGTCTGAGGTGGAAGCTTTTGGGTAGTTTTTTGGCAGTTTTTGACCCTTGATCGCCCTTATGTACTTTATTTTAGGTGTTCAGATGATTTTTTTTGAGACTTATCTTGTGGTATGAAAATAATTTAGTACCTTTGCGCACCCGTAAAGTGCGGGAAATTGGATTACAAACAAGTTAAATTAAACGTAAACAAAGTGGATTCATTAAGCTACAAGACTGTCTCGCTGAATGCCGCGACGATTACCAAAGAATGGGTGGTAATTGATGCGACGAACGAGGTATTGGGACGTCTTGCATCGCAGGTCGCGAAGATCCTCCGAGGCAAGAACAAGCCCAGCTACACTCCACACGCTGATTGCGGTGACTTCGTCATCGTCATCAATGCGGACAAAGTGAAGCTCACGGGCAAGAAGATGACCGATAAGGTCTACATCCGTCACACCGGTTTTCCGGGTGGCCAGCGTTTTGCAACGCCTGCTGACTATCTGGCAAAAAAACCTACATTCGTGATCGAAAAAGCAGTAAAGGGTATGCTGCCTAAAAATCGCCTCGGCGATGCAATACTCAGAAACTTGAAGATCTATGCAGGTGAGGAACATCCTCACGTGGCACAGAACCCCAAAGCAATTAAATTAAACGAGATTAAGTAAGAATTATGGAAGTTGTAAACACCGTAGGTCGTCGTAAGGCCGCTGTAGCTCGCGTATACGTGAAGCTGGGTAAGGGTCAGATTACAATCAACCGCAAGGATCTTGCCGTCTATTTCCCCCTTGACATTCTTCAGTTCCAAGTGAAGCAGCCTCTCACGGCTACTAACACGGCTGAAAGCTATGACATCACCATCAATTTGGATGGCGGTGGCATCAAGGGTCAGGCTGAGGCTGCTCGTCTCGGTATCGCACGTGCTTTGTGCGAGATCGATGCTGAGTTCCGCCCCATTCTGAAGAAAAACGGATTCCTGACGCGTGATCCACGCGAAGTTGAGCGTAAGAAACCCGGTCAGCCCGGAGCACGTCGCAAGTTCCAGTTCAGCAAGCGATAGTCGCACGACCGAATTTTCGGCAAGCACGGTCAGGGTTCAAAATCGGCGAGACTACCTATATATTATATACGTATTACTTACTGGTTGCCCGATCGCGGAAAACTTCTCGGATTGGCAAAGTGCCACTGCTGAGAGGTTGATGAAAAGAGAATTAAAATTAATTAACAGATTGAATTAAAATGTCACGTACAGATTTTAATACATTATTGGAAGCTGGTGCTCATTTCGGTCACCTGAAGCGTAAATGGAACCCCAAAATGGCTCCTTATATCTTCATGGAAAAGAATGGCATCCACATCATCGACTTGCACAAAACTGTGATCAAGATCGACGAGGCTGCTGCAGCTATCAAGCAGATCGCTAAGAGCGGTCGCCGCGTGCTGTTCGTAGCTACCAAAAAACAAGCTAAAGAACTCGTTGCCGAAAAGGTGGCAGCCGTAGGAATGCCTTACGTCACAGAGCGTTGGGCAGGCGGTATGCTTACAAACTTTCCCACGATACGTAAAGCCGTTAAGAAAATGACCACCATCGATAAGATGACGGCTGACGGCACATTTAATAATTTCTCCAAGCGCGAGAAACTCCAAGTGGAGCGTCAACGTGCTAAACTTGAGAAGAACCTTGGCTCGATCGCCGATTTGACGCGTCTTCCTGCTGCTCTGTTCGTTGTGGACGTGCAGAAGGAGTCGAACGCTGTGAAAGAGGCGAAGCGTTTGAGCATCCCCGTCTTTGCAATTGTAGATACTTGTTGTGATCCAACCGACATTGATTATGTAATCCCTGCAAATGACGATGCTTCAAAATCAATCGCTGTGGTTCTCGAAGTGATGTGTTCGGCAATTGCCGAAGGCAGCGAAGAGCGCCGTCTCGAAAAAGAGAAGGAAGTACTGGAAGTAGAGGCTAACACCGACGCTACACTCAAAAAAGACGCCAAACCACGCATCAAAAAGTCTGTGAAGGCTACCATTGATGCTCAGGAGGCTGACTTGGCAAGTGTAGTGGCTGCTTCTGAGGCTCCCGCTACCGAAACTCCTGCCGCTGAAACAAAGGCAGAGTAATTGCAAGAGAAATTATTTTTGAACGAAAAAACGGAAAATACTATGGAAATCAAAGCAGCTGAAGTAATGAAGCTCCGCAAGATGACCGGTGCTGGTATGATGGATTGCAAGAAGGCGCTCATGGAGGCTGAAGGCGACTACGACCGCGCGCAGGACATTATTCGCGAAAAAGGTAAGCTCGTTGTTGCGAAGCGTGCCGATCGTTCTGCAAGCGAGGGCGTCGTAATGACGCAGATCGTGGGTCACAAGGCCTACCTCCTTTGCTTGGCTTGCGAGACGGACTTCGTGGCTCAGAATGCCGAGTTTTCGGCATCGACACAGGCTATTCTTGATATTGCAGTGAAGAGTGATGCCGCAGATCGCGACGCACTGATGGCTGTGAAGAATGCCGAAGGTCGCACGGTCGAGGAGATGGTCACCGAGAAGTCGGGACAGACGGGTGAGAAGATCGAGTTGGCATACTATGCTCGCATCGAGGCTCCCTGCTGCGCCGCTTACGTCCACTTCAACAAGAAGTTGGGTACGATCATCGGCTTCAACAAAGAGGTTCCTGCTGAGGTGTCTCACATTGTTGCTATGCAGGCTACGGCTATGGCTCCCATTGCCATTGACGAGAACGACTGCCCAGCAGATGTTGTGGCGCATGAGCGCAAAATTGCGGTCGAAGCTATGAAGCAAGACCCGAAGAACGCCAACAAACCCGACGCAATTCTCGAAAAGATTGCCGAAGGTAAGATGCGCAAGTTCTACGAAGAGAACACGTTGCTCAACCAAGTGGTTGTAGGTGAGAAGGAGACAATCGCCGAATACATCCACAAGGCAGAAAAAGAGGCTACGGTGGTGGCTTACAAGCGCTACGCGCTGGAGTCGTAATCCACACATCGTTTCGATAAGTAGGGGCAGGATCTTAGATCCTGCCCCTCTTTCTTCTTGCCTTTGTGTCTGATAGCTCAGCTTGTTGAGCGGTCAGACGAAGGCGCGTACTTTGTCTTGTGACGCTTTCGCGCAGTGTTAGCGTTTATTCCACGCCGAGGAGGTTTGGTAGAAACTCACGGCGCGGTCGATGAGTTGAGTGTCGGGAGTTGACAGCGGCTCCATGTTGTAAGCATCGACGGCGGTGGGGGTGATCAGGAACTGTTCGCTGCGATTTACGGGCGACAGAATGGTGAAGACGCCGCGTTCGAGGTAGCCCAGATCTTGGTAGGTGGCAACGAAGGCGCGCGGTATGTAATTCGCATCCAGCACATTGCGACCATAGAAGTGAGAGTCGTAGTCCATGCCAAGCAGTCCGAAGAGGGTGGGCATGAGGTCAATCTGTGATGCCACTTGAGATACGCAGGTAGGTTCGATGATGCCGGGGGCGAAGATGACGGCGGGGATATGGTATTTGGTGAGGGGGATCTCGGTCTTGCCGGCACTGGAGGCGCAGTGGTCAGCGGTGATGACGAAGACGGTGTTGGCGAACCACGGTTGGTGGCGCGCCTCGTCGAAGAAACGTCCCAAAGCATAGTCGCTGTACATGACTCCTCCAGCGCGCGATTTGGCGTCGTGAGGAATCGAAATGCGTCCTGCGGGGTAGGTGAAGGGGCGATGGTTGCTGACGCTCATTACGTGGGCGAAGAAGGGTTTGCCGCTCGCAGCATCCGCATTGAGGGTCTTGATGACCTTGTGGTAGGCATCCTCGTCGCATACGCCCCAGATGTTGGCAAAGGTGATTTCGTCGGGTGCGTATTGGCTTTTGTCGACGATCTCGTAGCCATTGCCGCTGAAGAAGGTCTCCATGTTGTCGAAGTAGCTGTTGCCGCCGTAAAAGAAGCGTACGGTGTAGCCTTTTTGGCGCAGAATAGCCCCTGTGGAGTGCATTCCGCTGTTGTTCTTGCGTTTGATGATACTCTGTCCGGGGCAGGGTGGCAGCGAGAGAGTCACCGCCTCCAGACCGCGCACGGTGCGATTGCCCGTTGCCAGCAGCCGATCGAATGCCACTCCCTGCGTGTAGAGCGAGTCGAGAACGGGGGTCAGGTGGTCGGGGTTGCCGAAGCGCTCCATGAACGAGGCGCTCATGCTCTCGATCGTGATCAGCACGATGTTGCGCTGCGGAGCGCCTGCCACGCCTGCGATGTGCCGCAGGTTGTCGCCCGTGCTGCCATATTCGGCATGAATGGTCGCCTCGGCATCAGGGCGGGTGAGGTAAAACTGCTGATAGTCGAGTTCGTTTTTCAAGAAGGCGTCGTAGAACTTGTACAAACCATTGGCTTGAAGCTCGTTGACGTATACATTTTCGCTATTCTGAAAGCGTGTGTTGAACGCTAATAGTCCGATTGCTGCGCCGCAAGCTACGAAATATGCGGCTGCGACGATGGCTTTGCCGGCGACGCCTTGCAGCGAGGCAGCGAGGTGCAGATCACGGCGGAAAAGCCACCACGCGACACCCAAGGTAATCACCAGCAGCCCGCTCATCATTGGGATGACGGGGTAGGACTCCATGATGTTACCCACCACTTCGGAGGTGTAGACGAGGTAGTCGACAGCGATGAAATTGTAGCGCACGCCAAATTCATTCCAGAAGAAATATTCGCTGACCCCATTGAAGAGGATCAGCCCCGTGTAGATCACGAGCAGTGTGGCAAACCATGCGGTTGTCCAGTTGTGACGTGCGGCAGGGACGAACAAGCGAAAGGCAAAACTCAACATCCAATAGCCCAAAATGGCGGCGCCGATCGTTGGTACGACGCTACCGTATTCGTCGAGAATGGTGTGACCAAAGGTGACGTAACAGAAGGCGGCGGCGAGTGCGCCGAGCAGGATATAGCCCCAAGGAGTGGCGAATTTGCCTCTTCCGATGCTCATCAAGTAGAGCCATAGAAAGGCAAAACTGAGGGTGGCGACGCAAAGATCGTTCACCGCACCCAGCGCGAAGACCGCGAGCCATTCGCCAAAAGTAAAGTTCAGATCGGTTGTTTGTTCGTTGAGTAGCAGCACGATGCGCGTGATGAACTCCACGGAGAGGGTGAGTAGCACCAATTTGAGGTATATGCGCCCGAAGAAACGAATTGTATTTTGCATAAAAATTCCTGTTTATGGCTGCAAAGATACTGTTTTTCACTGAAAATTAAATAAAAAAGGCGTCCGCATTTGCGAACGCCTTTGAATTATTTCCTATTTATTTGTCCTATTTGGTCTCGGCAGCAGCAGCTTCGGGGCGCATGACCACGTGAACCATGTTGCCGTCAGCGAGAATCTTCTGTGCAAATTTCTGAATATCCTCGTTGGTGATGTTCTTCAAGATCGTCTCGTAGTTGGAGGTGTAATCCAACCCCGTATTGTAGAACTTGTCGATGTTTGCGGCCCAAGTAGCGTTGGTCTCCAGACCGTTCTTCCACTCCTTGGCGAGGTATTCGCGCGTCTTCTCGATGTCCTCGGTCAGCGGACCTTCCTTGGCAATCTTCTGGAATTCGAGGTCGATAATCTCGCTCAACTCCTCGGCTTGTGCCTCGTTCGTGTCGAACTGAATCAGCAACGTGTAGTCCTGTTTGGGGATGAATTTCGCCCAGCCTTGTGCGTTCACGCCATAGGTTCCGCCCTTCTCCTCGCGGATCGAGATCAGGTAACGTGAGCTGAGTGCCTGCGAAAGGAAGGTCATCTTCAGGTTGTTCTCGATTGTGTAGGGAGCATCGCCCGAGAGGTAATACCAAACCGACACTTTGGGTTGCTGCATGGCAACTGCAATGTTTGTCTCGCCTTTACCATTGACAGCATCCATGTGGTCGTCCACGTAGTTGAGTGTGGTTTTCGACGTGGGCAGCGAGCCGATGTACTTCTCGACCAGAGGTTTCAAGGTGTTCAGATCGACATTACCTACAAATGTGAAGGTGAAGTTGTTAGCACCAATGAACAGTTTGTCGTGAATGGCTTTCAGCTCCTCGAACTTGATATCTTTCAACAGCGCGGGAGAGAGTCTCTGCGAACGGTAGTTGTTGTCGTAAACCGTCTCCATGAGTGTACTCTGAACGATGTAGTCGGGGTTCTTCATCATGTTCTCCACCTGTGCGTTGACCTGCTTGATGTAGGTGTTGAAGTCGTCCTCGTTGAAGCGGGGTGCCGTGAAGTTGAGATAGAGCAACTGCATGAGTGTCTCCATATCTTTGGGCGAGCCGTAGCCCTCCATACCGTGTTTGTAACCGTCGATCGACAGACCAACGCCAGCGCTTTTGCCTGAAAGTTGCTTGCGCAGATCTGTTGCCGAGAACTTGCCTAAGCCCGACTGCTGCATGATGCCCGGCATGAGTTTAGCGGTGAAGTAGAGGTCGTTGGGAAGAATCGAGAGACCACCGTTTGACTTGACCGTGAGCATCACCTCGTCGGCTTTGAAGGTAGTAGGTTTCACGATGATCTTCGCTCCGTTCTTGAGTGTCCACTCGGTGGTTCCAAGGATGGCGTTGGCAGCGGTTGCCTTCACAGCCGAACCCTTCAGTGCCTTTAGGTTGGCGATCAGTGGCTCTTTGACGGTGTTGTCCTCATAAGCTTTGATCTCCGAACCCTGTACTTTGGCGATGATCGCGAGCAGCTCCTCAGCAGTCGGATTCACCAAACCCTCCTTCTCGGGAGCATTCAAAGTGACCACCCAGTTTTTGGGCTGAATGAGCTGTGCGCAAAGTTGGTTGATGTCGGCAACAGTCACCGTTTTGATCAGGGTGCTGTCGAGCTGCCATTCGTACTCAGCCGACGGCATCGACATATTTTGTTTGTAGTTGGCAAACATACGCTCGCTGAACTCGCTGTTCGTGCGGTCGTTGCGGTTGGCATATTGACGCTCGATAGCACGCATCAAGTTGCTCTGTGTGCGTTCGAACTCGCCCTCGGTGAAGCCGAAGCGGCGTGTTTTCTCCATTTCGGTCAACATAGCCTCGAATCCTACGGGCAGCTTGCCGTCCTCGGTGTCAACGCTGAATCCAGTGGTGATCAGGGTCGGGATGATGCCAACCGAACCGTCGAACATACTCGAAGCGAGGAACGGAGCGTTGGGATTCTGAGCGATTTCGCTAAAGCGAGCGTTCTGCATGGTGGTCACGAAGTTGATCATGATGTCCACCATTTCGCGATAGACTAAACCATTCGCCTCTTTGGGCAGTTCAGGACGTTTGATGAAGACATTTATCGAAGAGCTGGTCATCTCCTTGTCGGTGGAGATCGAGATGATGGGTTGCTCGTTGTCGGGAACCATGATAACCTCTTTGGCAGGAGCCGTAGCAGCAGGGGCAGGGATGTCGGACATCAACTTCTTGATGTTGGCCTCCACCTTGTCTACATCTACGTCACCAACGATCACAATGGCTTGGTAGTTCGGACGATACCACATTTCGTAGAAATCGACGATCTGCTGACGCGGGAAGGTCGAGAGACCCTCCATGGTGCCGATCAGGTTGCGATGCTCGTACTTCGTGTCTTTGCCGAGTGCCTTGATCAGTTTGATCGTCGAACGCCACTGGGCACCGTCACGGGTACGCAGCTCCTCTTTGATCACACCACGCTCGTTGTCGATCTCCTCAGGTTGCAGCGAGATGAAGTGCGACCAGTCGTGCAGCACCAACAGCGCCGAGTCGATGATCCCCTGACGGGTGGTCGGGACGTCGGTCATCATGTATTGAGTCTGATCCCAGCTGGTAGCTGCATTCAGGTTAGCGCCGAATTTCACGCCAATTTTCTCCAGATAGGTCATCATCTCTTTGCCCGGCAGGTTCTTCGTGCCGTTGAAAGCCATGTGTTCCAGAAAGTGCGCCAGACCCTGCTGAGTGTCGTTCTCTTGGATCGCACCCACGTCGTAGTGGATGAAGAAATCAGCCTGTCCTTTGGGCTTTTCGTTGTGACGTATATAGTACGTCATACCGTTTTCGAGCTTACCCGTGCGAATTGCTTTGTCGGCGGGGATTGGCTCCATCGGATTTAATTGTGCCTGTGCGCTCGATAGCATGAACGCTGTGGCAATTACCATTAGTAGTTTTTTCATAAGGTACTGTTATTAAATGGTTTGTGTTTATAGTTTATTGGTTATTCTTCTTCTTTTTCGGCGGGAAGATCGGCGCGATATTCGATGATGTCGCCCGGCTGACAGTTCAATTCGCGGCAGACGGCTTCGAGTGTCGAGAAGCGGATTGCCTTGGCTTTCCCGTTCTTGAGGATCGAGAGGTTGGCGGGTGTAATATCCACTCGTTCAGCCAATTCGCCCAATGGCATTTTACGCTTTGCCATCATGACGTCTATGTTGATAATTATTGCCATAAGCCCTCCTCTTGGATTGTGTGTAGGTTGTTCTGTGTCATCATTGTGCCGCTTAAATAGTCAGTTTTTGCTCCTCGCTCAGGTTCTGCCCAATGGCGAAAACCTCGGCGGTGAAGATCACCAAGATGCCCATGATAATGGTATAGTAGGAGATTGAAAAAGTGGTGTCGACGATCAGATTGCTGCCTGCCAAAAGTTCAGCGGCGCGTGTAGCCATGCACCACGCAATTAGCGCGTGGCTTAGTTCGGTGAAGATCGTCAGAAAACCGATGGTGCGGATGTACCACACGTTGCGACTGTCGAGCGTGCGCTCCTCTTTGATCGAACGTCGAATCGAGTGGATGATGATGAACATCAACACGATGATCGCCAAAAAGGCTACGGAACCCAACATGGTAAGCAGGTAGATCCATGCGCTGCCACCTATGGCGCTGAAGGCAAGGCTCATGGCTCCAACATTGGAATCGGCAGGTTGATCGACCGTTAGGTTGATGTGTTGGATCGTGGGGGTGATCTTCACCTCCGAGAGCGAATCCAAACCCTTGATGACGAAGGTGTCTTGACTCGTCACGCTCACCTCACCCAAAGTGAAGATCTGACGTGGAGCGCCCGAAGCCCAATTCCGCACGATATCGCCGCCCATGGTCGCCCCCTCATTGTAGCCTCGCGAAAAATTGGGCAGGAAACTATGCGCCAACCCTGCAGCGAGGATGACAAAGAAGGTGATGTAGATCACCAACATCCGTTGTAAAAGCGATTTCTTGTTTTGCATATTTCAGTATCGTTAGGTTCGTATCGCAAAGATAGAAATATATTTTCGAAAAACAAACAATATTTATCGTTTTTCGATAAAAATTATTGTGTTACCCAATAAAAGCGACTGACAAGCCGCTTTTATGGAGTGAGGAATGTGAAAATTACTCAACATTGTTGCGCAGTTGACGCCAAATCGACGCGTCAAAGGCGATGCCGATCGGTGCGGCGATCAAGGCAAAGATCACCATGACAAGGATTAAAACGGGCAGAGAGTCGGCTGCCAAACCGATTGCATAGAAGATGCAACCAAACACCGAGAGCAGGATGCCGATGACCAACGTAGCAAAAAAGATTGTCCATTTGCTGCCATAGGTGGCGTCGTTGCTGGCTTTGATCGCCTGCACGGGGTTTTTGCCCTTGTCGATCAGGAAGTAGAACGAGAGCGACCATGCCATGGAAAGGACGATGCCGGGGATGTAGAGAAACAGAAAGGCGATCAACATGGGGAGAATCATCAAAATGGCGGTCATGAAATATTCGCCCATGTAGCGGCGCCACTTCGAATGGAAGATTCCGAGCGGGTTGATCACGTGTCCGTTGGCGAGTTCGACGGGCAGCATACTTAAGGCAATGGTTGTACCTACATTAATATAGGGGATCCAAATGGTGACGAGCCAGAGCAGAAATGCCGCCATGATCGATGGTGCATTTTTGATTCCGAATGTAAAAGACTCCTTGATCGTTGTTCCAAAATTTAATTTTACATTTTCCATTTTACATTGGTTTTAAGATGAATGTTATTAACAAAGATAAATAAAAGATCGTACCTTTGTTCTCGTTGATTGAAAATTTTACAAAATAATGTCCGAAATAAGTAGCTATAAATTTTGTGTCGAGCCGCAGAAAGTCGATTTCACCCTCTGCGCCGCGATTCCCGCCATGGCGGGGGTGATCCTCGACACGGCAGGTCTGGATGCCCACGGCAAAGGCTTTGGCGTCGATGCCCTCAATGCCCGCAACTGCTCTTGGGTGCTGTCACGTATGGCGCTCGAACTGGATCGTCGCCCCGCGCAGTACGACACTTACGAGGTGGCGACGTGGATCAGCGACTACGGGCGGGTGCTGTCGACCCGAAATTTCACCTTGACCGATGCTTCGGGTGCGGAGTTCGGGCGCGCCGTGACCCAATGGGCAATGATCGACCTGACAGCGCGCACGGCAGTCGACCTGTCGGGTGTGGGTCGTGAACACGCTGATGCGATGATCGATCGTCCGTCTCCAACCGATAAACCGCGCAAGATTCTGTCGATCAACCCAACTACGTATGTAGAACACCGTGTGGCGTATAGCGACATCGACTTCAACCGTCACATGAACACTTTGCGCTACATCGACCTGCTCTTCGACGCCATGCCATTGGAGTTGGTTGCCTCGCAGCGTGCCGTGCGGCTTGATATTCACTTTCTGCGCGAGTGTCGCCATGGGCAGCTGCTGACGCTGGGCAGTGAGCAGCGCGATGATGCGTGGCTCTTCACGATCAACAACGGTGAGCAGGAGGCGGTGCGTGCCTCGGTCGAATGGCGGTCGTAGATTGTGGAATGTAATTTGCACGGAGAGGATAAAACCTTTCTATCATGGCAAATAAACCACAAAACAAGTATCAAAAAAGCATTGATCTACTGAACGATGCTATCGGTAAGGAGATTGCGACCTCTTTGCAGTATATGTATTTTCACGTCCATTTCGAGGATGCGGGATATCAATATCTCGCCCGCATGATGCATCAGATTTCGATCGCTGAGATGCGTCATATTGAGATTTTCGCCGAGCGGATCATCTATTTGCAGGGCGATGTGAATATGAACGCTTCGTTTCAGACGCGTCAGATTCTCGATGTGAAGGAGGCTCTCGAATTTTGCGTGGCACTGGAGCAGAGTACCATTGAGGAGTATAATGTTGCCTCGCACGCTTGCGCGGTGCATGCCGATGCCGTATCCCACAAGGTGTTTCAAAATGCGATCGAGGAGGAGGAGCATCACCACGATCTGTTCCGCACCGAGGTGCAGAATATGATCGACTATGGTGTGGAATACCTTGCGTTGCAATCCATTGCTGGCAGCGCAGCACAGAAATAATTCGAAATAGCTTTGGGGATGATCAGCCCCAAAGCCATGTGCGATCTGAACACAAAAACAGCGCAAAGCAAAAATAATTTTGCATTTTGTATTTTGCATTTTGAAATTCAGTTATCTTTGTCTTCATGAAGGCAAAGATAACTGTTTTAGGTCCTGCACATCCCTATCGGGGCGGGCTGGCATCGATCATGGAAATCATGGCGCGCACGTTTCAACGACGTGGCGATGAGGTCGATATAAAAACATTCACCGTGCAATATCCCGCATTTTTGTTTCCGGGCAAGAGTCAGACACTCACCACGCCACCCCCTGCCGATCTGCGGATTGAGCGGTGTGTGAACACGATCAACCCTCTGAATTGGCTGCGCATCGGGTGGCGAATTAGACGTGAGCGTCCCGATTTTGTGTTGCTGAAATACTGGACGCCCTTCATGGCGCCCTGTTTCGGCACGATTGCGCGGCTGGCACGCTCGAATGGACACACCAAGGTGCTGTGTCAGATCGACAATGTCGAGCCGCACGAACATCACGTTGTCGATCGCCCATTCAACCGATATTTTCTGCGCTCGGTGGACGGCTTTGTCTATATGTCGGAGCAGGTGCATGGCGAATTGGCTGCCTACACGGCTGCGCCTGCGATTTTCTCGCCTCATCCGCTCTTCGAAAATTTTGGTGAGCGTGAGCCGCGTGAACAGGCGTGTGAGCTGCTGAAGCTCGATCCGCAACTCCGCTATGCCCTCTTTTTTGGGCTGATACGCGACTATAAAGGGCTGGATTTGCTGTTGGATGCGTGGGCGCAATTCAAGCGCGAAGGGCATGCTGAGGGGCGCAAGCTGATTGTGGCAGGTGAATTTTATACCGCCAAAGAACCTTATGTGGCGCAGATCGTGCGCCTTGGATTGCAGGAGGATGTGATTCTGCATGACTGGTTTGTGGCGGACGGCGATGTGAAGCATTATTTTTCGGCTGCCGATTTCGTGGTGCAGCCCTATCGCACTGCCACACAGAGCGGTGTGACGCAAATTGCCTATCAATTTTTCGCTCCAATGTTGGTGACCAACGTGGGGGGACTGCCCGAAATTGTCCCTGACGGACGGGCGGGCTACGTCTGTGCGCCCGAAAAAGCAATGGTGGCGGATGCCCTGATGCGTATCTGGGATGAGGAGACTTTAGCGCGCTTCCGCACGAACATCATCGAGGAACGCAAGCGTTTTTCGTGGGAGGAGATGTGCAATCGCGTAGCGGAACTCTATGCAATTGTCCAACAACGATAGATCCATTGACAAAAAAACAGGTCGCGGAACATATGCTCCGCGACCTGTTTATATATAGGTATAGCCCTATTCCTTGATGTTGGGCAGCTCCAATCCGTATTTCTTTTTGGCGTCTTCGCGTTTGAGCAGCAGCGCAAGCAGCAGAGCCACAGCACCGCAACTGGCGAAGATCAACATCGGAACGGTGTAGTTGTAGGCAACATCTGGCACGCCAGCCTTGATCTGCTCGGCAACGCCCACATTCGTCACCTTGAGCGCGTAGCCGATGATGAGCGGGAAGATACACAGACCCATGTTCTGAATCCAGAAAATCAGCGAATAAGCACTACCCAAATAACGGGTGGGTATGATCTTCGGAACCGAAGGCCACAGCGCAGCTGGAACCAACGAGAACGAGATACCCAACAGTACAATCGAGCCGTAAGCGAGCAAGGTGCTGGGGTAGGCGGGTAGGATAAAGGCGAAGGTTAGGTGACAGGTGATCATCAGTACCGCACCGAAGATCAGCATCGAAGCACCCTTGCCTTTGTGGTCGAGGTAGCTACCCAAGAAGGGGGTGATTGCCGCAGCACCCATGGGGAACCAGCGGAAGATGTCGGCAGCCAAAGCCGCCGAAATGCCGAGGTTGCTCTCCAGCATATTGGTGGCAAAACGTTGGAATGGGAAGATTGCCGAGTAGTAGAGGACGCACAGCAAAGCGATGATCCAGAATACTTTGTTGCTCAGAATCTTGCCGATGTCGCTCACACGGAATGCCTCCTCCGAGTTACCCGAAGTTGCCTGCTCGCCGATTTGACGGTCGAGCTTGCGATCCATGATGCAGAAAAGGGTGAAGGTGATCAGACCAATGAGTAGCAGCACTGCACAGAAGGCAACGGGACGCACAACCGATGCAGGCGCCATGTTGGCCAAGATGGGCGAAATGGAGAAAATGGCGAAGACACCCACGCGGGCGATGGCCATTTCAAGACCCATAGCCAGTGCCATTTCCTTGCCTTCGAACCATTTAGCGATAGCTTTCGAGACGGTGATGCCCGCCATTTCGCAACCGCAACCGAAGACCATAAAGCCCAGCGAAGCAAGTTTTGCCGATGCAGGCATCGAAACCCAAAAGCTTGAAAGCCAGATATCTACGTCCGAACCCGTGAAAGCGTCGCTGATAGCGTAGTACTTCACGCAGGCGCCGATGAACATCAATGAAGCCGAAAGTTCGCCCGTGAATCGGATGCCCATTTTGTCGAGGATGATACCCGCAACGATCAGGAAGCCAAAGACATTGAGGATAAATTCCGAACCGCCATAGAGTCCAAAGACGTCGGGTGTCCAGCCGCGTTGCACCTCAAGCATACTTTGCAGGGGCGACATCATATCGACAAACATATAGCCGAAGAGCATCATCAGCGCGATCAGGATGAGTGCTGTCCAGCGTGCAAAAGCCGAATCGTTTAATTTTTTGTGAATTGTTTCTGTCATTTTTATGTAAGTTTTATAAGTTTGCTTTTATTTGGTCACGGCGTATTGTTTGAGTACTTTGTAGGCGTGTTTGATCCCCAACTCGCCCGCCTTCGAAAGGTCGAGGCAGCCTTTGTGGGTGTCTTTCATGAAGATCTGCACCAATCCACGGTTGTAGTACGCCTCGGCAAAGGTGGTGTCTAATGCGATCGCTTTCGTATAGTCGTCGTAGGCTTCGGGTAGGTTGCCCGAGAGCGCTTGGAGGTTGGCGCGGTTGTAATAGTTGTAGGCGAAATCGGGGAAAAGTTTGATCGCGCTGTTGAGATCGGCGATTGCTTCGTCGTAATTATAGGTGCGTTTGCTGCTGTTGGTGAGCTTGTTGGCGGGGTCGGAATCGATGACGATGCGTTGATAGGAGTTGTCGATCGACGAGATGAAGTCGATCATCTCGGCACGCGTGGTCGAACGGTTGAGATAGAGGAATGGATTGGTCGGATTCTGCTCAATAGCAGCTGAATAGCTGTTCACCGAAGCGGTGTATTGCTTGATGAGCGACTGGGTGATACCGCGCTCGAAAAGTGCGGTCCACGAAGCGTCGTTTTCGCGTTGCAGCTGCTGCGCATATGCCTTGTCCAGCACGATCAGCGAGTCGGTCGAAAGGTTGCTCTCGGTGCAAGCGAGCGTCAGACGCACATTGCGGATGCGGCGTTTGAAATCCTCGACACGCTGCACGTGAGCGCGCTTGGCGATCAGGGCGGTGTCGGGCTGCATGAGGGTGAACTTGAAGAGCGGAATCAGCCGCAACTCATCGTTCTCGTTGACGTGTGACGAGGTGCGTGCGACCCCTTTACGCGCGAATTTGCTGTCGAACGAGAGGAGTCGGTCGAAGCGTTGTGTGGTGTCGGCAAAGATCGAATAGGTGCTGTCTTTCAGGCGCGAACGGTATTCTGTAATTTTGCGTTGTGCCGTGAGACGATCGCGTTGTGACCCCTCCTGATCGTGAAGCATGGCGCGTAGCGTGCTGCGGTTTATGTAGGCATCGGCAAAGTCGGGATAGAGGTCAATGGCGATTGAGTAGTCGCGTACGGCATCCTTGATATTGCCCAAGCGAGTATTGAGCAGCGCGCGGTTGAAAAAGACCAGCACGTTGTTGGGTGAGTAGTGCGCCACCTTGTCGAAATCTTCGAGGGCGTGGTTGTAATCACCTATCTGTGTGCGTAGTATGGCGCGGTTGAAGTACGTAGCAGCGTTGGTTGTGTCGAGGCGAATTGCCGTGTCGAGATCGGCGAGCGATCGCATCGGACGCTGCGTGTAGGAGTAGACCAACGCGCGGTTGAAGTGGGCGGGCAGGTGAGTGGAGTCGCGGCTGATCGCCATATCGAAATCCGCCTCAGCATCCTGATAGCGCTGCTGCTTCATGTAGAGTTCACCGCGGCGGTTGTAGCCGTCGGGGTTTTCGCGATTGGTGCGAATGGCGGCGCGGTAGTCCTCGTATGCCTGCGTGGTGTCCTTTAGATATAGGTAACACGTGCCGCGGTTGATGTAGGCGTCGGCAACTTTGTTCTCCTGCTTGATGAATTGGTCGAAATCGGCGATGGCATCTGCGAATTGCTGGTTCAACAGACGCGTCACGCCGCGACTGTAATAGGGGCTGGGCAGGTCGGGACGCAGCTCTATTGCCTCCGCAAAATCGCGCAGTGCATCGTCGTAATTCCCTAATCGAGAGCGCGTAATGGCGCGGTAGGTGTAGGCGGTTGTGAAGACGGGGTTTTTGCTGATAGCGATCGTAAAGTCGGCATCGGCACCCAACAAATCATCGAGGTTGTATTTGGCAATGCCCCGCAGAAAGTAGCCCTCGTAGGCTTCGGGATCGAAGCGCAATAGGGTGTTCAGGGTGCGAATTGCCTCTTGGTAATCGTTGTTCTGCATACAGGTTTGCCCTACCCAGAAAAAATATTCTTTGTTGTATTGAGCGTGCGCCTCTGCATTGCATAGCAACGTGAAACACAATAATATACCTGTGATGAGCTTACGCATTACTTTCGGTCGTTACTCCAAGTCGTAACCGAAGCGTTTGAGCTGCCGTTCGTTGTTGCGCCAGTCGTCGTTCACCTTGACGAAAAGTTGCAGGAAGACCTTTTTGTCGAGGAATTTTTCCATATCCTCGCGGGCGGCTTGCCCTACCTTCTTGAGCATCTCGCCCTTGTGACCAATCAAGATGCCTTTTTGCGAGTCGCGCGCCACGTAAATAATGGCAGATATGCGGTCGATTGTTGGCTCTTCCTTGTAACTTTCGATCTCAATTTCGCAGCAGTAGGGGATCTCTTTGTCGTAGTAACGGAGAATTTTTTCGCGGATAATTTCCGAAGCAAAGAAGCGCAGCGTCTTGTCGGTTAGCGTGTCTTTGGGGTAAAATTCGGGACCTTCGGGCAGCACATCGAGGATGTTGTGAAACAAGCTTTGAATGTTGAAATTCTCCTTTGCCGAGGTAGGTATGACAATTGCCTTGGGCATCAGCGCCTGCCACTTCTCGACCAATTCGTCGAGCTTTTCGGGCGTCGTGAGGTCTATTTTGTTGATCACAACCAAGGTTGGAATGGCGCCTGCATTGATGCGGTCGATGATCTCGACCGACCGATCACTCTGCTCCACGGTGTCTGTCACATAGAGGATTACGTCGGCATCGCTCACGGCACCCGTCACAAATTTCATCATCGACTCCTGCAATTTGTAGCTGGGTTTGAGGATGCCCGGTGTGTCGGAGTAGACGATCTGGAAATCCTCGCCACTCACGATACCCAAAATACGGTGGCGCGTGGTCTGCGCCTTGGAGGTGATGATTGAGAGCTTTTCACCCACAAGGGCATTCATCAACGTCGACTTGCCAACGTTGGGATTACCTATAATATTTACAAATCCTGATTTATGCATGGTTTTATCGGCGGATGGGCATGCCTCCGCGGGGCATTTTTAAGTTACCGCCTGCTACGGTTTTCATCATTTTGCGCGTCTCTTCGAACTGTTTCATCAGCCGATTGACATCGGCCATGGTCGTACCACTGCCTGCGGCAATGCGCTCGCGACGACGGGCATTGATGATCTCTGGTTTCTCGCGTTCGGCGGGAGTCATCGAGGCAATGATCGCCTCGGTTTGCTTGAAGGCATCGTCGGGAATATCGACATTCTTGAGCGCCTTGCCCATGCCCGGGATCATGGAGGCGAGGTCTTTCAGATTACCCATTTTCTTGATCTGGGCGATCTGTGTTATGAAGTCGTTGAAGTTGAATTGATCCTTAACAATTTTCTTTTTCAAACTGCGCGCCTCAGCTTCATCGTATTGCTCCTGAGCGCGTTCGACGAGTGATACCACGTCGCCCATGCCCAAAATACGATCGGCCATACGTTCGGGGTGGAACACCTGCAAAGCATCCATTTTCTCGCCGCTGGAGATAAATTTCAGCGGTTTGCTGACCACCGAACGGATTGAAATGGCAGCACCACCACGGGTGTCGCCGTCGAGCTTGGTCAGCACCACACCGTCGAAATCGAGGCGATCATTGAACTCGCGCGCCGTATTGACCGCGTCCTGACCCGTCATGGCATCGACCACGAAGAGGGTCTCGGAGGGGTTCACCGCCGCCTTGATCGCTGTGATCTCCTGCATCATCGTCTCGTCCACCGCCAGACGACCCGCCGTATCGACGATCACCACGTTGAACGATTTCTGACGCGCATATTTTATGGCGTTTTCCGCAATTTGCACCGGGTTTTTGTTCCCCTCCTCGGTGTAGACCTCCACGCCAATCTGCGCACCCAAGACCTTCAGCTGGTCGATGGCGGCAGGGCGGTAGACGTCGCCCGCAACCAACAAAACTTGACGTCCTTTTTTACTTTTGATGAAGGCGGCTAATTTACCCGAGAAAGTGGTCTTACCCGAACCTTGAAGACCCGCGATCAGCAGTACGGCAGGTGTGCCTGTGAGGGCAATCTCGGTGGCTGTGCCACCCATGAGTGCCGCCAGTTCGTCGCGCACGATCTTGGTCATCATCTGACCCGGCTTGACCGAGTTCAGCACATCCTGACCAATTGCTTTGACCTTCACTTCGTCGGTGAAAGTCTTGGCTACTTTGTAGTTAACATCGGCATCGATCAGCGCACGGCGGATCTCTTTTAGGGTCTCGGCAATGTTGATTTCGGTGATGCGACCTTCGCCTTTGAGCAGTTTGAACGAGCGTTCGAGTTTGTCTGTTAAATTTTCAAACATGGCAGTTATAGGATTCCTTTTTTATTTTTGTTTGCAAAGATACAAAATTCCATTTACAATTCACAATCTGGATCGGCAGTTTTGTGAAATGGGTGCGTTACACGGCTTATGTTCCAGAAATTCAGTGGCTGTGAAATTTTGTAATATATAATATTATACGTATCTTTGCGAAGGAAAATCGGTGATCAAAAGATCACAAAAGATGGTAGTTTGGCGTGGGTAATATGTCTCGTCCAAACAACGAAGTGTATTTATTTTTGAAGTGTATTATGCAGCAAGTTACTGACATACAGCAGTTTTGGTTTGCAGCAAGGGTGCGGCATTCTCAGGAATTTGCTGTGCGTGATACGCTGCTGAAATTTGACATCATTTGTTACGTGCCAACACATATTGTGGTGCGTGAATTGAAATACCGCCGTGTGCAGGTCGAAGTACCTGTAATTAGCAACCTAATTTTTGTCTATGCAACCAAGGAGCGTGCGTGTGCGGCAGCGAACGATTTCGGTATCCCGCTCTATTATATGCAGGACGCCTCGACCCACGCGATGTTGGTGATTCCAGATAAGCAAATGGATGATTTTAGGTTTGTCATGGAACATGGCGCTGACGAGGTGACTATCGACGATGCCGCAATGGTTGCAGGGGATAAAGTGCTGGTAATGAAGGGCGATTTTAGTGGCGTGCGCGGAGAAATGGTGCGCATCAGCAGTCACACCCACGTACTGATTCGCATTCCGCAGATCCTGTCGGCGGTGGTGCGCGTACCCAAAAGTTACTTGAAAATAGAAAAATAGCGCACTTAGCGTATACTTTTATGGTTTTATTATTATCTTTGAAATGTTCATCGCTTGCCCTGCATGCAGCGCAAGCCGAAGGACGCTTGACGGGAACTATTCTCCTTGCTGGCTTCGGCGTGGGCTACTCGTGGGGTGGGGTGGTATTAGAATGTAAATAATAGTTTATTTTGGAGAGTCTAAAGACGAAGACGGTCAACGGGGTATTTTGGAGTAGTGTGGAGCGATTTTCGGTTCAGGCGATCCAATTTACGATCTCCCTATTGATTGCGCGGGTGCTGACACCTGCTGATTATGGGGTGATTGGTATGTTGGCGATCTTCATGGCGCTTTCGCAGACCTTCATTGATAGTGGATTTTCGAATGCGCTGATACGGAAGACGAATCGTACGGAGGTAGACAATTCGACAGTTTTCTATTTTAACATCGCTGTAGGGCTACTTTTCTATGCTCTATTGTACCTTGCGGCGCCTGCCATAGCGCAGTTCTACG
>JAVXFC010000003.1:0-38749 GCA_036658095.1 Alistipes sp. | reverse complement strand
GGGATGCTCATTGGGTATCACATTTCTCGACCAGTCAACCATCATGCAAACCGACTGTCACATCTTGGATCGCGTGATTTTCAACATGGTAAAAAATGCAATAGAGGCCGCCGAAGCAGATGAATGTGTGCAGATCACCGTCACCAAAGATGATCAAGAGCTGCTCTTTGCGGTACACAACCGCAGTTGCATTCCGCATGAATTACAAGACACCATTTTTCAATTTGGAGCTTCGGCAAAAGGGGCAGGACATGGAATTGGCGCATACAGCATCAAGCTATTGGGCGAAAACTACCTGCACGGCAAGGTGTGGTTCCAAAGCACACCGCAAACAGGCACAACCTTCTTCATACAAATTCCAATCAGCATCGTCTAACGAAACACACCTATATATATTAACGCTGGTTGCGGTATTCGGAAGGAGTCTGCTTGGTGTGTCGACGGAAGTAGTGTCCCATGTAAGATTGATCGGAAAAGTGAAGTCGATCGGCAATCTCCTGCGCCGACAGATCGGTCGATTGGAGCAACATTTTGATCTCCAGCACCACAAATTCATCAATGATCTCTTTGACCGACTTGTGCATCAGCGCACGCGCAATGGACGACAGGTAACGTGTTGATATGCAGAGCTTATCGGCATAGTAGGATACTTCGCGATGCTCCTTGCATTGCTCGCGCACCATGTTGATAAACTTATGAATCAACTCTATACGGCGACTGGTATCCACATCTGCCACGTAGTCAGTATGGCGGTGCAATTTATCGTATATTTCCAGAAAAATATTCTGCAATCGGTTCTTAATAATCGTGTTGCGAAACATATTTTCGCGATCGGCATAGGTATAAGCCGCTATCTGCAACCAATACTCTACACCCCGAATTTCATCACCCAACCGTCGCGAAATGGGATGTTCGCTCAAGAAACGGAAAAATGAAGGTTCGAGACGGTAGCCCGCTTCGGAAAATAGCTCGGTCGAAAAGGCACAATACGACATCCTGAAATCATCGGATATATCGCTTAACATCAAGATCGCCCCGGGCAGCAACAACATCACCGTATGTGATTGAATATCATCACTATGCAAATTCACCGACACGTGCGCGCTACCGCTTTGACAGTAGATGATAGCACCACACTGGCAGCGATAGGGGTGGTTGTTGAAAAAACTAAAATCGGACTCGCCGACCACGAATTGTTCCTCTTCGGAGACTGTAATTGGATTTATAGTTTGCGTCATCTGTTCTTATTTTTCCTGCAAATATAGCGATATTTCTTAGATTGACGTAGTTTTTGTTCCGAAAAACACCATTTATGTTCGCAGATTTTAATGGTCTGCGCGCAAATTTACGGTACTTTTGTCCCATAAAAAGTTTTAATGTAAATGACAACTATGAAAGAAAGGTTTTTTCGTGCAGCAGCCTTGGTCTGCTGTTTAGCTGCCGCATCGTGCGGCACAGCCCCGACCCAACAAGCGGCGTCGGAATATGCGGTATTGACCGTGACACCCGCCGATCGTGAGGTCGCCAATCCCTATTCAGCCGCCATTCGCGGTCGTCGGGACATTGCTATATACCCACAGGTTTCGGGTACAATCTCGCAACTTTGCGTTAACGAAGGTGAGATCGTGCGCCTCGGTCAAACGCTCTTCGTCATCGACCAAGTACCTTACAAAGCCGCTCTGCAAACTGCTCAGGCAAATGTAGCAGCTGCACAAGCTGGCGAGTCAACTTCGCAGTTGATTTACGACAGCAAAAAAGAGTTGTTCGCAAAAAACGTCATCTCCGAATTTGATCTTCAGACAGCCAAAAATGCGCTGCTGACGGCACAAGCTCAGGTAGCACAAGCCAAAGCTCAAGAGGTTGGCGCACGCAATAATCTTTCGTACACAGTGGTCAAAAGCCCCTTGAATGGTGTTGTAGGCATACTTCCTTACAACGTTGGTGCGTTGGTAAGTCCTTCGCTTCCGAAGCCCCTGACCACCGTTTCGGACAACGCCGAGGTGTTCGTCTACTTCTCGATGAACGAGACGCAGTTGTTGAACCTCACGCGTGAATTTGGTTCGACGGAGAAAGCTCTCAAATCGCTGCCCGACATAAGCTTGAAACTGAGCGACGGCACGATTTACGACGCCACGGGACGCATCGCCAGCATCAGCGGCGTGATCGACTCTTCGACGGGTAGTGTTTCGCTGCGTGCCGAGTTCCCCAACAAAGGGCATCTGCTCCACAGCGGCAGTTCGGGCAATGTGATTATTCCTCAGACGATGCACAACTGCATCGTGGTTCCACAGTCGGCAACCTTCGAGTTGCAGAACAAGACTTACGTCTATAAAATTGCCGAAGGCAAGGCGCAATCCGCTCTTGTGACGGTTATTCCGCTCAACGGCGGGCGCGAATTTGTGGTCACATCGGGTCTTGCATCGGGCGATACAATCATTGCCGAGGGTGTGGGTCTGATCCGCGAGGGGATGCCCGTGACTGCCAAAGCTGACACCGCAACCGCTGCTCCAGCAGCCAAAGCAGAGGTCAAAGCCGACAGCACAGCCACTCCCGCCGCCCAGACAACCAACAGCAAAAAGGAGGAATAGGGTATGACACTGAAACATTTTATCGACCGACCAGTACTGGCGGCGGTTATCTCTATCGTCATTTTATTTGGCGGTATCATCGGCTATTCGACGCTGCCTATCGAGCAATATCCCGATATCGCACCTCCGACGATCATGGTGATGTCCACCTATCCCGGTGCCAGCGCCGAGACCGTACAAAAGAGCGTTGTTGCCCCCTTGGAGGAGGCGATCAACGGTGTGGAGAACATGATGTACATGAAATCCGACGCCTCCAACTCTGGTAGCGGACAGATTCAAATCTACTTCAAACAGGGTACCGACTCCGATATGGCTGCCGTCAACGTGCAGAACCGTGTGGCACAAGTCTTGGGTTCGCTGCCTGCCGAGGTCACCCGCATTGGTGTGACAACCATGAAGCGTCAGACCAGTATGCTGAAGGTCTTTGCGTTGAACAGTCCCGACGACTCCTACGACAAAGGTTTCTTGAGTAACTACATGAAGATCAACATCCAACCCCGAATTTTGCGCATCACGGGTGTCGGACAGTTCTTCGTCTTGGGTGCCGATTATAGTATGCGTATCTGGCTGAAACCCGACGTGATGGCACAGTACAAACTTGTGCCGTTGGACATCACCGCAGCCCTTGCCGAGCAGAACATCGAGTCGGCAACAGGTTCTTTCGGCGAAAATTCGGGGCAGACCTACCAATATACCATGAAGTATCGCGGACGTCTGATGACGCCTGAAGCTTTCGGTGAGATCGTGATTCGCAGCTCTTCGGATAGCGATGTGTTGCGTCTGAAAGATGTTGCCCGCGTCGAGTTGGGTGATGAATCCTACGCTTTCGAGAGCGAAGCCGACGGACATCCCGCCGCCATGGCAATGATCTTCCAGACCGCAGGCTCGAACGCCACAGAGGTGGTCAAGAAAATCGACGACCTGCTTCAGGAGGTTCGCACGGAGCTACCTAAAGGGATCGAAGTGGTGGATATGATGAGCGCCAACGACTTCCTCTTCGCCTCGATGAACGAGGTGATGAAGACCCTGATCGAGGCGATCCTCTTGGTGATCTTGGTGGTTTACGTTTTCTTGCAGGATATGCGCTCGACCCTGATCCCTTCGGTGTCGATCATCGTCTCGCTGGTGGGTACTTTTGCCTTCCTTGCAGCGGCAGGATTCAGTATCAACTTGCTGACTTTGTTCGCCTTGGTGTTGGCTATCGGTACGGTGGTCGATGATGCGATCATTGTGGTCGAGGCGGTGCAAGCCCGCTTCGACATCGGCTACAAATCGTCTTATATGGCGACCGCCGATGCCATGGGTGGCATCACCTCGGCAATCATCACCTCGACCTTGGTCTTCATGGCCGTGTTCCTGCCCGTTTCGATGATGGGTGGCACATCGGGTACGTTCTACACTCAATTTGGTATCACCATGGCAGTTGCCGTCGGCATCTCGGCGATCAACGCCTTGACCCTCTCGCCCGCACTTTGCGCCATGTTGCTCAAACCCTATGTCGATGAGGAGGGTAATACGAAAGATAACTTCGCCGCACGTTTCCGTAAGTCATACAACACCGCCTTCAGCGCCATGATCGCCAAATATCAACACGGTGTGATGTTCTTCATCAAACGTCGCTGGCTGATGTGGTCGACCCTCGCAGCGGCTATCGCAGCACTTGTACTGTTGATGGGTAGCACCAAAACGGGTCTTATTCCCGACGAGGATATGGGTACGGTGATGATCAACGTCACAACAGCTCCCGGTAACTCTTTGGCGCAGACCACGGAGATCATGGACAAAATCGAGGATCGTTTGAAAGATATTCCACAGATCCGCAACTACTCCAAGGTCTCTGGCTATGGTCTGATTTCAGGTCAAGGTTCGTCGTTCGGTATGTACATCATCAAGCTCCAAGATTGGACCGAGCGTCCCGAAAAATCGGATCACGTGAAGGCGGTCATCGACCAGATCCACGCTCGCACCGCCGACATCAAGGATGCCCGTGTGAATGCTGTCGCGCCTCCTATGATTACGGGTTACGGTTCGAGCAACGGTTTCGAGATGTACCTTCAGGACAAGAAAGGTGGCGACATCACGGAGTTCTACATGGCAGCACAAGCGCTCATCGCGCAGCTCAATGCACGTCCCGAAATCGGTATGGCATACACGACATACGACATCCGTTTCCCGCAATATATTGTCGATGTGGACGCGGCCAAATGTAAGCGCGCAGGCATCTCGCCCAACGAAGTACTCTCGGCTCTGTCGGGCTACTACGGTGGTCAATATGTGTCGAACATCAACCGTTTCTCGAAGGTCTACCGCGTTATGTTGCAGGCAGATCCTAAGTATCGTGTCGATGCCGAGTCGATGAACAACATCTTCGTGCGTGTGAAGGGCGAAATGGCTCCGATGAGTCAGTTCGTGACCCTGACCAAAACCTACGGACCAGAGACCTTGAACCGCTTCAATATGTACACCTCGATTTCGATCAATGGTGTTGCTGCCGACGGTTACTCGTCGGGTGATGCTATCAGGGCGATCCAAGAGGTGACTGCGGCATCCCTGCCCAAAGATTACGGCTACGAGTTTGGCGGTATCACCCGTGAGGAGAGTCAGAGTACGAGCAACTCGATCATCATCTTCGGCATCTGTATTTTGCTGATCTACCTGATCCTCAGCGCACTTTACGAGAGCTTCCTCATTCCGTTCGCTGTCATTCTGTCGGTTCCATGCGGCTTGATGGGTAGCTTCCTCTTTGCCAAGATCCTCGGTCTGGAGAATAACATTTACCTGCAAACGGGTCTTATCATGTTGATTGGTCTGTTGGCAAAAACCGCCATTCTGCTGACTGAGTACGCTTCGGAGCGTCGCGCAGCAGGCATGACTCTCACCCAAGCTGCCATGTCGGCTGCCAAGGCTCGTCTGCGTCCTATCTTGATGACGGCGCTCACAATGGTCTTCGGTCTGCTTCCGTTGATGTTCTCGACGGGTGTCGGCGCCAACGGTAACAGCTCACTCGGTACGGGTGCTGTGGGTGGTATGATCATCGGTACGCTTGCTCTGTTATTCCTCGTTCCGTCGTTGTTCATCGTCTTCCAATGGTTGCAAGAGAAGGTACGTCCGCTGGATGTAACTCCAACTCCCGTTACCGACTGGGCGATGCAAGAAGAGATCGAAGAGGCCAAAGAGGGTAAATTTGAAGAAACAAAAGCATCAAAAGTGAAATAAGCAATGAAAAAAATTCTGATAATATGTGCCGCTGCGGTTGTCATGACCAGCTGCGGAATCTATAAGCCCTACACACGTCCCGAGATGAAGACCAATGGTCTGTACGGTACAGCCCAGACGGCTGACACCACAACCATAGGTAACATTGCATGGCGAGAGATGTTCACCGACCCCAATCTTCAAGCGCTCATCGAGCAGGGGTTGGAGAACAACACCGACCTTCTGTCGGCTCAATGGCGTGTGAAAGAGGCGGAGGCAACACTCAAAACAGCTCGTCTGTCATTCCTGCCCTCGTTCAACTTTGCACCACAAGGAGCTGTGAGCCGCTTCGACGACTACAAGGCAACTTGGAGCTACAATGTACCGATCACAGCCAGTTGGGAACTGGACATCTTCAGCCGCCTGCGCAATAGCAAACGCCGCGCAAAGGCGCTCTACGCGCAGAGCAAAGAGTACGAGCAAGCCGTCAAAACGCAAATCATCGCGGGCATTGCCAATATGTACTACACGCTGCTGACACTCGACAGCCAATATACCGTCTCGAAGCAGACCGCCTCGAAATGGCGCGAGAGCGTGGAGACCATGCGTTCGATGAAGCAGGCAGGCATGACCAACGAAGCTGCCGTTTCGCAGACCGCAGCCAACTGCTTCGCTATCGAAGCTTCGCTGTGCGATCTCGAATACCAGATCCGCGAGGTTGAAAACAGCCTTGCTTCGCTCTTGGGCGACGTACCTCACACCATCGAGCGTGGCACGCTCGCAGGACAGGTGATGCCCGAAACACTCCTCGTGGGTGTGCCGATGCAACTGCTCACCAACCGTCCCGACGTGCGAAGCGCTGAACTTGCACTCACACAGGCTTTCTATGCCACAGCAGAAGCACGCTCGGCATTGTATCCGTCGATCAAGCTGAGTGGATCAGCAGGCTGGACGAATAGCGCAGGTGGCATGATTGTCAACCCCGGCAAATTGCTGCTTTCGGCAGCTGCATCGCTCGTACAGCCGATCTTCAACGCTGGCGCTAACCGCGCACGGGTGAAGATCAGCAAAGCACAACAAGAGGAGACCAAGCTGAGTTTCCAGCAAACACTGCTCAACGCAGGTGCTGAGGTCAACAATGCACTGGCTCAATGCCAAACGGCACGCGCAAAGACCACCTTGCGCACACAGCAGATCACCTCGCTCGAAACCGCCGTCGAAAGCACCCAGCTACTCATGCGTCATGGCACCTCGACTTACCTCGAAGTGTTGACCGCACAGCAATCGTTACTCTCGGCACAGCTGTCGCAGATTTCGGATCGTTTTAGTGAAATTCAAGGTGTAATTAACCTCTACCATGCTTTGGGCGGAGGTCGAGATGTCGAATAGATGAAACGAGGAGCTACCAAAGAGGATATTATCCGCACGACGCAGGCACTGATCGTCCGCAACGGCATTCGTGCCGTGCGGGTCGATGAGATTGCCCAAGCATTGGGCATATCCAAACGCACCTTGTACGAAACATTTGTCGACAAAGCAACACTGATCAACCGTTGTTTGGAAGATATCAGCAGCCGTCAGAAACGTCGCGTGACCAACTATTTGCGTCGCCAAACGGATTCGCCGCTACAAAAAATTTTCTGGCTGACAAACGAATATATCGACAACTTGCGCATGGTGGATTGCACATTTTTGACCGACTTGCGTCAAAAATTGATCTACGTCGAACATTTCGAAGCCGATATGCAATTTTGGGAACAAGCCATGTGTAGCATATTGGAGGCAGGCAAAGAGACGGGCGATATTCTACCCTCGACCGAGAGTCAGAAATCCACTCGACGCCTGATGAATGCACTCTATGAAATGCGACTGTCCGACACCTCATCCAAAGAGCAAAATCTCTTCTGTCGAACAATGCTCCGCGGCATCGCCACACAAACGGGCATCCAATGGATAGACGCTAAATAACACTTCACAACCGAGGGCTGCAATCTCCACGATCGCAGCCCTCGGTTTTTTATTGCGGCATACAACTTGCTCACATTCATGCCAAACAGAGTGCATGAAACAATTCGGATATCTGGGGTTTTTGCTCGGTTTGCTGGGTGGGTTGTTGCTATCGGACGGTGCGCAGGCGCAGGATTTACAAGCCTACACGGGGCTGAGCGTGGAAAAGACAATCGCACACCGACTACACCTCGCATGGAGCGAGGAGCTACACATGAAAGAGCGCATCACCCAAGTCGATCGCATCTATTCGATCTTCGGCTTATCGTATGACCTGCGCCCTTGGCTGGAAGTGGGGGTCAATTACACCTTCATTGCCGTCAAAAAGAGATCGGACTGGGAGTTTCGCAACCGCGCCAACTTCGACCTCACAGGCAGCTACCACATCGCCTCGCAGTGGAAATTATCGCTTCGCGAGCGGCTACGCGTCACCTCGACCAACAAAGAAACCGACGCGCAAATCACAGCAAATCCAGCATGGATTCTGCGTTCGCGCCTGCAAGTGGAGCATAAACTACGCCGCGCGCCACTCACGCCCTATGGCTACGTCGAGCTATCGAACACGCTCAACGCACCCGCCGCCACAGGAGACTACATAGATAAAATTCGCTTTTCGCTTGGCGTGAAATATGCCGTCACCACTCGTAGTACGCTGAATTTTTACTACCGTCTCGATCACAACTACACACGCATGGTCGAGCAAGCAACATGGATTGCGACCTCCGAGCGACAGAACAACCACATCATTGGCATCTTCTACGAATATAGTTTTTAGAAGCTATTACCGAAGTTATTTTAGAGCTATTTTTGTTTTTGTCTTTAGCGAGCTAAAATCGGATTTGCAGGGCGGAAACTGGGGCGAAAGAGGAGATTAATAAATTCGAAACAGCTTTTTAGCCCTTCAACCGCGTCTCGTAGTAAGATGCGTCGAGTCCCAAGGTGAAATTATCGCGATGGCGCGCCGTGACGACGATCGCAAGAAGCACCAACACCGCATTGAAGACAAAGGGGAAACGCTCGCTATGCGTCTGAAATACATCGCGAAAGAGGTGGATCACAAAGGGGCAGATCATCACCGCAAGGTAGTTCATCGACATCACAAACGAGAGGGCAAGGGTCGCCAGACGCGGAGGAGCAATGGTGGCTGCTTTGTCGTAGATGATCGGCTGCATGATGCCGTAACCCGCCCCCGCGAGCAGACTGCCGACAATCATCACCGCCTTCTCTTTGAACAAACCACAACCAAGCAGCCCGACACCCATCATCACCAGCGACACCAGATTCGTATTTTGCCGCAACACCTTGATGATCCGATTGATGAAAAGTCCGGGAAGCATGATCGCCAGAAAGAAGAGCGAGATCAGCACCCCCGAAAAAGAGCTGTCAAACTTATAATCGTCGATCAGAAACGCTGCATAGAAGGTGATCACCAACACCGCGTAGGTGATGAAAACATAGAGCATCATCAACTCCGCCAGCTTGCGTCGGTCGATCGCCGTATTGCGCAACTGCGCACTCTCCTGCGGCTCAGGGGCAGCAGGATGTCCGCGCAAAAAGAACGAGAGTGCGAGCGAAATGCCCGGCAAAGTGTAGACCAAGAAGGGGAGATGCCAATCCACATTTGCCAAATAACCCGTCAGCACCGTCGCCATGACCAACGTCAGGTTGTTGATCGACGAGCTGAAACCGAGCTGCCGTACGCGCGCATCACCCGTGAAATAGTCGACCACCAAACCCGTTGAAAGTGGAATCACCATGCCCGCACCAATGCCTAAGACACAGCTAACGACAATCAGCCAAAACATACTCGGGGCAAAAATACACGCCACACCACTCAAAAAGAAAATAGACAACCCTGCGGTCAATATTTTGAGTTTATCTTTCCCCACCGAGAGCTTCCCGGAGAGTAGCACAAAGGGGATGATAAGCAAGGAGGGCAACGAGGTGAGCATCTGAATCTCCAGATCGGTTGCCGCGGGAAAAATCTTCGTCAAATCGCCTAAAATAGGGGAGATAGCCAACCCCGGAAGCGATGCAATCGCTGAGATCGACCAGATTGCCAGTAGCAAAGCGAGCGATAGATCGCCCTTGCCTGTATTAATTTTCATACGTCTGCCCATTTTGGCAGATCACACGCAACAGTTATACCAAAAACAAAGCGGGACAGCTCGCAAGCCGTCCCGCCGTAAATTTTCAGAAGCTGTTCATCATCCCTTCACACAACGAATTTGCATTCCATTGGCACGGTATTGAGGTGTCGAGATCTCGATGCCACTCTGCTGCACATCGGCAGCATCGAGCCAGAAGAACATCGCCGCCGAACGCGTAGCCTCCACACCACTAGTCCAGTAGTAGCCGACCCATGGTTTGGGAACTGCAACGCCCGACACAGGGTTGTAGACATTTTGGATGTTACCTTTGAGGTAGGTGCGGAAACCAGCAGCAGGGTAGTAGGCTTGCACGGCGCCGTCGGTGAGCATCCAGCCGAACTGTTTGTCGTTGCCGACAGCCTTATCGACAATCGTTAAACCTGCAAAATCCGCCTTCGAAGGCAAGCGCCAGCCCCGTGGACACGGATCATTCACCGTCTTCGCATCACCCCAAAACGCTTCTGTATGAGTGGCATACATCCAGTCGTAGTTCGATGCTTCCACACCGAGAATGAAGTCCAGCGGGTGCGCAGCCGCATAGGTTGACGTTCCAATTTCGGCGGTCGAAGCCACATAGGTGAGTGCGATTTTTCGCCCTGCCTCGTCATAAAGCGTCCGATCCTTGGCTTGCGCCACATTATAGGTTGCGGGACCGACAAACGGTTCTTTGCGCCCCCATTGGTAGAAAAGTCCATACGAAGCGAGAATTTCAGCATTCGTCGTATTCGTATTGCCCGCAGCGCCCAAGTTGAGCGACATGAAGGTCTTGCCGTTGGCGTAAGTCTGCTCCTTCACATCGGCAGCATCGACCACCCACAAATGCCAGTTCCAAAGCATATTACCTGCGGCATCGTACGCACCGATCAGTGCATTACCCTCTACCAGTGCGCCTTTTCCGTCACCATTGACATGGAAAGCCAGTTTGCCGTCTTTATATTTAAGGTATTTGATCAGATCGGCAGAGGTCTGCCACACAAGTTTTGCCTCCACGACGGGCAATGCAGCATCCGCGCTCAACTCACCACGCTTGGTAAGGTCGATCAAATATTCGGTGTGCGATTGCGAAAGAATGTAACAATTCGAAGGCTGTGCCGACAGATCCACACGGTTCGACAAACTCACAAAGAGCTTATTGACGAGGTAGTTACTCTCGTAGCTATGTCCTGTGATAATCACCGTACCCGACTTAACAACGCTATCTGCAAGCGCCACAGGAGCGGTCACCGTGATCATTTTTTTCGATAAATCGGCCGTAATCGTCCACCCCTTAGGCACGTCGGTAACGGTGACACTCTGCAAACTTTCGGAGGTGAAGCCCAGCGTTGCGGTCTTCCCCAAACCATCGACAAAGAGCGATGTGCTATCGAGAGCCATCCACGCAGGGTCTTCATCCTTGCTGCAAGCGCCAAACAATGCCGCCACCGCCACAAGGCACAACGCCCATTTCATTGTTCTGTTTATCCAGTTATTCATATCCTAATTTTTATCGAACAGCATATTAAAAAATCTTTGCAAAGATACCAAAAAGCAGGATAAATCCTACTTCATCGTCCACTTATTTACATTTCGGAATAGTTATTGCCACCTTGGAGGCAACGATCACGTAAATACAAAAAGTATGTCAAAACTGAAAATTGAAACAGGAAGTTCGCCTGCCGAGGTGCGATTCAGCATCGCCGTCACCGAAAAAGGTCCCTATCTGGTCTATGGACGACCTCCTCTGGCCGAACAGTTCATCATGCCCAATGATCAGAACGAAAGTTGGTATTTTCAAGAGGGCAAACACTTCTCGACCGAAGCCGAGCCGACAGCACTCTGCCGCTGTGGAGCCTCGAAGCGCAAGCCCTATTGCGACGGCTCGCACGCCAAAGCCGCGTGGGATCCGCGTCTCACCGCTCGCGCAGAGTCGTTGCTCAACCACGTCGAAACCACCGAGGGGGCGACCGTCTCGATGACCGACAACGAAAAATACTGCACCTTTGCGCGCTTTTGCGACACACAACGCAACGTGTGGTCACTCGTCGAGCAATCGCAAGATCCCGAAGCGCGCAAACTCGCCATTCGCGAGGCATCCATGTGTCCCAGCGGGCGGCTCACGGCGTGGGACAACGCCACCATGAAACCCTACGAATTCAAATTCGAGCCAAGCCTCGGACTGATCGAAGACATCACGATCGGCGCCAGTGGTGGGCTGTGGATTCGTGGCGGCATCGTCCTCAAACGCGAGGACGGAACCCCCTACGAAGTGCGCAATCGCATCGTCGTGTGCCGCTGCGGACAATCGGGCAACAAGCCCTATTGCGACGGCACGCACGCCGCAATCAAGTGGCGCGACCAGCTCGACGGGCAACCCGTTGGCGAAACCCTGCCTGAGAAGGTCTACTGATCCGCCAACTCGCGTCTCTTCCTCGCCAGCCCCCGCCGACAAGCACAGAAATCGTCACGAGAGAGGGTAGAATGCAAAAAAGCCCGCACCAATTGGTGCGGGCTTTCTGCGGATCCAGAACAACGATTACTTCTTTTCGGGACGCGCAATGGTCTCGCGCATCGTCGTATCTGCCATGACATTTTTCATTTTATAGTAATCCATAACGCCCAAATTGCCGTTACGGAAAGCCTCAGCCATTGCCAGTGGAACCTCTGCCTCGGCAAGAATCACCTTGGCGCGAGCATCCTGTGCCTTGGCTTTGTTCTCTTGTTCGAGTGCCACTGCCATGGCACGACGCTCCTCGGCTTTTGCTTGCGCGATATTCTTATCAGCCTCAGCCTGATCCATTTGCAACTGCGCACCGATGTTCTTACCCACATCGATATCGGCAATATCAATCGACAAAATTTCGAATGCCGTACCTGCATCCAACCCTTTTTCCAACACCACACGCGAAATAGAATCGGGGTTCTGGAGGACAATTTTGTGCGATTCAGCCGAGCCAATCGACGAAACGATGCCCTCGCCCACACGAGCCAGCACAGTCTCTTCGCCCGCGCCACCGACCAGTTGTTTGATGTTGGCACGCACCGTAACACGCGCTTTGGCGATCAGCTGAATACCATCTTTCGCCACAGCAGCCACTGGAGGTGTATTGATAACTTTCGGATTTACAGACATTTGCACCGCCTCGAACACATCACGACCCGCCAAATCAATTGCCGTAGCCATTTTGAAGTCGAGCATGATGTTCGCCTTCTGTGCCGACACGAGCGCATGCACCACGCTGGTCACATTACCTCCCGCGAGGTAGTGCGCCTCCAACTCATTGGGGTCGAGGCTCAAACCAGCTTTCGTACTTTCGATCATCGAGGTGACAATCACCGAGGGTGGCACTTTACGCCACCGCATGAGAATCAGCTGCAACAGGCTCAAGCGCACGCCAGAGACCAGTGCCGAGAACCACAATCCCACGGGGATAAAGTAAAAAAGGAGCCATACAGCAAAAAAGCTCACAAAGACGATCAACGCGATCAAGCCTACTTGTAATTCCATATTCAATCGTTTTATTCGGTTATTTTTACAATAATATTGAAATTCTCAAAACCCACGACCTCGACTTTTGTTTTCGGATCGACGTAGGCATCGAGTGATTTTGCTTCGAAAATTTGTCCCCCAATTTCGACCTTACCCATGGGCGAAAGGCGGGAGAGGGTGACTCCACGATCCCCGATTTTCACATCCTGCTCGGCAGGCATCGCCATGCTCGACGAGGTAACCTTTTGGTGGAGTGAAAATCGCTGCCATGTCTTGGCGCGCAACGAGAAGATCGTAGCGGCAACAGACAGCACGATCACCACCAACACAACAACGGCACCCATGACGATTCCGTAATCGCGAAAAGTGATGTAAATAGCACTACCATAGCACGTAAGCGACAGCACAGCGCCAATCGAGACACCCGGCAACAGCACCAATTCGGCAATCAAGAATAGCACGCCAAAGAGGATGAGAAGGATGATAAAAGTCATTTCCATAAAGGGATTATTTGTGGAATGAAAGATAGTGATTTATTTCGAATTTTCGATCGTTTCCGACACTTTTATTTCGAGCGATCCGTCCGCCGCACGAATTGCCGCAGCCACCTTGTCCGCTTCGGCACGCGTGTCGAAGGAGGCGACCACAAAGAGCTGATCACCCACGCGTGAAAGTTCGTGCGCCGAAGTGGCAAGCACCCGCTTCACCGCTTCGGGCAACGTCGCCGTACCGTGAATCTCAATCTTATAGGTGAGTGTCTGCTCCGAAGGATCCGACAAATTGCGCTGTTGACCGTCGCGCCACTCCACAATTTCGGGACGTGCAAAGCCTCGAGATTTCAACCGTTTCTGCGCCTCTTCAGCATCGCCTTTGGTTGCAAAACCACCTGCATAGTAGCACCATTTATCCTGATCGTCCACCAAGTAGCCCAACGGATAGGCACCCCGAAAACTCGACACCGCACGTTTGCTATTGAATGTTCCGATCAAGATGCGATAGATCGTTCCTTGCGGGTAGACGCGGCATTTGGGGATCGGATTCCGCGCCGAATATTTCGTCGACGAGAACTCCAAAGGGGCATAATCGAGAAAATAGCGTTGCGCTATTTCGAGTTTGGGCAGACGATAATCAACCCCTTTGAGTTGCGTCATCACACCACGCAGCGAATCACGGGCAGCATCCAACTGCAACAAATTAGCAACTTGCATCTCGTAATTTGCCAATACAAATTTGCGTAAAAAATAATCAGACACCGCGTCCGAGGCATACTGACCGCGAATCTCCGACATCTTTTGCGTCGCTTCCGAAAGGGCTTTTTCCTCCTGTGCCAACAATTCGTCCTGACCCAACTTATCGAGCAGGTAGCCGTAGGCATAGTTCTTATTATCAAAGATATAGTTCCACGTAGCAGTCAATGAATCAGCCAACACGACACCCAATCCATGCACCGTTTTGTATTTACCAAAAATCGCAGCCGCCTCCGCCTCAGTTGCCGCTGCCGAATAGGCACCTGCTATCCGCGAAAGTTCTTGATAGTTAGCCCAATAGCGATTCGTATAATCGACCGCCACGCGCTCCTGCTGCTGCGCTACACGCAGAGCTGCGTAGTCCACCGCAGGCAGCTCGCGTTTGAAATAACTGTTATACACAAGATTACGCACTTTCTCCGCATCTGGAATTTGCGGCAGTTGATTCACACTCAGCTGAGGCTGAGTGGTTTGCGGCGCATTGAGATTGGAGAGAACCCACTCCTGCTCAATGGTACTAATTCGATCAATCAGGCGTCCTTTGGCATTGCGAATCTTGAAAATCTGCTCCTCCAGAGCCAAAATATCCTTCGTGTATTTCTGTCGCGCCATGGGGTCATCGCGAAATTTTTGACGAATAGCATTCACCGCATTCGTCACCGAGTCTTCTCGTTGTTGCAAACGCGCATCCTCCTGAAGCAGCGACATATACGTCGCATCTCCCTCCAAGCCCGCAATGCGTGGCGAAAGCTGCTGAGCCGAAACTTCACACACAAACGTCACCGATAAAAATAGAGCTATGTAAATTTTACAAAACATAAATTTATTTTTTTTGAAGCTACTTTCAATTTTAGCAGCATCTTATTTCCACCATTTAATCATGAACAACTGGATCAGTCCAAAAATTTCGAGACGTCCAAACAACATCAACAGGCTATTCGAAAAACGCACCGCCGCTGGCAATCCAGAGTAATTATCCATCGAGCCAACCATACCGAAACCGGGTCCGACGTTACCCATACACGCCACTGCGCCCGTAAATCCCGACAACAAATCGACCCCAAACAAGGCAGCCACCACCGTGCCGACCAAAGTCAGCATCAGGTATGCCACAATAAAAATTGCCACAGAATTGACCGCCTCACTTTCCTGCACAATACCGTCTAACTTGATGCGGATCACCGCATTAGGATGTTGCTGCTGACGCAAACGAGTGTGCATCATCTTGATAGCCAACACCAAGCGGTTCATCTTGATACCTCCCGCCGTCGAGCCAGCACAAGCGCACACGAGCGATCCGAAGATCAGAATGATGATCGCCAAGGGGGTCCATAGATTGGAATCTGCCGAGGATAAGCCCGTCGTGGAGACCAACGAAACGAGCTGAAACGAGGCGTAGCGGAAGGCGGTGAAAAAGCCGGGGTAGACACCCGCCGCCCACAAGCTCAAGGCGATCACGATGCTGCCACCGAGCAAGATACCATAATAAACGCGGGTCACCTCGGAGCGGAAAACATTGTTGCGCTTGCCTGTGATTGTAGCGTAAATCAGTCCAAAATGGGTACCCGACACCGCCATGGTAAAGATCAGCACCGTGTCAATCATCGGGCTGTTATAGAAGGCAATACTTGCATTTTTGGTCGAAAAACCGCTCGTCGCACATGCCGACATTGAGTGGCAGAGGGCATCGAACCAATTCATGCCCGAAAGTTTGAGCATCACAGTCGAAAGGATCGTCAAGCCGACATAAACCACCACCAGCACCTGCACAATCATCTGTGTACGATAGCGATAGTTGTCCTTCGCCATGGGCGACATCTCGACATTGGAGAGGGTCATTTTATTTTTACCGAGCGAGGGGAGAATCACCAAGGCGAACATCACCACCCCCATGCCACCGATCCACGTAGAGGACATCCGCCAGAATTGCAGCCCGCGCGGCAGCGCCTCGACATCGTTCAAGATCGACGCTCCCGTGGTAGTGAATCCCGAAACGCTCTCGAACCACGCGTTGACCAGCGTAAATTCACCGCCCCACATCAAGTAGGGGAACATCCCCACCACGCAGGCTATCAGCCAAGAACCCACCACAATACAGTAGCCCTCCTTGTTGGTCATCTGCTCAGCTTTCTGCACAAAAATCAGCGGAAAAGCTCCCATAAGCGCCGTGAGTAGGGTGGACAACAAGAGCGGATAAAACGCAGAATCACGACCGCTGACAAACGAGATGCCTGCCGAAACAAGCATGAACGCAGCGATGAATAACATCATCACCCCCACATATCGCAATACTACGCTGACCCTCATGGTTCGCTACGCTTTATTTTGTTTTGAATTGGCAATCGTAATCAGGGCGTCGATCTTCTCCTTGAGTTCGAGAACCTCGTTGGTACACTCCGCCTTGACCGAAAACGGCACTCGGAACGAGAGGTAATCACTCAGACCCCTGTTCATTCCAAGAATTGGATTCACACAATAGACCGACATGAAATAGTAGAGCATCAGCACAATAGCGATCATCACAACCAAAGAGATCAACACAGGTGTCACCGCCCGATAGGCGTTGCGTTTCATCTGCTCGGTACGCGGTGCTAAGGAGCTTTGTGTCGAAGTCATGTAGGCTTTTATGGCTGCCGTGAGGCGGACATAGAGAACCTCATATTTTTCATTATACCATTTGCTATTCACCTCCATAGCTGTCGTATCCTGAACCACTGGTTGAACTGGCGCAAATCCTGTTCCGAAGGCGAGGTAGTTATCTGTTAGCAGCCGTAATTCGGTGGTCACAAATGCCAGTGAATCGAGAAATGATTTTTCGACAGCCTCGCGCTGCGCCACCGCCAACGTATGTTCGAGGTGTTCCATGCTGGCGCGACAAAGGCTGTCGTAGCTTTTGTCGCCAAACACCGAGAGACGAATCAACGCAATGTTCTGTTTGTGAGCAGCATCGAGCATCTCTTTTGCCAGTTCAATATTGCGTTTATTGGCATTCAAAATCTCATCTGTATCGCGGCTCAGACGATTCAGCTCGAAAAACGACACCATGCCCGAAAAAAACAGCAAGCACACAATACTCAAAAATCCCACCGCGACTCTTTTTCGCAATCCTGTCATAATATAGGTCAACTTTATGTGGTAAAGATAGCAATTTAATCCGTAATTTCGCCTAACAAATCATGAGTTTCATCCATTTCGCCCAACTGAACACGGCATATCTTATTGATAAACAGACGATTGTACGGTGCTTTCACACGACGGTAAGTCCCCGTAAAACCATACATCATACCACCACGCAAGGTGCTTTCAAACAACACGTAATCGGCTGTACCAACGGCTTTAACACAAAAATCGCCATGTAATTTGGCACACAACACCTCCAACATCTCGACCCGATGCGTCGCCACCGACGATTGCACTTTATCGGGCAACTCGACGGCAGGCGTCCCTTGACGCTCCGAGAAGGGGAAAATATGCAAAAAAGCAGGGGCAAGATCGGTCAAAAATTGGTACGTTTGTTGAAAATCATCCTCCGTTTCGCCCGGGAAACCAACGATGACGTCGATGCCGATGAAAGCATCGGGCATCAGGCGACGCACAGCAGCAATACGTTCGGCGAAACGAGCCGTCGTATAGCGGCGACGCATCAGTCCCAACACTCGATCCGAACCGCTCTGAAGGGGAATATGGAAGTGATGTTGGAATTTAGGTGAAGCAGCGCAAAATGCTATTATCTCATCCGTTAGCAAGTTTGGTTCGATGGACGAAATGCGAAATCGTTCGATCCCTTCGACAGCGTTCAATGCCCGCAACAGATCCATGAAAGTTTCGCCCGTAGTGCGCCCAAAATCGCCCGTATTGACCCCCGTAATGACAATCTCCTTTTGCCCCGCAGCCGCAATTTGGCGCGCCTCGGCAACCACCTCGGCAATCGGAGCATTGCGGCTCGAACCGCGCGCGTAGTGAATGGTGCAATACGAGCAGCAGTAGTCACATCCGTCCTGCACCTTGAGGAAGGCACGCGTGCGATCGTTGCTCGAAAAGGCGGCAAAAAAGTTGGTCAACGAGTCGGTATCACAGCTGTAAACCTGTGTGCGACCTTTGCCAGCAAGCTCAACCACGTGTTTATATAACGCGCCTTTGTCGTTATTACTCAATACAATATCAACGCCTTCGATCTCGGCAATCTCCTGCGGTTTGAGCTGCGCATAGCATCCCGTGACGGCAATGATCGCCTCGGGGTTGCGTCGATGCAATCGGCGAATCAAATTACGGCATTTCTTGTCGGCATGCTCCGTGACCGAGCAGCTGTTGATGACACAAATATCCGCCTCGGCGTTGGGCATCACGCGCACAAAACCACCCTGTTCGAACTCGCGCGCGAGGGTCGAACTCTCTGAAAAATTCAATTTGCATCCCAATGTATGGAAACTTACTCGGCGCTGCTGCATATTCTCTCTGATAATTTGTGCGAAATTACGAAAACTGTGCGAAATTACACGCATTTTCCAGTAAAAAAGCGTAAATTTGCAGGTTAAAGAATCGAAATGGAGTTTTTCAACGACCTCATACAATACAGCTACCTGAGCCACGCGCTCGTGGCATGTATCCTTTCGGGCATCACCTGCGGCATCATCGGCACCTATGTAGTATGCCGCCGCATGGTTTTCCTCGCTGGAGGCATCACACACTCTTCGTTCGGCGGCTTGGGCATCGCCTTTTACCTCGGCGCCAACCCCATACTCGGCGCCCTGATCTTTGCCGTGGCGTCGGCTCTGGGCATCGAGTGGGCGAGCGACCGCGGACGTATCCGCGAAGATTCGGCAATCGGCATCATTTGGTCGGTGGGCATGGCTGTCGGTGCCTTTTTCATGAGCCTGCGCCCCGGCTACACATCGGGCGACCTATCGGCATACCTCTTCGGTAGTATTATTTCGGTGACCAGTGGCGACGTAGTGGCACTGGGAATCCTCACCCTCAGCATTTTACTCGGCACAGCACTCTGGTTGCGACCCGTGATGTACGTTGCCTTCGATCGCCAATTTGCTCGTAGCCGCGGCATCCACACCAAAGTGATCTCTTATTTGATGTCTGCCTTGATCGCCGTGACGATCGTTCTCTCGATCCGCATCATGGGTATCGTGTTGCTCATCTCGCTGCTAACCATGCCCATAGCCATCGTCAACACCCTCACAAAATCCTACCGCACCATTGCCTTCACAGCCCCCCTTGTGGCGGTGGTGGGCAACGTGGCAGGGCTGATTCTCAGCTACAATTTCGAAGTTCCACCCGGTGCAGCCATAATATTTGCACTTACTTTGACGCTTATTACTGTAAAACTGTTATCTTTGCATAGCAAAAAAAAGCGGGTACACGGATGAAAACCATTCACAAGCTCATACTCAAGTCCTACCTCGGACCGATGATCCTCACGTTTTTTATCGTCATGTTCGTGCTGATGATGAACTTCATGTGGCGCTACATCGACGAATTAGTGGGCAAGGGGCTGGGCATTGACATCATCATCGAGTTGATCAGCTACGCCATGGCGAACATGATTCCCATGGGGTTGCCGTTGGCGATGTTGCTGGCAGCGATCATGACCATGGGTAATCTGGGCGAGAACTACGAGCTGCTGGCGATGAAGTCGGCGGGAATGTCACTGCCCAAAATCATCCAACCGCTTCTGATCATTGTCGGCATAATTTCCGTTGGGAGTTTCTTCATAGCCAACAACTTAGTGCCTGCTGCCAACAAAAAATTATACAGCACACTCTACGATATTCGTCAGCAAAAGCAGGTGATCGAATTCCAAGACGGATTGTTTTTCAACGGGATCGAGAACATGAGCATCCGCGTGGGGCATCAAGACCCCAAAACCAAGCTGCTGACCGACGTGCTGATCTACGACAACCGTGATTACAACGATAATATGCGCACCATTGTTGCCGATTCGGGCTACATCCGCCTGTCGGACAATAAGCGCTTCCTGATGGTGACACTTTTCCACGGTCAGAACTACGAACAGACACGTAACAGCCAGTGGTACAGCAACAGCGACCTGACACACAACATCTTCCAAAAGCAAGATATGGCGATTCCAATGGCAGGCTTTGCCATGGAGCGAACCGACGAAAACAGCTTTTCGAACAGCAGCCAGACCAAGAACATCAACGAGTTGGAACACGATATCGACTCGCTCGAAAAGATCGTCAACTCGGCCACCACCCGCTCCTACGAGCCGCTGCTCAAAGACAATATCTTTGCCGAGGATATCACCGTGCTGCCGCTACCCGACAGCCTGATGAAAGACAAAAGTCATTTCCGCGATTTCATGGCAACCGACTCACTGATCTCGCTCGGCACACGCGACAAAGCCGACATTTGGACGCAGGCACGCAATATGTCGAAGAACTCGCGCGCCATGTTTGCCTTCGACGAAACATCGGCAAAAGACGCACTCAACAAACTCTATCGCAGCAAGATAGAGTGGCACAGCAAGTGGTCTCTACCCGTCTCAATTCTCATCTTTTTCTTGATCGGCGCACCCCTTGGCGCCATCATCCGCAAGGGTGGTTTGGGTATGCCGATCGTCATCTCGGTGATCTTCTTCGTGATCTACTACATCATCTCCATAACAGGTCAGAAGTTGGCAAAAGAGGGCAACTGGGAGGCGGTCTATGGCATGTGGCTCTCGACATTTATCCTCGCTCCCGTCGCCGCATACCTTATATATAAGGCGACCAACGACTCCTCGCTACTCGATACCGATTGGTACATCATCAAATACAGAGCCTTCAAGGGGTGGATAACTCCAAAAATTCAAAAGATAAAAAACAAAATAAAAAAATAAAACAAAATGACAAGCAAAGTACTGAACAGCGTAGATGAAGCCCTCGAAGACTTCCGCAATGGAAAAATAGTGATCGTTGTCGATGACGAAGATCGCGAAAATGAAGGCGACTTTGTCCTTGCCGCAGAGAAAATAACGCCCGAAATCGTCAACTTCATGTTGCACGAAGGACGCGGCGTACTCTGCTGTCCGCTCTCCGAGGAGCGCTGCACGCAACTCGATTTGGATATGATGGAGTCGAATAACACCTCGCTACTCGGCACACCGTTCACCATAACGGTCGACCTGCTGGGCGAAGGTTGCACCACAGGAGTCTCGATTCACGATCGCTGCGCCACGATCCGCGCCCTTGCCGATCCGAAGACCAAGCCCGCCGATTTGGGGCGTCCGGGACACATCAACCCTTTGCGCGCACGTCAGAAAGGGGTGCTGCGCCGTCCGGGACACACCGAAGCTGCGGTCGATTTGGCACGCATGGCAGGTCTGCAACCCGCAGGTGCGCTGATCGAAATCATGAACGAAGACGGAACCATGGCACGCCTGCCTCAGTTGCTGGAGATCGCCAAAAAATTCAGTCTCAAAATTGTCTCCATTGCCGACATCATCGCCTACCGCCTCAAAGAGGAGTCGATCGTCGAGATGGGCGCCACCGCCGATATGCCCACCGAGTGGGGTCACTTCAAGATCACGGCATTTCGCCAGAAAAGCAATGGTTTAGAGCATATTGCACTCACCAAAGGCGAGTGGAACGAGGATGATTCACTCCTTGTACGCGTCCATTCGTCGTGCGCCACGGGCGACATTCTGGGTTCATGCCGCTGCGACTGTGGAGCGCAACTCCACGAGTCGATGCGCATGATCGAGAAAGAGGGTCGCGGTGCGATTGTCTACCTCAATCAAGAGGGTCGCGGCATCGGCTTGTTCAATAAGATCGAGGCTTACAAGCTTCAGGAAGAGGGACTTGACACCGTAGACGCCAACGTGAAATTGGGCTTTGGAATTGACGAACGCGACTACGGAATCGGTGCCAGCATCTTGCGCGAGCTGAACATCAAACATATGCGTCTGATGACCAACAATCCGCTCAAACGCGCAGGATTGGAGGGCTATGGACTCTACATCGACGAGATTATCCCTATTTTGATTGAGCCTAACAAATTCAACCTCAGCTATTTGGAGACAAAAGAGCTGCGCATGAACCATAAATTAGGACTTTGTAAACACGCCTAAATTCGACGAAGACCATGGACGCTAAACAACTACGCATCGTATTTATGGGTACGCCCGAATTTGCCGTATCCTCGCTGCGTGCGTTGGTCACGGAGGGCTACAACGTGGTTGCCGTGGTCACGACACCCGACAAACCCGCAGGTCGCGGACAGAAAATGCACGAGAGCGACGTGAAAATCGCAGCTCGCACATTCGGATTGCCAATTCTGCAACCCGAAAAGTTGCGAGCGCCTGAGTTTGTCGCTGCCATGGAGGCACTGCATCCCGACTTGGCGATCGTCATCGCCTTCCGAATGTTGCCCGAGGTGATCTGGGCAATGCCCGCGTTGGGAACGTTCAACCTTCACGCCTCGCTATTACCGCAATATCGCGGCGCAGCACCGATCAACTGGGCGATCATCAATGGTGAACCAGAGACGGGCGTAACAACCTTTCTGCTCAATCACGAGATCGACAAAGGGGCAATTATTGGACAAATTCACGTTCCAATCGCCCCCAACGACACCATCGGCACGCTCTACGACAAGCTGATGAACATCGGTTCGACGCTGGTCACCCAAACAGTGGATAAAATCGCCGCGGGACAAACGGCACCTATCGTGCAGGATGATGCGGACGAGGCGACACTCCGTCCAGCGCCCAAAATTTTCAAGGAGGATTGCCGCATCAACTGGCAGCAGTCAGGGCATCAAATCATCAACTTCATCCGCGGACTTTCGCCCTATCCCGCAGCGTGGAGTGCGATGTACAAGGAGGGGGCAGAGGAGTCTTCGGCAAAAATTTTCGCCGCACATTTCGAGGCTGCGCCACATACGGCACCACATGGCACGCTCGAAAGCGACAACCGCGCACTCATTCGCGTGGCGTGTGCCGACGGCTGGATCGTCCTCGACGAACTACAAGTAGCGGGTAAAAAGCGGATGTCGGTTCACGACCTGTTGCTGGGGCTGCGCGAGATCAACGACTATACATTCCGATAAAACAAATTGTCATACAACACAAAAAGGGAGCGGATATCCGCTCCCTTTTCTATGCTAAATGCTCTATTATCGAATTTTCTCGATAATTTCTGCGCCATGAAGAATGGCCTTCTCGTTTTCGGGAAGCATCTTCCAAGCACGCTCGGGAAGTGATTTCTTCAAACCAACCATCACATTCTCCAACGCCACCACGGGACACACTTTCAAGTAGCCACCAAGAATCATCGTGTTGAACAATTTGGCTTGCCCCATACGAGCACTCTCAGCCGTTGCGTCAATCTTGTAGACCGAAATATCTTTACGCACGGGATGACGAGTGATACCGTTTGTGTCGTAAATCAACGTTCCGCCAACTCTCACCATGGGTTCGAATTTCTCCATAGACTGCTGGTTCAGGATAATTGCCGTGTCAAATTCGTGCGCAATAGGCGACGAAATTTTCTTATCCGAGATAATCACCGTCACGTTTGCCGTGCCGCCGCGCATCTCAGGACCATAAGAGGGCATCCATGTGACCTCGCAATCCTGCATTACACCTGAGTAAGCGAGGATTTTTCCCATCGAAAGGACACCCTGTCCTCCGAATCCTGCAATAATCAAAGTCTCTTTCATATCTGTCTTCTCTTATTTTACGTCCTTAATATCACCCAGCGGATAGAATGGAAGCATATTCTTCTCCAACCAATCGTTCGATGCCACGGGCGAGAGTTTCCAACCGCTGTTGCAGGTCGAAACGACCTCCACGAGTGAAAATCCCTTGCCAGCCATTGAGTTCTCAAATGCCTTGCGAATTGCCTTCTTGCATTTGCGCACGTTGGCAGGTGTATGCACACTCTGACGCGTGATGAACGTTGTACCGTCGAGGTGCGCCATCATCTCGGCAATCTTATAAGGATAGCCATTCAGACGGGGATCACGACCGTAAGGAGTCGTAGCGGTCTTCATACCCAGCAGGGTAGTAGGCGCCATTTGACCACCTGTCATGCCGTAGATTGCGTTGTTGATGTAGATAGCAACCACATTCTCACCACGAGCCGCAGCGTGAATAGATTCTGCCGTTCCGATAGCCGAAAGGTCACCATCACCTTGGTAGGTGAAGACCAGATTTTCGGGATGCAAACGTTTCGCTGCGGTAGCGACTGCCAGCGCACGACCGTGAGCTGCTTCGATCCAGTCGATATCGATATAATTGTAGGCGAATACCGAACAGCCGACCGGAGAGACGCCAATCGTCTTCTCCTCCAAGCCCATCTCCTCAATAACCTCAGCCACCAATTTGTGGACTGTACCATGACTACAACCGGGGCAGTAGTGCATGACGTTGTCAGTTATGAGCTTAGGTTTGGCGTAAATCAGATTCTCTTTTTTGATTTCAACCTCTGCCATAGTCTTATTTCTTATTAATCAATTTTTCTTTCAATGCTACAAGCACCTCATCGGGGGCGAACAACATACCGCCCTGACGACCATAATGCTCTACGGGTGCGACCCCGTTCACAGCCAAGCGCACATCTTCGACCATCTGACCAGCATTCAACTCAGCCGAAAGGAAGCCTTTCACGCCGCGTTTCGCCAAATCAGCCAGCACCTTCTTGGGGAAGGGGAAGAGTGTGATTGGGCGCAGCAGACCTACTTTCAGACCCTCTGCGCGAGCCATTTCGACCGTAGCCGAGCAAATACGAGCCGACGAACCAAACGCCACGATCACATAATCTGCGTCGTCGCAGTCGATAGCCTCGTAACGTACTTCGTTCTCCTCCATAGCCTTGTATTTGGCTTGCAGGCGAAGGTTGATCTGCTCCATGATCTCCGACTTCAACTCCAACGAAGTGACCACGTTGCGATCACGATCGGCGGGTTTGCCATACGTAGCCCATGTTTTGCACTCCTTGGCGATCGACTCATTCGAGCGACGATCACGCTGTGGTGCAAGCACCACCTTCTCCATCATCTGACCAATAGCGCCGTCGGCGAGGATCATTGCTGGGTTGCGATATTTGAATGCCAAATCGAATGCGTCAGCCACAAAGTCGTGCATCTCCTGCACCGAGTTTGGCGCCAAGACGATCAAGTGGAAGTCACCGTGACCGCCACCTTTGCAGGCTTGGAAATAGTCACCCTGTGAAGGCTGAATCGTACCCAGACCCGGACCACCACGCTGGCAGTTGACGATCAAGCACGGAAGCTCAGCACCTGCAAGGTAGCTCAAGCCCTCGCTCATCAAGCTCACGCCGGGGCTTGATGACGACGTCATGACACGTTTACCTGTCGATGCGCCACCATATACCATATTAATAGACGAAATTTCGGACTCAGCCTGAAGAACCACCATTCCTGATGTTTCCCAAGGTTTAAGCTCCATAAGGGTCTCCATAACCTCCGATTGCGGAGTGATGGGGTAGCCGAAATAGCCGTCGCAACCGTAGCGAATCGCTGCATGAGCGATCACTTCGTTGCCTTTCATTAATTTTACCTCTTTCTCTGCCATAGCTTATTCAAATTTTTGACGATAAACCGTGATACAGCTATCAGGACAAATAACTGCACACGATGCACAGCCTGTGCAGGCGTCGGGATTAGCCATCTGAGCCGCAGAGTATCCTTTGCTGTTTACCTCGACCGATAATTTGAGTACATCACATGGACACGAAGCCACACAGACTCCGCAACCCTTGCAACGCTCATTATCGACAATGATAGTTCCTTTAATTTTAGCCATAATGCCGTTTGTATTGTAAGTTGCTTACAAATGTATAAAAAAATTTGGGAAATCTGTTATTAATTAAAACAAATCGTCATAAAATAATAACAAAAGATCCAACAAAATAAAGTGCAGAGACCGAACACAAAGGGAGTTCGGTCTCGTGCAAATTTATCAGATTATTTTTCGAACGAGTGAATCACCACACCCGAGCGCAGTTTAGGCTCGAACCAAGTCGTCTTCGGCGGCATGATGTTGCCCGTATCGGCGATGTTGATGAGTTGCTGCATCGAGACGGGGTAGAGGGCGAAAGCCGCCTTCATCTCGCCACTGTCCACACGACGTTGAAGCTCCTCAAGACCACGAATTCCGCCTACAAAGTCAATCCGCTTCGAAGTGCGCAAATCCTTGATGTCGAGCATCTCGTCGAGTACCAAGTTCGAGAGTACCGTCACATCCAACACACCGATCGGATCGTTGTCGTTGAACGTGCCTTTTTTCGCTGTCAGGCTATACCATTGACCGTCGAGATACATCGCAAAGTTGTGCAGACACGTGGGGTGGTAGACCGCCTTGCCCTTTTCCTGTACGTCGAAATTCTTCGACAACTTGGTCAGCAACTCAGCGGGAGTCAACCCATTCAGATCCTTCACAACACGATTGTAGTCGATGATGCGCAGTTGGCTTGCGGGGAAAGTTACCGCCAAGAAGTAGCAATACTCCTCGTTGCCAGTGTGGTGTGCATTATTTTTCATGCACTCCTGACCTACGCGCGCAGCAGCAGCCGTACGGTGATGACCGTCAGCAACATACAGCGCAGGCACAGCAGCAAACAACTTTGTGATACGATCGTTGACCGCCTTGTCGTTGATCACCCAGAAGTGGTGTCCAAAGCCGTCTTCAGCCGTAAAGTCGTACTCTGCTTTGTGATCCTTCACCCAGTCAGCCACGATCTTGTCGATCTCAGCCTCGTCGGGATAGGCGAAGAATACGGGTTCGATGTTCGCCTGCTGGTTGCGGACGTGCATCATACGATCCTCCTCCTTGTCGGGACGCGTAAGCTCATGTTTCTTGATGTCACCCTTGAGGTAATCCTCGAAGTGGCAGCACATCGCCAAACCATACTGCGTGCGACCGTTCATGGTTTGCGCGTAAATATAGTAGTACTCCTCGGGGTCTTGTTTCAACCAGCCGTTGGCACGCCATTTCATGAAGTTCTCAACCGCCTTCTGATAGACAGGCTCCGAATGCTCATCAGCAATAGGGTGGAAGTCGATCTCCGGTTTGATGATATGAAGCAACGAACGTTCCGAAGCCTCTTTCTGTGCTTCTGCGGAGTTCAACACGTCGTAGGGACGTGACGCAACTTCCGAAGCATATTCTTTCGGAGGGCGTATGCCGCAAAAAGGTTTGATTCTTACCATAACTTCTACTTATTAACTTGGAAACAAGTATTTCCGTTTTTCAAAAAGTCAACGATCTGGTTGGCAGCAGCCAAACCTGCATTGAGGTTTGCCTCAGCGGTCTCAGCACCCATTTTCTTGGGAGATGCGAAGTAGCGTTTGCCGAATTTCTCAGCCATTTCGTCTTTTGCCTCAGGAGCAATGTCGGTGATGTATTTCAGATCCTCACGCTCGGTCATAGCAGCGATCAAACCAGCCTCATCCATAACCTCTTTGCGCGCCGTGTTGATCAACGTTGCACCCTTGGGCATCAACATCAACAGCTCTTTGCCGATCGACTTTTTGTTGCGCTCGGTAGCGGGGATGTGGAGTGAAAGATAGTCCGATTTGCCATAGAACTCCTCGATTGTGTCGATTTTCTTCACGCCAGCAGCATCGAAAATAGCCGTGTCGGTGATCGAAGGGTGGTAAGCGATGACGTTCATACCCATTGCTTTTGCCTTCTTAGCGACCAATTTGCCGATGTGACCAAAAGCGTGAACACCAAGTGTTTTGCCCATGATCTCAGTACCTGTACCGGGAGTGAATTGGTTGCGCGCTGCGAAGATCATCATTGCCAAAGCCAACTCAGCTACCGCGTTCGAGTTCTGACCCGGTGTGTTCATCACGACGATCTTGCGAGCCGTAGCAGCAGCCACGTCCACGTTGTCGTAACCAGCACCCGCGCGAACCACGATTTTCAGGTTTTTCGCTGCGTCAATCACGTCAGCCGTCACTTTGTCGCTGCGAACGATCATCGCATCTACATCAGCCACTGCGGTCAGTAATTGTGCTTTTTCTGTATATTTTTCGAGCATAATAGTCTGGAAACCAGCTGCATCAAGAATTGCTTTAATGCCGTCTACTGCTTTTTTTGCAAACGGTTTTTCCGTTGCGATCAATACTTTCATGATAGGTATTTTATGTAAATGTAAAATTCGACAACACGCGTTTTCACGTTCATACCGTAAAAACGCGTGCTATCGTAATTCTTAAAAATTATTTGTTCATCTGCTCAAATTCCTTCATGCAGGCAACCAAAGCCTCAGCACTCTCTTTGGGCAGTGCATTGTAGCACGATGCGCGGAAACCACCCACCAGACGGTGACCCTTCAGGCCAACCATGCCTTTGCTCTTCGAGAACTCCATGAATTTGTCAGCCAGAGCCTCTTTGCCCTCGGCCATGATGAAGCAGATGTTCATCAGCGAACGATCCTCAACAGCCGTTGTACCGCGGAACAATGGGTTACGCTCGATCTCATCGTAGATCAATTTAGCTTTCTCCACGTTGCGACGATAGAGTTCCTTCACGCCACCGATCTTCTTAGCCCATTTCAGGGTCTCACACAGAACGAAGATAGGGAATACGGGAGGAGTGTTGAACATCGAATCATTCTCAACATGGGTGCTGTATTTAACCATTGTCGGCAGGTCGCGTGTAACGGTAGCCAGCAGATCCTCGCGGATGATAGCGAAGGTAACACCTGCAGGAGCCAAGTTCTTCTGAGCGCCACCATAGATCATCGCATATTTCGTCACGTCGATTGGGCGCGAAAGGATATCCGAACTCATATCAGCGATCAAGGGTACAGGTGAGGTGATGTCCTCGTGATACTCCGTACCGTAGATGGTGTTGTTGGTTGTGATGTGGAGGTAATCCAAATCGGTTGGGATGTTGAATCCTTTAGGAATGTAGCTGAAGTTTTTGTCTTCCGAAGTAGCCAAAACCTGAACATCGCCATAACGCTTTGCCTCTTTGATTGCTTTTTTCGACCATACACCAGTGTTGATGTAGCCTGCTTTCTTGTTCAAGAAGTTGGCAGGAACCTCGAAAAACTGCGTGCTTGCGCCACCACCCAAGAAGATGATTTTGTAGTTTTCGGGGATGTTGAGCAACTCACGGAAGAGCGAATCAACGTCAGCCATTACAGCATCGAAGTCCTTCGTACGGTGAGAGATAGAGAGGATCGAGAGACCCGAACCGTTGAAGTCAAGAACCGCTTTAGCGGCAGCTTCGATAGCGTCCTGTGGCAGGACAGAAGGTCCCGCGTTGAAATTGTGTTTTGTCATGATAAATTCGTATTAGTTTATAGTGTTTTGGTTGCAAATTGTTAGTTTTGAGTAGACAAATATATAAAGTTATTCTGAAAAAAACCAACACTTAGACAAATAAATTTTCACAAAAGAGTTCCTTTGTATTTTATAAGGGCGCAAGTGCAATTAATAGGGGCTTTATTTCCTCTTCCGAAAAAAAATTCTTATTTTTGCCAAAATTTAATCTCCACGCGAAATGATAAAATCAATGACGGGCTTCGGCAAAGGCGAGGTCTGTGTAGACCATAAAAAGATCACTGTTGAGCTACGCTCTTTGAACTCCAAACAGCTCGATCTGAACCTTAAATTACCAGCCATCTACCGCCGCTCGGAGTACGATCTCCGCAATCTGGTCGCCAAAGGGCTGCTGCGCGGCAAAGTCGACATCTTTGTCAACGTCGAGACATCAGCCACCCAAACCTCAGCACACATCAATGGAGAGGCATTCACCTCTTATTTTAAGGAGCTGACCGAAATCTGCAAAAAAAATCAGATGAGCGGCGATCTTGGGGGACCGACCCTCTCGGCAGCCATGATGCAATCGGTTTTGCGACTGCCCGATGTGGTCTCAACCGAAAGCGACACGATCTCCGACGAGGAACACATGGCACTTATCGCCGCCACCGAACAGGCGATCGCCCACCTCGATGAGTTCCGTCTGCAAGAGGGGGCGATTCTGATTGCCGACCTACTCAAACGGGTCGACAAAATCGACACCTACAAGCAGGAGGTGACCCCCTACGAGCAGGCTCGCACCGAGACCGTTCGTGCGCGCATCATGGATACCATTGCCAAGTTGCAGGTCGACGTGGATTCGAATCGCATGGAGCAAGAGATGATCTTCTACCTCGAAAAGCTCGACATCACCGAGGAGAAAGTACGCCTGACCAACCATTGCAAATATTTCCGCGAAGTTGCCTCCGAGGAGGAGGGATCGGGTCGCAAACTCGGCTTTATCGCCCAAGAAATGGGTCGCGAGATCAACACCATGGGTTCGAAGGCAAACGAAACAAACATCCAGATTCTCGTGGTCAAGATGAAAGACGAACTGGAGAAGATCAAAGAACAAGTTCTCAATATCCTATAACGAGGTGGGCAAGGTCATCATATTCTCCGCACCAAGCGGATCGGGCAAAACCACGATCGTCAAAGAGCTACTCCAGCGCTTTCCGCAATTTGAATTTTCGATCTCAGCCACCAGCCGCGCACCCCGCGGTTGCGAGCGCAACGGCATCGACTACCATTTTCTCTCGCAGGAGGAGTTTCAGCGCGCCGCGAACGAAGATCGCTTTGTGGAGTGGGAGGAGGTCTATGCGGGCTGCTGCTACGGCACGCTGCGCAGCGAGGTGGAGCGCATTTGGGCAAAGGGCAACATCATCCTCTTCGATGTGGATGTGGTGGGGGGCATGAACCTCAAACGCATCTTCGGCAACGACGCCTGCGCCATTTTCATCATGCCGCCCTCGATCGCAGAGTTGCGCCTTCGGCTCGAACATCGTGGCACAGATAGTGGCGAGGTGATCGACCGCCGCGTTGCCAAAGCCGAGTTCGAGATCACCCGAGCGCCCGAATTTGACCACGTTGTGATCAACGACCGCCTCGACGATGCCGTGCGCGAAACCACGGAAATTATCCATACATTCATTCAATAAAAACGGTGAAAAACATACTGCTCTACTTCGGATCTTTCAACCCTGTGCATAACGGGCATATCGCTTTGGCTGAATATGCCGTCGAACACAACCTATGCGACGAGGTGGCTTTGGTGGTCTCGCCGCAAAATCCGCTCAAAAACGCCGACGAACTGGCGCCCGACATGGATCGCTTCGAAATGGCGGAGATCGCCTGCGCCGCTTCACGCTATCCCGAACGGATCAAAGCCTCACTGGTCGAATTCTTGCTCGATCGCCCCTCCTACACCATTCAAACGCTGCGCTATCTGCAACAAACCCACGCCCACGACATGACTTTTTCGATCTTGATGGGCGCCGATTTGGTACAGCAACTCAACCGTTGGCGCGACTACGACCAGATCGTGGGACACTATAATATATATGTATACCCCCGTCGGGAGGTGGTGATTGATCAGTTTTGCGATCAGATTACGCTGCTCACCGAGGCTCCGCTATGCGATTTTTCATCGACCCACATCCGCGAAGCCGTAGAACATGGCGAACCGATCAACACGCAGGTTTGCAGTGGGGTAGCCGACTACATATGCGCCAAAGAGCTGTGGAATCCAGCGGCTCGCATCGCAGCACTCACCTCACAAATCGAGGCGGGCGAAGCCACGGTGATCGCCTATGTCGAGCGGGGTAAACTCTACTACCGCCATGCCGAGTGGGGCAAGGCACTCAACGACTTCAACGCCGCACTGCGCATCGACGCCGAGCATCGCGAAGCGCGCGAATTTGCAGGCATGGTGCAAGAAATTCTCGCATTCCGATACAAAGACATTTACAATCCATAATCAATTTCATGAAACAACTTAAGATTGCCCTCTTGGCTGGCGGAAACTCGTCGGAAAGGGAGATTGCACTACAAAGTGCAGCACAAATAGAGGCGGCACTCGACCACACCAAATACGACATCACACTGGTCGATCTGCACCACCGCGACTGGCACCACACGACAGCCAACGGAGACCAATGGCAGGTCGATAAAAACGATTTTTCGATCACAATCGACGGCGTAAAGAAAATTTTCGACTACGCACTGATCATCATCCACGGCACACCGGGCGAGAATGGAATGCTACAAGGCTACCTCGACATGATGTGCGTGCCATACTCGTCGTGTTCGATGACCTCGTCGGTGGTCACCTTCGACAAGATCACCACCAAGCGCGCCGTGGCAGGACGCGGCATCAACCTTGCGCGCGAGATACTCGTTCACAAAGGTGATCGGGTGGATGCACAAGCCGTTGTGGCGCAATTGGGATTACCGCTTTTTGTGAAGCCCAATGCCAGTGGATCGTCGTTTGGCGTGACGAAAGTCAAGTGCGTCGAGCAGATTACCGAGGCTGTGAATCAAGCATTTACCGAGAGCGAAGAGATCCTGATCGAGGAGTGCATCACGGGGCGCGAAATGGCGTGCGGGGTGATGATTGCTGCCGACAAGGAGTACCTTTTTCCCGTCACGGAGATCGTTTCGAAAACCGAATTCTTCGACTACGAAGCCAAATACACCGCGGGCAGTTCGGAAGAGATCACCCCTGCCGAGATCACCCCTGAGGTGAAGGCGGAGTTGAATCGCATGAGCCTCGAAGCCTACAAAGCGTGCCGCTGTTCGGGTATCGTGCGCGTGGATTTCATCGTCACCGACGACGGACATCCCTACATGATCGAGGTCAACTCGATCCCCGGCATGAGCGGGGGTAGCATCGTTCCCAAACAGGTGCGCACCATGGGGATGACCCTCGGAGAATTGTATGACATCATTATCGCCGACACGTGCAAATGATGATCGAAATAGACAACAAAATCATCTCTGCCGACCTGCTGCGTGAGTGCTTTGCCTGCGATCTTTCGCAGTGCAAAGGTGCCTGCTGTGTCGAGGGAGATGCGGGTGCGCCCCTCGAAGAGGAGGAGGTCGCAACGCTCGAAACTGAATATGCCAATTACCGCCCCTACATGACCGCCGAAGGCATCGAAGCCATTGAAAGTCAAGGATTCATGGTGATCGACCAAGAGGGCGATCGCACAACGCCTTTGGTCCGCGAGACGGTCTGCGCCTATGCCTACGAACAAGATGGGGTGACCTTATGTGCCATCGAAAAGGCGTGGCGCGAAGGTAAAACCCCCTTCCGCAAACCTATTTCGTGCCACCTCTATCCCATTCGACTCATCAAGTTCTCGAACGAGAGTATCGGGCTGAATTACCACCGCTGGAACGTCTGTGGCACGGCACGCCAATGCGGCAAAAAGCTGGGTATTCCCGTCTACAAAGCCCTCCGCGAACCGATCATTCGTCGCTTCGGCGAGGAGTTTTACGCGGCACTCGAATGCGCTGAGAAATACATGAAAAAATAATAAATCGAAAAGATATGTTAAAAACCATTACCTGTACGCTGCTTGCCTCGCTATTGACGGCATTCACAGCCACAGCCCAAGACGAAACACTCCTCGACAACGGCGCACCCGACGACGAGCGGATCGAAGAGAGTGCCGACTCGGAGACCCCCCCCAAACAAAGCTTCGTCGAATCGACCTTCAGCACCGAGGGGTTGATCGTGATCGACACACTGGCAACCTCCAACGATGCCATACAGGTGATTCTGTACAGCGACAACACGTGGAAATATATCCGCAATCGCGAGATCGCGAAGGACACCACCATTTTCGAAAAATACTGGGACACCAAGAACCTCTTCCCATACCGCAATGCCGAACTCTCCGCCATGCCTTCATCGGTGGTCATCGAGCTGGTCGATTCACTCGAAAGTTACCACTACCCGATCATGGGAAAGATCCGCGACAGCGGCAAATTCGGTATGCGCCGTCGTCACCACCACCAAGGCGTCGATCTGTCGCTACACACGGGTGATCCCATCTACGCCACTTTCAGCGGTCGCGTGCGTATCTCGGAATACAACGGCGGCGGCTATGGTAATCTGATCATCCTGCGCCACGACAACGGACTGGAGACCTATTATGGTCACCTTTCGGAACGCTTGGTGACGTGCGATCAATGGATCGAAGCAGGGCAGGTGATCGGTCTGGGCGGCTCGACAGGTCGCAGCACAGGTCCACATCTGCACTTCGAAACGCGCTACTACGGACAGTCATTCGACCCCGAACGGTTGATCGACTTCGAGAAGGGACTGCTGTGCCGCGAGACCTTCTTACTGAAAAAATCGTTCTTCAACATCAACTCCAAAGCAGGTGAGGACTTTAACGAAGAGGTGAACAGCGCCGAGCAAGAGCAGAAGGAGATTGTCAAGAAACAAGCCGCCAAGAAAGCTGCGGCACGCGCCCAAGCTTCCAAAAAAGTTCACAAGGTTCGTTCGGGCGACACCCTGAGCCACTTGGCTGCCAAGTACCACACGACGGTCAAGAAAATTTGCGCCCTGAACAGGATCAAACCCACCACCACGTTGCAATTAGGTCGCTCGCTCCGCGTGAAATAGCCGAGCAAAAATTCATACACAAAAAGGATGCAGACCCCATTGCGGAGGTCTGCATCCTTTTTTCACATCAGCACGGCGCTTCTCAATCCCGTTTCTGCTCAATGGCATCCACCGCCGCAATCACCGCCGCGCGGAATCCCATGCGTTCAAGTTCCGCAACTCCGACAATCGTTGTTCCCGCAGGTGAGCAGACCGCATCTTTCATCACCGCAGGATGTTGCTCGGTCTCTAACTGCAATTTTCCCGTACCAACCAACATTTGGCTGACCATGCGGTAGGCATCGGCACGCGCAACGCCGTGCTTCACAGCCGCATCTGCCAACGCCTCCATAAACAGACACGCAAAGGCAGGACCACATCCGCAGACCGTCCCTGTGATTGCCAGCTGCTCCGTCTGAACAGGCATCACCAGCCCCACGTGCGAGAACAACGCGCTGATCTGCGCATATTCAGCATCCGACAAGGAGTGTCGTCGCTCGCACACCAGCACCCCCTCGCAAACCGAGACCGGGGTATTCGGAATCATACTTAGGTGGTGCGTGCCATTTTTGAGCAGCAGTTCGTACTGATCGAAAGGGTAGCCCGCAACCACCGAGATCACAATTTTATGCGCCAACGGCTCACGCAGCGGTGTCAGCACCTCCGCCACTTGGTGCGGTTTGACGGCAACCACCACCACATCAGCCCATGCGACCAACTCCGCCGCCGAGCCAAAGGGGTTGAATCCTTGCGGCTCGGTATGAGCGCGCAGCTTCGCCCAATCGCGCGCACACGCCCCAATCTGGGTGGGCAGCAGTGCGGCACTTCGCACAAAACCAGCAGATAGCGCCTGCGCTATGTTGCCAAAACCAATAAATCCTATCTTCATGGATGAACTATTTTACGAGAGAATAATCGCGCTCGCCGAAGATCAACGACCCCACACGCACCATGGTAGCACCGCACGCCACGGCAAGCGGATAATCGTGCGACATACCCATGGAGAGGGTGTCGAAACGGGCGCCAAAGAGGGGTTGCAGGAGGTCGAAATCACGTTTCAGGGTCTCGAAATCTTGCCGCACACGCTCTTCATCGGCGGTGTTGGTTGCCACACCCATCACCCCACGCACCTGCACGTTGGGCATCTGCGCAAGGGCCATGGTACGCACATATTGGAGCAATTCGTCGAATGCCCAGCCCGATTTTGACGCTTCGTCTGCCACGTGTATCTCGAAGAGTATCTGAATTTTACGCTCACAGCGCGCTGCCTCTTTTTGAATGGTCTCCACCAGCCGCACGCTATCCACCGAGTGGATCATCGCCACAAAGGGGGCAATCGCCCGCACCTTGTTGGTTTGCAGGTGACCAATCATGTGCCACTCGATATTCTTGGGCAGCAGCTCGTATTTCGCCACCAGCTCTTGCGGACGATTCTCGCCAAAGAGCCGCTGACCGGCATCGTATGCCTCCATAATCGCCTCTACGGGGTGGGTTTTCGACACCGCGATGAGCGTCACTCCCTCAGGAAGTGTACTTTTCACGTTCGATAATTCGCAATTCACAGCCATTTTTCTTACTTTTTGATGCGTAAAATTACGCAATTTTATTATCTTTGCAAAGATTAAACCTAAACCTAATGAAAAAACTTCAACGCCTATTTATTCTCGTTCTCAGCGGTGTCTTCGCCTACGGCACAACGCAGGCCTGCACAAATTTCATCGTCACCCGAGGAGCCTCGACCGACGGATCTATCATGGTGACCTACTCCTCCGACTCGCATTGGCTCTACGGCGCCCTCTGCCACACCGCCGCAGAGCGCTACAAGGCAGGCACGATGTTGCCCGTCTACGAGTGGGAAACAGGACGCTATCTGCGTGATATTCCGCAGGTTGAACAGACATACAGCACCATAGGCAACATGAACGAACACTCGCTCATCATCAGCGAAACCACCTATGGCGGTCGCCACGAATTGGTTGACACCACAGGACGAATAGACTATGGATCACTGATTTACATCGCCCTCCAACGCGCCAAAACCGCGCGCGAGGCTATCAAGGTGATTGCCGATTTGGCAAACACCTACGGTTATATGTCGAGCGGCGAATCTTTCTCGATTGCCGATCGCAACGAAGCGTGGATCATGGAGCTGATTGGCAAGGGAATGCAGCTCGATGCACAAGGCAAAAATAGCCGCAAAGGCATCGTTTGGGTGGCACGACGCATCCCCGACGGCTACGTCAGCGGACATGCCAACCAAGCACGCATCACCTCCTTTCCGCTCAACGACCCCACAAATTGCCTCTATGCACCCGACGTGATCACGTTTGCGCGCGAGCAAGGCTACTTCAAGGGCGCCGATGCCGATTTCAGCTTCTGCGAGGCCTATGCACCCCTCGACTTTAGCTCCATGCGTGGCTGCGAAGCGCGCGTATGGGCATTCTTCCGCACCGTGGCAGACGACATGGATCAGTACCTCGATTACGCCATGGGACACAACGCCACCAATCGGATGCCACTGTGGGTCAAACCACGCACCCTCGTTTCACCCAAAAATATCTTCGACGCCATGCGCGACCACTACGAAGGTACACCCTTGGATATGACCACCGATGCGGGTGCTGGCGGCAACGCCTGCCCCTACCGCTGGCGTCCGATGGACTTCGAAGTGGACGGCGTGACCTACACCAACGAGCGCGCAACAGCCACACAGCAGACGGCATTCTGGTTTGTGGCGCAAGCACGTCCACAGCTACCCGACGATATGGGCATCCTGTGGTTTGGCGTGGACGATGCTGCAACATCTTGTCTGACACCTATTTACTGCTCTTCGACCGCCGTGCCTGAGTGCTTCAGCTTGGAAAACGGCTCGATGCTCAGCTATTCGCCCACCTCGGCATTTTGGCTCTTCAATCGCGTGACCAACTTCGCATACCTATTTTATAATAGGGTAGCACCCGTCGTGCGCCAAGTCAGCGACACATGGGAGAACGAGCAGCTCAAGCGCGTACAGCAAATGGACGCCACCGTAGCCCTCTCGTCACCCGCAAAGCGCACCAAGGAGCTGACCCGTTTCTCGGTCAAAACCGCCCAACAACTCTTCGATCGCTGGTCGGAATTGGATCGTTATTTGCTCGTCAAATTCATCGACGGCAACGTGAAAGTAGAGAACGAACACGGATTCATCGACAACGGCAACGGACGCGACATCCCCGCAGGTATTCAGCAACCCGGATACAATGAAAAATGGAAACGCATGGTTGCCTCCGACAACGGCGAAATATTGAGAGTAGTTAAATAAATAAAAATATGAGATACGACATCATCGTAATCGGTAGCGGCCCCGGTGGATACGTGGCTGCGATCCGCGCCTCACAGTTAGGCAAAAAAGTAGCTATCATCGAACGCGCCGAGACAGGCGGAGTGTGTCTCAACTGGGGCTGCATTCCCACGAAAGCACTGTTGAAAAGCGCTCAAGTCTACACCTACTGCACCAACGCAGCCCACTACGGGCTGGAGGTGGGCGAGGTGCGTCCCGACCTCGAAAAGATCGTAGCGCGCTCACGCGGCGTGGCAGAGACCATGAGCAAGGGTGTGCAATTTCTGCTCAAAAAGAACAACATAGAGCTGATCAACGGCTTCGGGCGACTCAAAGGCGCGGGGCAAGTGGATGTGGACGGCACCCTCTACGA
>JAVXFC010000002.1:0-39145 GCA_036658095.1 Alistipes sp. | reverse complement strand
TAAATGAGGATTTGCAGGACAAAAACCGAGACAAAAATAGCTCTAAAATAACTTCGGTAACAAATTCAAACAGCTTCTAAAAAGACCCTGTTTTCTCGAAAATATTTTGTATCTTTGCCGTGATATAAAAATAATAAAATGGCAGACGAGAAAATAATCTTTTCGATGGTCGGCGTGAGCAAGACCTTCACCAATCAGAAAAAAGTACTGAATAATATCTACCTTTCGTTCTTCTATGGTGCCAAGATTGGCATCATCGGTCTGAACGGCTCGGGTAAATCAACCTTGATGAAGATCATCGCGGGCATCGATAAAAATTTCGATGGCGAGGTGGTCTTCGTCCCCGGTTACTCGGTGGGATACCTCGAACAGGAACCCCACCTCGACGATACCAAAACGGTGCGTCAAGTGGTCGAAGAGGGGTGCGCACCCACCGTGGCACTGCTCAAAGAGTATGAGCAAATCAACGAGAAGCTGTGCGAACCGATGGACGACGACACGATGGCGAAGATGATCGAACGCCAAGGCGAGCTGTACGAACAGATCGACCATGTGAATGGTTGGGAGCTGGACAGCGTGCTGGATCGGGCGATGGATGCGCTGCGTTGTCCCGAACCCGACCAGATCGTCAAGGTGCTGTCGGGAGGTGAGCGTCGCCGCGTGGCGCTGTGTCGCCTGCTGTTGCAACAGCCCGATGTGCTGCTGCTCGATGAGCCGACCAACCACCTCGATGCCGAGTCAATCGACTGGCTGGAGCAACATCTGCAACAATATAAGGGTACGGTGATCGCCGTGACGCACGACCGCTACTTCCTCGACAAGGCGGCGGGCTGGATCCTTGAACTCGATCGCGGTGAGGGTATTCCGTGGAAGGGCAACTACACAGGTTGGCTTGAGCAGAAGACCACACGCATGGCTATGGAGGAGAAACAAGAGTCGAAACGACGCAAAACCCTCGAACGCGAGTTGGAGTGGGTGCGTATGTCGCCCTCGGCACGCCACGCCAAGAGCAAGGCGCGTCTGTCGGCGTATGACAAGATGATGAACGAGGACGCCAAGCAGAAAGATGATAAATTGGAGATCTTCATCCCCAACGGGCCCCGTTTGGGCGATGTGGTGATCGAGGCGCACGATGTGTCGAAGGCGTTCGATGACCGAGTGCTGTACGAAAATCTGAATTTTTCGCTTCCACCTGCGGGTATTGTGGGCGTCATTGGGCCAAACGGTACGGGCAAGACTACCCTCTTCCGCATGATCATGGGGCTGGATACACCCACTTCGGGGACGTTCCGCGTAGGTCCGACCGTGAAATTGGCGTATGTGGATCAGCAACATCAATCCATAGATCCCGAAAAGAGCGTTTACGAGGTCATCTCGCAGAGTAGCGACCTGATCACGCTGGGCAACCGTCAGGTTCCGTCGCGTGCCTATGTGGCGCGCTTCAACTTCACGGGTGCCGATCAAGAGAAAAAATGTGGAATGCTCTCGGGTGGCGAGCGCAATCGCCTCCACTTGGCGTTGGCACTCAAGGAAGAAGGTAATGTGCTGCTGTTAGATGAGCCGACCAATGACATCGACGTCAATACGTTACGCGCTATCGAGGAGGGTCTCCAAAACTTCGCAGGGTGTGCCGTGGTGATTTCGCACGACCGCTGGTTCCTCGATCGTATTGCTACCCACATCCTCTCGTTCGAGGGCGATTCGAAGGTGGTATTCTACGAAGGTTCATACAGCGAATATGAGGCTTGGAAACGCGCGCAAGGCGTTGACACCGAGCCGCATAGAATCAAATATAAAAAATTATTGGCATAAGACCATGGCACAGAAACCTTCCATTCCTAAAGGTACGCGCGACTTCTCGCCAGCCGAGATGATGCGTCGTCAGTATATTTTTGATACCATTCGTGGCGTGTTTCGTCTTTTCGGCTATGCGCCGCTCGAAACGCCTTCGATGGAGAACCTCACAACGCTGTTAGGTAAATATGGTGATGAGGGTGATAAACTGCTCTTTAAGATCCTGAATTCGGGTGACTACGCTGCCAATCTTGCTGAGGGTGAGGTGCGCCAAGCATCGCGGATTTGCGAAAAGGGGCTGCGTTACGATTTGACCGTTCCTTTTGCGCGCTACGTGGTGCAGCACCAAGGCGAACTGACCTTCCCCTTCAAACGTTACCAGATTCAACCCGTGTGGCGCGCAGATCGTCCACAGAAGGGGCGTTATCGCGAATTTTATCAGTGCGATGTGGATGTAATTGGCTCACGATCACTGCTCAACGAGGCAGAATTGGTGGATATTGTAGCGCGCGTGTTTCGTGCGCTCAAGATCCGTGTGGTGCTGAAGATGAACAACCGCAAGATCCTTTTCGGTATTGCGGAGACTATTGGTCATGCCGATAAAATGGTCGATATTACGGTGGCTATTGATAAGCTCGAAAAGATAGGAATTGAGAGCGTTCGGACAGAATTGCGGGAGCGAGGATTGGATGATAAAGCGCTCGATATGCTGCAACCAATACTTGAGTTAAGTGGTGATAATGATCAGAAATTAAATAAATTACGCGATGTGATTGGTGGCTCTGAAATTGGTCTGCAAGGAGTTGCTGAGATGCAAACGATTTTCGATTATCTGAAACGTTTGTCGATCGACTTGCAGGTCGAACTCGACCTTTCGTTGGCGCGTGGTTTGAACTATTATACAGGAGCTATTTTCGAGGTGAAAGCTCTCGATTATGCAATTGGATCAATCTGTGGCGGTGGACGTTACGACGATCTGACGGGCATTTTTGGAATGCCCGATACATCAGGCGTCGGCATCTCGTTTGGCGCGGATCGCATCTATGACGTGATGACGGGGCTGAATCTTTTTCCCGAAGAGGCGAATCAGACCACGAAAGTCTTCTTTGTCAACCTCGGTGCAGAGGAGGAGCTGACCTCGTTGCAGCAGCTGCGCGTATTGCGCGATGCGGGAATTTCGGCAGAGATCTATCCCGAAAATGCAAAGATGAAAAAACAAATGGAGTATGCCAATCGTCGCGAGATACCTTATGTGGCGATCATCGGCAGTCAAGAGCTGGAGCAGCACGTGGTTACACTGAAAGATATGCGTTCGGGAGAGCAGTTGCAAGTGACATTCGGCGACCTGCTGCAACACATCAAGTAAGAAAATGTAAAATATTATGCGTCAACTGTTTGTAATTATATTTTTTTGCTGTTGTCCGCTTTTTCTAAAGGCGCAGACTGCACCGAAAAGCGAGGCGATGACGCAGTTGCAAAAGTTCAATCAGGTCTATCGTTATCTCAACGGTCTCTATGTGGACGAAGTGGCGATGACGCCGCTGGTGGAGGAGGCAATTCGCGGAATGCTCGACGAATTGGATCCGCATTCGGCGTATCTGAGTGCCGACGAAATGCAGGGCGTGCAAGAGAGTTTTGACGGTGAATTTAGCGGTATCGGTGTGGAGTTCAATGTATTGCAAGATACAGTGATTGTCGTTAACACCATTGCTGGTGGTCCTGCCGAACGCGTGGGGGTGCTGCCCAACGATCGTATTGTACGCATCGACACGTTGCGCGCGGTGGGTTTCAAACGTACCGATGTGCCGAAGTATCTGCGCGGCAAAACGGGGTCGAAAGTGCAGATTGAAGTGGTGCGGCATGGTGAAGATAAACAATTAGTATTCAATATTATACGTGACAAAATACCGCTCAATACGGTCGATGCTGCCTACCTGATCGACTCGCGAACGGGCTACATCAAGGTCAACCGTTTTGGGCGCACAACGATGCACGAATTTTACAAGGCGTTTGATACATTTGGCAAAATCGACGGTTTGCTGCTCGACCTACGCGGCAATGGCGGCGGATTGCTCGATCAGGCGATAGAAATGGCAAATTTTTTCCTGCCCAAGGAGGCGCTGATCGTCTCGACCGAGGGGCGCGCCATTCCAGCCACTTCGTTCAAAGCTCTTGTTGATGGACCCTTTACCGAGGGGCGGTTGGTGGTGTTGCTCGACGAAAGTTCCGCATCGGCAAGTGAGATTGTCGCCGGCGCGGTGCAGGATTGGGATCGAGGGATTGTTGTGGGACGTCCAAGCTTTGGTAAAGGACTGGTGCAGCGACAAATAGCCCTCTTTGATGGTTCAGCAATACGACTCACCGTGGCGCGTTACCACACCCCGTCGGGACGGGTCATTCAGCGTCCTTACGAAAAAGGCAAGCGTGACGAATATTACATGGATCACTACAAACGCTTTGGTAGTCAGAAAGATAGCCTGCATAAGGATGTACCTATATATAAGACATTGCGTGTGGGGCGCCCAGTTTATGGCGGCGGAGGCATCACGCCCGACGTGGAGATTGCGATCGACACTACGGGCGTAACACCCTATCTGATAGCACTTATGCGTCGAGGGGTGGTGAACGAATATGTCATCAGTTTGCTCGACTCGCAGCGCACGCAACTCATCAAGGACTACCCCACGTTCACTGATTTTGCCGCTAAATTTGCACTGGCAGACGAGCAATGGGAGGCTTTGAAAGCGTTGGGGGTTGCTCGTGATGTACCTTATGTAGCAGGTGAGTTTGAAGAGTCTAAAGAGTTGTTGGAAACGCATTTGTGTGCAAATATTGCGCAACGATTATACGGCATTGATGCCTTTTATCGCATCGTGAACGATGCTGATCGAGTAACCTATCAGCGCGCTGTGGAGGTTTTGCAGCATTGGGCGACAGAGCCTGCGGTGGCAGCAATTAATTTGGTCAAGCAATAAGCACGTTCTGTTTTTTTACTATCTTTACACTCGAAAAATCGAAATTTATGAATATTACAAAATACATTGTGCTGATCCTGAAGGGTTGTGCTATGGGTATGGCAGATGTTGTGCCGGGAGTTTCTGGCGGTACAATTGCTTTTATATCAGGAATATACGAAGAATTGATCAACTCGATTAAAAAAGTCGACGTACAAGCATTCAAAATGATAGCCATGTTGCGCTTTGGCGATTTCTGGCGGCATATCAATGGTAATTTTCTCTTTTCGGTTTTATTGGGCGTCGCGATCTCCATTTTTTCGCTGGCGCGCGTGATGACCTATCTTTTGGAGTACCACCCGATCGAAATTTGGTCCTTCTTTTTCGGTCTGATCATCGCCTCGTCGCTGCTGGTCGCCCGCTCAGTGGGGCATTGGAATGTGCGGACGGTGATCTCGTTCATTGCGGGTATCGTGATCGCCTACTGGATCACAGTGGTGTCGCCGACCGAGACCCCCAATGCGTGGTGGTTCCTGTTTCTGTCGGGTGCAATAGCTATTTGCGCCATGATTCTACCCGGCATTTCGGGTGCCTTTATCCTGTTGCTAATGGGTAAGTATCAGTATATTATGCAGGCTGTTGGCGACTTCAATATCCCCATTATTATCATCTTTGTTTTGGGTGCTGTCACGGGTATCATCTCCTTCTCGCACTTGCTGTCGTGGCTACTCAAACATTGGCACGACTGTACGATTACGCTGCTTATGGGCTTCATGATCGGTTCGTTGAACAAAGTTTGGCCATGGAAAGAGACCGTAGAGACCTATATTAATAGCCATGGCGAGGTGCTGCCGCTGGTCGAACGCAACGTTACACCGCACCAATTCACGGTAGCCACAGGGGTTGATTCGCAAGTGTTGCTTGCCATAACAATCTGCATATTAGGATTTTTGCTGATCTATGCCGTGGAATTGATCGGTGCTATGGTTCTCAAAAAACGGTCATGAGGCAATATGGTCTGATTGGATTTCCGCTGGCTCATTCGGCATCGGCGCGCTATTTTGAAGCAAAATTCGCGCACGAGCAGATTTCCGATTCTCGCTACGATATTTTCGAATTGAAAGCTATGGACGAGCTGCCTCCGATGTTGGCTGCAAACCCCGATCTGCGCGGCTTTAACGTCACCATTCCCTACAAACAACAGATTATTCCCCGCCTCACCCGTCTTTCGACGGAGGCGGAGTGGATTGGCGCTGTCAACTGCGTGCGTCGCGACGGCGACCAACTGACGGGCTACAACACCGATGTGGTGGGGGTGCGCGCAGCACTCGCGGAGCTGTTGGAAGAGCAGATACCTGAGCAAGCGCTCGTACTCGGCACGGGCGGAGCGTCGCAGGCGGTGCAATATGTGCTGAGCGAAATGGGCATCGCCTTCGATCTGGTGTCGCGCGATCCTGCAAAAGGAAATTTCACCTACGATAACCTACCCTGCGACGAGGTGGAGGCGCATCGTCTGATTATCAACACTTCACCCGTCGGGATGTTCCCTCATGTGGACGAAGCACCCCGCATACCCTACGCCTTCATCACCCCCGATCACTACCTTTTGGATCTGATTTACAACCCCGTGCTGACCTCGTTTCTCGACTATGGGCAGCAGCGCGGCGCCCATATTTTGGGTGGACAGACGATGTTCGAGGCGCAAGCCGAAGCATCGTGGCAGATTTGGAATGAGTAATGCAGTGAGGAGCTGCCCTTTGTGAAACGAAAATAGCTCTGAAATAAAATTCAAACAGTTTCTAAGCTAAAAAATCCCCGCAGGCAGTATATGCTCACGGGGTTTTTGTTCGATAAAAGGTCGCTTTAGCGATTTTGGAGCAGCTTCTTTGCCAGTTCAAAGTCCGAGTCGCTGACCATAATCTGCGCGGGTATGGCGCCAAGATAGTTGGTCGACATATACTCGTTGCGAATGGTGGACTTGATGCCAGCACTTTGGAGGATCGACTTCGTGATCTCAGCCTCGGTAATGGTGTTGTACTCTGCCACTACGACTAATGTTGTCTCTTTCATGATGTGAGTGGTTTATGTTTGTGATCTAAAATTAAGCATTTTCTTGTTCATGTGCAAGCTTATTGCCGAAATTTTTTCAAGAAATTTTTTGTATCTTTGTTTCGATTTACAAACCCACATCACAAAAATGCCCGATTTCGTCCATCTTCACGTTCACACGCAGTACTCCATTCTCGATGGAGCCGCAGCGGTGAAACCGTTAATAAAACGTGCCAAAGCTCTTGGTATGGAGGCGATTGCGATCACCGATCACGGTAATATGTATGGCGTGAAGAACTTTCACGACACGGCGCAAGATGCGGGAATCAAACCAATCTTAGGCTGCGAAGTTTACGTGGTGAAAAATCGGTTTGAGAAGGATAAGGACGAGAAGGCGGGTGACCACCTGATCCTGCTCGCTAAGAACCTCGTGGGCTACCACAACCTCTGCAAAATGGTCTCCTACTCCTTCACCGAGGGGTTTTATTATAAACCGCGTATTGATAAACAGCTGCTCGAACAGTATCATGAAGGGCTGATTTGTTGCTCGGCGTGTCTGGGTGGCGAGCTGCCGCAGGCGATCATGCACAACGATTTGGCAGAGGCGGAGCGCGTGGTGCAGTGGTTCAAGGGTATTTTTGGCGACGACTACTATCTGGAGATGCAGTTGCACCATTCGGGTGAGCCGCAGAAAGATGCCGATGTATACGAAAATCAACTGCGCGTGAACAAGGTCATTTTGAATTTGGCGGCGCAATACGAAATAAAATATATCTGTTCGAACGACGTGCATTTCATCCTCGCCGAGGATGCGCCCGCCCACGATCACCTGATTTGCCTCAATACGGGGCGCGATCTGGACGATCCGAAGCGGATGCGCTATACGTTCCAAGAATACCTCAAGTCGCCCGAAGAGATGGCGGCGCTCTTCTCGGCGCATCCTGAGGCGCTGGCTACTACGGTCGAGATTGCTAATAAGGTGGAGATGTACGAGTTGACGCACGCTCCGCTGATGCCTAACTTCGCGCCACCCGAAGATTTCCCAATTCCTTTCGATGAGTTGCGTACCTCATTTGTCAAGAAGATAAAAGAGGAGGAGTTGCTGTCGAAGATTGCCGCCAGTCAGAGCGTGGAAGAGCTGGAGTTGCTGGCGGATGGCGATAAAGATCTGAATGATAAATTAATGGTAGCCAAGCAATATTGCTACCTTAAAGACCTGACCTACAAGGGGGCGCATAAGCGCTATCCCGACAATGAATGGACGGAAAAGGTCGAGAAACGCATCATATATGAGTTGGACACGATCGAGTGGATGGGCTTTCCGGGCTACTTCCTGATTGTGTGGGACTACATCCGTGCGGCGCGCGAAATGGGTGTGTCGGTGGGGCCGGGGCGTGGTTCGGCGGCGGGTTCTGTGGTCGCCTACTCACTGAAAATCACGAATATAGATCCACTGAAATACGATCTGCTGTTTGAGCGATTCTTGAATCCCGAACGAATCTCACTGCCCGATGTCGATGTCGATTTCGATGAGGATGGACGTGCGGAAGTGTTGAAATATTGCGTGCGAAAATATGGACAAAAACGTGTGGCTCAGATTGTTACATTTGGCACTATGGCGCCAAAAATGGCAATCAAAGATGTGGCTCGCGTGCAGAAATTGGCACTCAAGGAGAGTGATCGCCTTTCGAAATTAGTTCCCGATAAGGTGACGCCTGACAAGAAAAAGGGCGAAACACCTTTTGATTTTGTTTTCAAAGAATCACCCGAATTAGCGGCCGAACGCGAGTCGCCTAATCAGCTGATCCGTAATACGTTGAAATATGCTGAGAAGCTCGAAGGATCGATTCGTCAGACGGGAGTACACGCTTGTGGTGTGATCATCGGTCAGGACGATCTGGAGAATTTTGCCCCCATGGCGGTGGCGAAAGATGCTGATTTGAGTGTGGTGGAGTTCGAAGGCAAAGAGGTGGAGAGCATTGGTCTGATCAAAATGGACTTTTTAGGGTTGCGCACCCTCTCGATCATCAAGGATGCGGTGGACAACATCAAAGAGGTGCATGGCGTTGATATAGACATAGATGCGATTACATTGCTGGACGATTTGACTTATGAGGTATTTGCGCGCGGCGACACAACGGGACTGTTCCAGTTTGAGTCGCCCGGCATGAAAAAGCACCTTCGCAACCTGAAACCCAATCGTTTCGAGGATCTGATCGCGATGAATGCACTCTACCGTCCCGGACCTATGGAGTACATTCCTAAGTTCATTGCGCGTAAATTGGGGCAGGAACCTGTAACCTACGAACTCGCCGATATGGAGGAGTATCTGAATGATACTTACGGCATTACGGTGTATCAGGAGCAGGTCATGTTGCTCTCGCAAAAATTAGCGGGCTTCACGGGTGGCGAGGCGGACACGCTGCGTAAGGCGATGGGTAAGAAAAAACGCGAGGTGCTGGATAAGATGAAGCCGAAATTCATCGATGGCTGTCGCGAACGGGGGCATGACGAGAAAATTTGTGACAAAATTTGGGGCGACTGGGAGGCATTTGCATCCTATGCCTTCAACAAATCTCACTCGACCTGCTATGCTTATATTGCCTATCAAACAGGTTATCTGAAGGCACATTATCCTTCGGAATTTATGGCGGCGTTGCTGAGCCGAAATTTAACAGATATAAAGCAAATTACACTCTATATGAGTGAGTGTAAGCGCATGGGTATCAATGTGAAAGGTCCCGATGTTAATGAGTCGATGCGCAATTTCTCGTCGAACACGGCGGGCGATGTGCGCTTTGGATTAGCAGCCATCAAGGGCGTTGGAGAAGCAGCCGTGGACAGCTTGATTGCCGAACGGAAGGCAAACGGAAGATACAAAGATATATACGACTTTATGCAGCGCATTAATTACAACGTTGTAAATCGTAAGTCGTTGGAAAACATAGCGTATGCGGGAGGTTTTGACTCCATTTCTGGCTTTGCACGTGACAAATTTTTTGGCACAGATCAGCGAGACACCAGCGGTGTGACCTTCATCGAGCAGCTGACTCGCTACGGGCAGCGCTACCAAGCAGAGAAAAATAATGCCCAGCAGAGTTTGTTCGGCGGTGGCGGTGATGTAGATATTCAACCGCCCGTCGTCCCCTCGTGTGCCGATTGGTCGCAGCTGGATACGTTGACCAAGGAGCGCGAGATGATAGGATTGTATCTTTCGGCGCATCCGTTGGATGAGTATAGCGTCATTATAAGCCACATGTGTAAGACGCAACTATCTGATTTAGATAATCTTGCGAACTTCAACGGTCAGGAAATTGCTGTGGCAGGTATGGTGGTGGGCGTGCAAAATCTGATGACTAAAACAGGTAAGCCTTGGGGCAAATTTCTGCTCGAAGATTACAATGGTACGCACGAATTTTCCCTTTATAGCAAGGATTACGAAAATTTTAGAAAGTACCTGTTTGTGAACTATTTTCTATTTATTCGCGCCAAGGTGCAGGTTCGTCCTTACAACGAAAATGAGTTGGAACTGAAAATTATATCTATGGTGCAGTTGCAGGAGATGCGGGACACGATGATCAAAGAGATGAACGTGCAGCTGCCCATCGAAGAGGTGACTACTGACTTGATTAAGGAGCTGACTGCCAAGGTCAAAGAGTCGGAAGGCTCTACCCTGCTGCGACTGAATCTCTACGACCGCGAGGCGCAGGTGGCACTTAAACTTTATTCAAAATCGTACAAAGTTGGGCTAACTTCGGGATTTGTTTCGTATCTTGACGACCACTTTATCAAGTATTCTATTACATAAAAACCTATAATAAACTTAAAATCTTACAGTTATGGCATTAGAAATCACAAAAGAGAATTATGAGCAGATCATTTCTTCGGAGCTTCCCGTTGTAATTGATTTTTGGGCAGAATGGTGCGGTCCTTGCCGCGCAATCACCCCGTTCGTCGAGGAAATTGCGAAGGAATACGAGGGTAAAGCCATTGTTGGCAAGTGCAACGTAGAGGGAAATGACGACATCGTGATGAACTACGGTGTGCGCAATATCCCAACCGTCATCTTCCTGAAGGGTGGCAAATTGATCGACAAACAGGTGGGCGCTTGTCAAAAAAGCGATCTTGTTGAAAAACTCGAAAAACTACTCTAATAATCTGTAATACAGATTGTTGCGGACTGTGCGCCGTGAAATTCTTGTGAGGGAATTTCACGGCGTTCTTTGTCTTGAACTGTCGGTGCCGAGCTGTGTTGCCTGAATTGTCAGTCGGTGACTGCCATTATGACAGAAAAAAGGGCGTGGCACACCGTTTGATCGTATAGATAAAAGAATCAATTAAATTGCAATAATAGATATGAAAAACGGAAAAATTGGGGTTACAACGGAAAATATATTTCCCGTAATCAAAAAGTTTTTGTATTCGGATCACGAGATTTTTCTGCGTGAGCTGATTTCAAATGCTGTGGATGCCACGCAAAAGATCAAGACGTTAGCGTCGATAGGCGAAGCAAAAGGCGAATTGGGCGACTTGACGGTTCGTGTGTCAGTCGACAAAGAGGCAAAAACACTCACGGTGGTCGACCGCGGTGTGGGCATGACAGCCGATGAAGTGGATAAATACATCAACCAGATCGCCTTCTCGGGAGCGGAAGAGTTTATGGAAAAATACAAGGATCAGGCGATTATCGGTCATTTTGGTCTTGGATTTTACTCTTCATTCATGGTTGCTGACAAGGTGGAAATTTTCACGCGTTCGTACAAAGAGGGTGCGAAAACAGTACATTGGAGCTGCACGGGTTCGCCCGAATTCGAGATGCAAGAGACGGAAGATGCTCATGATAGAGGTTCGACCATCGTATTGCACCTGTCAGAAGATTGCTTGGAGTATGGCGAACAGACAAAAGTCGAGGAACTACTGCGCAAATATTGCCATTTCCTGCCTATTCCGATTGCTTTTGGCAAGGTCAAAGAGTGGAAGGACGGCAAATATGTCGATACAGAGCGGGAAAATGTCATCAATGACACCGATCCGCTGTGGACGCGCAAGCCCGCCGAGATCACGGAGGAGCAGTACAAAACATTTTATCATGAGTTGTACCCCATGGGCGAAGATCCGCTCTTTTCGATTCACCTCAATATCGACTATCCGTTCCACTTGACAGGTATTCTTTATTTCCCGAAAATCCATAATAATTTTGAGATTCAAAAGAATAAAATTCAGCTCTACTCGAATCAAGTATTTGTGACAGATCAGGTGCAAGGTATTGTGCCTGAGTATTTGACGCTGTTGCATGGTGTGATCGACTCTCCCGATATTCCGCTCAACGTCTCGCGTAGTTACTTGCAAAGTGATGCCAATGTGAAGAAAATTTCGAGCTATATCACCCGCAAAGTTGCCGACCGTTTACACGAACTTTTCACAACGATGCGCGCCGATTATGAGGCAAAATGGGACGATCTAAAGATTTTTATTCAGTATGGCATCCTGACCGATGAAAAATTTGCAGAGAAAGCTGCCGAGTTCATGTTACTGAAAAATGTGGACGGTAAGTACTTCACTACCAAAGAGTATGATGAGTTGGTGAAGGCAAATCAGACCGATAAAAATAAGACGGTTGTCTATCTCTATGTGGACGATCAGATCGAGAAAGGTTCGTTTGTGGAGGCGGCGCGCAACAAGGGATACGATGTGCTGGACATGGGCGGACAGCTTGATAATCACTACATTGGCTGGTTTGAGTCGAAGCACAAAGAGTGTCGTTTTGCGCGTGTGGACAGCGACGTGATTGACAAGTTGATTCCGAAAGAGGAAAATTTGAAAATGGCACTAACGGAGGTGCAGCAAGAGGTTTTGCGTCCTGTATTTGAGAGCCAACTCCCTAAGGATGAGAAAATTCAGTATAGTATATCGTTTGAGGCAATGGCTGCCGATTCGGCACCTGTGGTCATCACGCAAAATGAATTTATGCGGCGAATGAAGGAGATGGCTGCCATGAGCGGCAACGACGGCATGAGCCAGTTTTACGGTCAGATGCCCGACAATTTCACGATTGCGGTGAATGGAAATAACCCGATCGTTATCGACATTTTGGACGATGCTGAGAAGGCATATGGCGACAAATTGAAGAGCGTGACGAAGAAAATTGACGCTGCTGTGGCAGAAGAAAAGCGTTTCGACGAGGTGGTGAAGGACAAAAAAGAGGAGGAATTCACCGCCGAGGAGAAGGCGACGCGCGAGGAGCTGTCGAAGAAAATCGTCACTCTGCGCGATGAGCGCACTACTCGATTGACGGAGATCGGTCGTGAAAATAAACTTGTGAAGCAGATCATCGACCTTGCGTTGCTATCTAACGGGATGTTGAAAGGCAAGAATCTGACGGAGTTTATTCAGCGTAGCATTTCGTTGATCGAAAAGTAAATACGTAGATTAATGTGCGAGAGCCGCTGCAAATATGTTTGCAGCGGCTCTCTTTCTATTTGTTTTACAGCCACTTAGCTGTTAGCATCTCCATGAACCATTCGGGACAGCGGCAGGGACGTCGCGTGTCGCTGTGGATGAAACCGAGGGTGGTTGATCCCGTGTTGAGCAGCTCGTTGCGCTCGTTGAAAATTTCGTAGTAAAAGGTGATGCGCGCCATGGGCAATTCGCGGATCGAGATGCGAACGGTGAGTAACTCGTCGAAATAGGCTGGACGTAGATATTTGGACGACACGTCTAAAATCGGCATCATAATTCCGCGTTGTTCCACCTCGGCGAAGGACATTCCGCACAGTTCACGCATGAATTCGCTGCGCGCGGCTTCGAAATAACAGATGTAATTGGAGTGGTGGACAATGCCCATTTGATCGGTGTGCTTGTACCAAACTCGGATTTTGCAGTCGTATGTAATCATGATTTGAAGGTTATGATGACTTTCCCTGCGGAAAGTGTTGCGTTGGTTCGAAGAGAGCCGTCGGCGGTGATGGTCAGCTGGTCTGAAGCGCCATTTATGATCACGTTGTAGATGCCTGCTGGAGGCAATAGTTTTAGGGGTTCTGCAATGTGAATCGTGTTGTCAACGACCTCACCTATAAGTAAATACGGATGTGGCATCATGCGCGCAGCGTGTGCCATTTCGCCACGTTCGACGAGCCGTCGGATAACTGTTGAACTTACTTTTTCCGACTCCGAATCGTACTCCGCCACTCTCAATACATGAAAATTAAATTGGTCATGCAGACGATCAAGGTAGTCGAAATTGCCCTCTTTGTCGTGACCAAAATGATGGTTGTAACCCACGACAAGGGTTTCAACACCCACTCTACCAATCAGATAGTCGTGTGCAAATTCGTAGGGCGTCAGCAAGCTAAAGGCGTGGTCGAACGGAATGACAATCAGATTGTCGATGCCCGCCTGTTCGAGCAGCAGTGCTTTTTCTTCGGTCGAAGTGAGCAGTTGTAGCCCCTCTGCGCACCCAAGGGTTACGCGAGGATGTGGATCAAAAGTGAGTACAATGCTCTCGCCATGCTGTGCTTTCGCACTCTCCACAACGCTGTTAATCAATGTCATATGACCTCCATGTACACCATCGTATGAGCCGACGGTAGCACTCGGATGTTCAAAGTGTGGAAGGTGGTCAAAGCCGTAAAAAATTCTCATGATCTCTATGCGTTAAAGTCGCTCTCCTTGACAAAGTAGGCAACCTTTTCGAGCAACGTGGTGATGTCGTAATTTTCGACTACGATGCCTTGCGGAAAATTTAGCGGTGTGGAGGTGAAATTCAAAACACCGCGAATGCCCGCATTGATGATCGGAACGACCAACTGCGGAGCAACTTTCGTGGGTGAGGAGACGATGACGATGCTGATCTCTTTCTCACCTGCCGTCTCCTCGAAGTGATCCATCGAGTAACAAGGAATGCCGTCGATAGTTTTGCCAACCTTCTCAGGATCAACATCAAAGGCAGCTGTGATTTTTAGTTTCAGCCCTTTGCTGTTGAAATATTTTGTGATTGCTTGCCCCAAGTGACCCATGCCTAATACCGCAATATTCATTTGCGTGTGACTGTCCAGAATGTCGCTGATGAAATCAATCAACACCTTCACGTCGTAGCCTTTTTTTGTGTCACTGGAGAAGCCTATTAGCATCAAGTCACGTCGCACTTGCACGGCTGTAATGCCATGAATACCAGCAAGTACGTGCGAGAAAATGTGGGTGATACCTTGCTTGTGACTAGCAAGCAACGTGCGACGATATTCGCTCAATCGCTCGATCGTTTTTTCAGGAATAGCGTTAGGGATGTTGCTCATGGTTGTTCGGCGGTTTATTCGATCGTTATTGAGTAGTCGGTATTGTAGTTTACGCGCGTCCACGTGCGATTTATATGGTTTAGTTTGGTTCCGTCTGGACCAAAATCGTAGGTGGTTTGCAGCGGAGTGTAGCTTTTGCCGACCATGTCGTATTGTATTTCGTCGAACATGGCAGGGCAGAAAATAATTGCCGAGTCGTAGCCGCGGTAGGAGTAAAGGGTTGGTAGCGAGCCAAAAGCGTGGACGTAATTACTGTCAAAATCTTGGATGATTGCCACATCGCGTTTGGCATGATAAGTCGAGATGAAGATGACTTTATCTTTGAAAAGCGTATTGCGATCAATGTTGTTGTAGCGGTTCCAGCGGGTGTTACCCAACACCACAAATTGAGGCGTCGAGGCTCCGCGAGCTATGATATTGGTGTTTGCCGAGGCGAGGCTTGCGAGAATACGATCTACGGTTATCTCGTTGTCTGCCATTATGATAAAGACGTTGTCATTCCCATTTTGCAAAAGCGACGTCAGGCTACTTGTGCCATTACGGTTGTACTCAAAATAATGTTTTGTGTATTCGGAGCTACCGAGCATATCGAGCATTTCAGCTTCGAATTCCTTGTCTGTCGAACCCGCATAAACCAAGATTAATTTTTTGCTGCCGTCGATCAGATTGGCAATTTTGTCGTATTTATGTTCGGGCGCGGGCGAGAGTTGAAATAAAACATCGCTATTGGTTTGGGTGAGATTTGCCAGCGGCGAGACGACGGGAATATTCTTCTGCTCAGCAAATTGCAATACTGGTTCGAGAGCCTCCTCGTAGACGGGACCCACGATCAGATCCACGTCGCTGAACGCCTCACTTTCGACGATTGTACGCACTTTTTCGACACTGCGCCCCGTATTGTAGAGGTCTAAATGTACCGAAAAACCTTGCCGTTTGACGCTGTCGAGACCCAACAAGAACCCTTGATAAAATTCGAGGTAGTTGGCGTTTGCCGCACCCGTAATAGATATAGGTAACATGAGCGCCACGTTCAGTATTTGCGTGCGATGAAGCGGTTTGAAATCGGCGCGCAGGGTCTGCACCGTATCCTGAGGTGCCGCCAAAACACCATGGATCAGAGTCGAATCGGTTTGTGTGTTCGGCGATGAAGGTACTTTGATGATTGCACCAGCCTTCAAATCAGCTGCTTGCAAACCATTATTCATCGTTGAAAGTTGCTCTTCGGTCATCCCGAAGCGCTGCGACAATGCGTAAAAAGTTTCGCCCGCATGGACAATGTGATACGACGTACCCGCTTCGGCAACGCTATTCAAATTGTTGCGGTACTCCTCCCATTGTGTCTGCACTTGCGATGCAGGCTCGGTGCTTCGCTTTTCGCGACGGATCAAGAGCCGTTCGCCAAGGCGAAGGTGGATGGGATCGAGGTTCGGGTTGTCGTCTATAACAATCTGAATAGGAATGGAATAGCGCCGTGAAATGCTGTAAAGAGTCTCGCCCTTTGCCACGAAGTGCATATCGAAAGTCTTCAACAGTTTACGGTCTGATGTCTGATCGGGTTCGTCGGCAGTGCATGGAATTTTCAGTCGCTCATCGACCTTCAGACCTGCCGCCGCGTTTGGATTATATTCCAAAATAATTTTTTCACCCACCTCATAGCTTTTCGAGATTCCATAGAGTGTCTCCCCCGCTTTGACGGTGTGAACATAGAATTTAGATCCATTGATTACTACGACTGTTTGCGATTTTTCAATTGCAAATGCTGCGGCAACACACAGTAGCAACAACGTTAACAGACAAAATTTCTTCATTGCACAATTTTATTTCACTTTTGCGGATTTCATCTTCTCGCGAAAACGTAATTCGGTGATCACTTTTTTCGTATAAAGAGGAAAATCGCCATTCATCATCCACGCGTAATAACTTGGTTCTGAATTAAATACATCACAGACGGAGCGACCTTTGTATTTGCCAAATCCAAAAACCTCCACCCCTTTCTCATCATAGACAATGCGACCTGCATAGTCCACCGTCTCGCCACGCGACGAATATTCTGCCAGCACGTCGATGTTGTTATCCAGATCGGTGTAGCGATCGAGTTGTGCCTTCAGCACTTCGTAGGTCGCCAGCGTATCCGCCTCTGCCGAATGGGCATCGGTCAGATCTTTGTCGCAGTAGAAACGGTAGGCGGCAACCAACGTGCGCTGCTCTTTTTTGTGGAAAATATTCTGCACGTCGATGAATTTACGTCGTTTGAAATCCACTTCCACGCCTGCACGCATGAACTCCTCCACCAAGACTGGCAGATCGAAACGGTTTGAATTGAAACCACCGAAGTCGCATCCTTGTGTGAACTGTTCGAGCGACTTTGCCACCTGAGCAAAGGTCGGGCAATCCTTCACATCGTCGTCCGTAATACCGTGAATAGCAGTCGATTCTTCTGGTATGTGCATTCCCGGATTCAGTTTGCGTGTGCGTGTGATCTCCTCGCCGTCGGGCATGATTTTGACCATCGAAATTTCAACAATACGATCTTTCGCGGTATCCACACCCGTGGTTTCCAGATCAAAAAAGATGATCGGACGTTTAAGGTTTAACTTCATGTTTTTGAGCGCTATGCGTTAATCATCATAGGCATGAGCAACATCAGCGAAGCGCTCGTCTGCTTGTCGTCGTAGACGGGTTTGAAAACGCCCGCACGGGTGGAATCAGCCAATTCGATCACAACAGTTGAAGTGTCTATGTTCGAAAGGATCTCGACCAAGAAGGTCGATTTGAAGCCGATCGAGATCGACTGTCCCTCGTAATTGCACGTAATGGACTCGTTTGCCGAGACCGAAAAGTCAATATCCTGCGCTGTGAGGTTGATTCTATTGTTTTCAACGTCCATGCGAATCAGGTTGGTTGTGGGATTCGAGCAGACCGCCACGCGTTTGATGCCATTCATCAGCTCGATGCGATCGACCAACACCTTGTTGGGGTTGTTGCTGGGGATTACGGCGTTGTAATTCGGGTAGTTACCCTCGATCAAGCGGCACACGAGCGTGTGGTTCTTGAGGCTGAAAACTACATTTTTAGAGTCAAAGCCTACGGTAATATCATTTTCCTCCTTGAGTAGCACCGACTTGAGTAGATTTGCGGGCTTCTTGGGCAGGATGAACGATGCTTCGACTGCATTGTTGAGTTCGGCTTCGTATTTCACTAATTTATGGGCATCCGTGCCGACAAAAATGAGTGATTGGGGTAAAATATTGATAAAGATACCGTTCATCACGGGACGCAATTCATCGTCTGCTGTGGCGAAAATGGTCTTGTTGATGCCATTGACCAACGTATCAACATCGAGCGTCAGCTCTTTTTTCTCGGCACTGAGTGAGGGGACCGTCGGATAGCTGACAGCGCTGGCTCCGGGGATCGAGAGCGAACCACTCTTCCAGCAGATGCAGATCTCCCAATTTTTGTCGTTCACGTCGATCGTAAGCGGCAACTCCGAGAACTCCTTCAGCGAGTCGAGCATCAATTTGACGGGTGCTGCGATCGTTCCTTCGCTTTCGACACTTTCGACCGTGATCGAGCCGATGAGGGTTGTTTCGAGGTCTGAAGTGGTGACTTTGAGCGTGTTGCCCTTTAGCTCCATCAAGAAATAATCGAGAATAGGGAGCGTATTTTTATTGCTGATGACCTTGCCTGTGGTTGCCAGCAGCGAAAGTAAAGCCGAACTTGATACTGTAAATTTCATCTTTCTGTTGTTTTTATTATAGGGTGTTGTCTTAAATTATAATGTTGCGAGTTTGTCGAGAGCGGTCTTGACCATGCGTTTCACAAAGGGTTTGTAGTCGGTGCAAGCGTCGAGGGCGATGCGTTGCGCGATGATCGTGCAGACGGTGGCAGCTTTGTGACCCATGAGGGCAGCTAAACCTGCCAGTGCCGAGCTTTCCATCTCGAAGTTGGTGATCCGACGTCCCTCGTAGCTGAACGATTCGACCTTCTCATTGAGGTGAATATCTTGTGGTTCGAGGCGTACCCAGCGACCTTGGGGAGCGTAGAATCCGGGGGCAGCAACGGTGATACCTTCGCGGGTTACATCTTTGAAAAGCTCCCAAAGCGACGGATCAGCATTGATGAAGTAGGGTTTGGGCAGCAGCTCGTTCCAGCCTGTATGTTTCATGAAAGCCTGTTCGATCTTCAAATCGCACACCTCGTTGCGACCTTTGTAGTAGTTCAGCAGACCGTCGAAGCCGACTGATGTGCGTGCAAAAACAGCCTCGCCGACCTTGATGTCGGGTTGAATGGCACCAGAAGTCCCCAAGCGAACCAAGGTTAATTGGCGTTTTACGGCTTTTTCCTGACGGGTAGCGAAGTCGACGTTAGCCAGTGCATCCAGTTCTGTGACCGATATGTCGATGTTACCGATGCCGATACCTGTCGAGAGTACGCTCATGCGCTTGCCCTTGTAGGTGCCAGTTACGGTGTTGAATTCGCGGTTTGCAGCCTTACACTCTATATGGTCGAAAAAATCAGCGACCATTGCCACGCGACCCGGATCGCCGACTAAAATGACAATGTCAGCTATCTGCTCTGGACGGAGGTGGAGGTGAAAGATTGATCCATCGTCGTTGATAATCAATTCAGAAGAGGGAATGGTTCTCATAATAGTCCGTATTAAATTTTCATAATTGGCATAAAAGTAATATATTTACATCGAATAACAAAACAATCAGTAGGATTTTTCATATATATATAAGTATAACAAAGCAAATATGACACTCATCAAATCAATTTCAGGTATACGGGGGACGATCGGAGGCTCCGTAGGTGAAAACCTGACCCCGATCGACATTGTTAAATTCACAACGGCCTATGTGCGCTTCATTGCCGAAGGTTGTAAAGGCAAAAAGCTGACCATTGTTGTGGGGCGTGACGCTCGAATTTCGGGAGAAATGGTCAATAACCTCATCGAAGGGACGTTGCTGGGCTGCGGCGCCGACGTGGTCAACGTGGGTCTTTGCACCACCCCCGGCACCGAATTGGCGGTCACGGCACACAAAGCCGACGGCGGTATCATCATCACTGCCTCGCACAATCCGCGCCAATGGAACGCTTTGAAGTTGCTCAATGCTGACGGCGAATTTTTGAACGATGCCGAGGGTAAGCGTGTGTTGTTGCTGGCCGAGGACGAAAGTTTCGACTATCCGACGGTGGACACGATCGGCAAGGTACGTTCGCGTGAATCGTACAACGACGAGCATATTCGGCAGGTGTTAGCCCTGTCTCTGGTCGATGTGGAGGCGGTGCGCAAGCGTCATTTTAAGGTGGTGGTCGATGCGGTCAATTCTATTGGTGGCGTGGTGATTCCCAAGCTCTTGCGTGAGTTAGGTTGTGAGGTGGTTGAGCTGAATTGCGACCCCACGGGCGAGTTTGCACACAACCCCGAACCAATCCCTGAAAACCTGACGGAAATATCGAAGGTGATCGTGCGCGAGAAGGCTGATTTGGGCGTGGTGGTCGATCCCGACGTCGATCGGTTGGCTTTTGTGAGCGAGGACGGCTCGATGTTTGTCGAAGAATATACGTTGGTCGCGGTAGCCGATTACGTTTTGTCGCACACCAAGGGCTGCACGGTCTCGAACCTCAGCTCGTCGCGCGCGTTGCGCGATGTGACGGAGCTCCACGGAGGAAAGTACTATGCATCAGCGGTTGGCGAGGTGAATGTGGTGGCAAAAATGAAGGAGGTTGGCGCCGTGATCGGTGGTGAGGGCAACGGCGGCGTGATCTATCCTGAGCTGCACTACGGGCGCGATGCACTGGTTGGCGTGGCGTTGTTTTTGACCTATTTGTCACAACGCAACATGACCATGACGGCACTCCGCAAGAGCTACCCTGCTTACTTTGCTTCGAAGAACAAAATTGCGCTGACACCTGCCATTGATGTAGATAAAGTATTGCGCGAGATGAAGACGCGTTATGCAAATGAGGATGTGAACGATATAGACGGCGTTAAAATTGATTTTGCTGAGAACTGGGTACACCTACGCAAATCGAATACCGAGCCGATTATTCGGGTCTACACCGAGGCGAAATCCATGGAGGAGGCCGATGCTTTGGCACAACGCATCATGGGTGAAATCAAGACGATATGTAACCTATAAAACAGATGAATTAATAATGAAAAAAATTATTATTCCTGTCATGGCACTTATGCTATGCGCTTGCGGTGGTAACACACAGAATAAGAATCAGATACAAACGGCATCTGAATCTTCAGATCAGGTAGATGTACACAATGCCCAAAATGCACTCGACTATGTCGGAACTTATACAGGGACATTCCCCGCGGCAGATTGTCCGGGAATCGAAACTACGCTAACACTCAATGAGGATATGACTTACACGCTCGATCAGTCGTATATTGAACGAGATGCTGCGTTTATGACCAAAGGCGATTACACGGTGAACGACAATTTGCTGACCTTGATTGAACCAACGATGAAGACCTATTTCAAAGTCGAAGAAAATCGGCTACGCAGGCTCGATGCCGATCAAAAACCGATCGATGGCGAGTTGGCAGAGATGTATATTTTAACTAAAAATTAACTACTATAATGGATAAAGTAAAAGAGTATATAGACAATCATAAAGATCGCTTCCTGAGCGACTTGTTTGAGGTATTGCGCATCCCGTCAATCAGTGCGCAATCGGAGCATAAACCCGACATGGTACGTTGTGCCGAGCATTTGGCGGCGACACTGGTCAAGGCAGGAGCAGATCATGCTGAGGTGATGCCAACGGATGGAAATCCAGTGGTTTTTGCAGAGAAAATCGTGGATCCCAAAGCAAAAACGGTCTTGGTCTATGGTCACTACGATGTGATGCCCGTCGATCCGCGCAAGGAGTGGCACACCGAACCGTTTGAACCCGTGGTGAAGGAGGGGCGTATCTGGGGTCGCGGCGCCGATGACGATAAAGGTCAGTTATTTATGCACGTGGCGGCATTTGAAGCGATGTGCGAAACACAGAGCCTGCCGTGCAACGTGAAATTTATGCTTGAGGGCGAAGAGGAGATCGGTTCGGGCAGCCTGTATGGGTTCTGCGAACAGAACAAAGAGATGCTCAAGGCGGATATTATATTGGTGTCCGACACCTCGATGATTTCGATGCAAACGCCATCAATCACCTGTGGACTACGTGGTTTGGCGTATATGGAGGTCGAGGTGACTGGTCCCGACAAAGACCTGCACTCTGGTCTGTTTGGAGGCGCCGTGGCAAATCCCGCGAATGTGCTGGCACGTTTGGTGGCGGGATTGGTGGATGAGAATGGTCACGTGACCATTCCCGGATTTTATGACGATGTGCGTGAGCTGACGAATGCGGAGCGCACGGCATTCAACAAGGCGCCTTTCAGCCTTGAAGAGTACAAAAAAGCCCTTGCGATCGACGATGTGGAGGGCGAAAAGGGCTTCACAACCATCGAACGCACGGGTATTCGTCCGTCGTTGGATGTGAATGGCATTTGGGGCGGTTACATCGAGGAGGGGACAAAAACAGTGATCCCGTCGAAGGCATCAGCCAAGATCTCGATGCGTCTTGTCCCAAACCAAAACTTCCACGAAATTAGCAAACTATTCGAGAAGCATTTCGCGGCGATTGCCCCTAAAAGTGTGAAGGTGGTGGTCAAATCGCTACACGGTGGTATGCCCTACGTTGCGCCCATGGATATGCCCGCCTATCTGGCTGCTGAGAAGGCAATTACCGCTACTTTTGGCAAGGCTCCTCTGCCTTTCTATTCGGGTGGTTCGATCCCGATCATCAGTGGGTTTGAGTCGATACTCGGCATTAAATCGTTACTCATTGGATTTGGACTGTCGGAAGATGCAATCCATTCGCCCAACGAAAGTTACGGACTCGATCAGTTCTACAAAGGGATCGAGACTATTCCCTATTTCTACAAATATTTCGCAGAGTAAGACACTGTTTCAAACAGCTTCTTACGCGTATTGAAAAAAATGACAAGGCGGGTGTAAAATCCCGCCTTTTCTGTCATCATTTCGCGCAGGTTTTATTATATTTGCAACCTAAAAAAATAAAAAAACTATGTGCGGAATTGTGGGATATGTCGGTAAGCGTCAGGCTTATCCGATTCTTATAAAGGGACTTCATCGCCTCGAATATCGAGGTTACGACAGCGCAGGTATTGCGCTTGTGAACAACGAGGGCGAGTTGCGCGTCTATAAATGCAAAGGCAAAGTCAATAATTTGGAACGTTTCGTCGAGGATAAAAACCTCGACGGCACGATCGGCATCGCGCACACGCGCTGGGCAACGCACGGCGAGCCGAACGATGTCAATGCGCATCCCCACTACTCCGAATCGGAAAACATTGCCCTGATTCATAACGGCATTATCGAAAATTACCGCGCCCTGAAGGATGCGTTGACGGCAAACGGCTATACGTTTCGCAGCACGACCGACTCGGAAGTGCTGGTCAATTTGATCGAATATATCCGCACGACCAACCATTGCACGCTGTTGGAAGCAGTGCAGCAGGCTCTGAAACAAGCCATTGGAGCCTATGCAATCGCCATTATCGAAAAGGGTAATCGCAACGAGATCATCGCCGCACGCAAGAGCAGTCCGATGGTGGTCGGCATTGGTGACGAGGAGTTTTTCCTCGGCTCGGATGCCGCTTCGATCATCGAATATACCCATGATTTTGTCTATGTGAACGACGGCGAGGTGGCGGTTATCAACTGCACAGCACCGCTGAAGATCGTGACACTCGACAATGAAGAGGGTAAAATTGACATTACGCAGCTGGAGATGAGCCTCTCGCAGCTCGAAAAAGGGGGCTATCCACACTTCATGCTCAAGGAGATCAATGAGCAGCCGAAGACGATTGTCGACTGCATTCGCGGTCGTGTGAATGCGGATAATTTAGATGTCAAATTGTCGGGGGTGATCGACAATGGCGATAAATTTGTGAATGCCAAGCGGATCATCATGGTCGCGTGCGGCACTTCGTGGCATGCGTCGCTGATCGGTAAACAACTCATAGAGAGCATTTGCCGCATTCCTGTCGAGGTGGAGTACGCCTCCGAATTCCGTTATCGCAACCCGATCATTCACGCCGAGGACATCGTGATTGCCGTTTCGCAATCGGGCGAGACCGCCGACACGTTGGCTGCCGTCGAGTTGGCACACAGCGCGGGCGCCTTCGTTTTTGGCATTTGCAACGTGGTTGGTTCGTCGATCTCGCGGGCTGCTGATTCGGGCGCATACATCCACGTAGGGCCCGAAATCGGGGTTGCCTCGACCAAAGCATTTACGGGACAGGTATGTGTCATGGCGATGTTGGCACTTACGGTGGGCAAGGAGCGCGGCACGGTGAGCGAAGAGTATTTCCACGAAGTATCGCGAGGATTGCTCTCTCTGCCTGAGGTGTTGGGCGAAACGCTCAAAATCGACGCGCAGATCCGCGACCTCGCTAAAGTTTTCACCTATGCCCATAATTTCATCTATCTTGGCAGGGGCTACAACTACCCTACGGCCTTGGAGGGCGCATTGAAACTAAAAGAAATCTCCTATATACACGCCGAGGGCTACCCCGCAGGCGAGATGAAGCATGGACCCATTGCGCTGATCGACAACGAGATGCCGACGGTAGCCATTGCCACCCCCGATGCCATGTACGCCAAAACGGCGAGCAACATCGAGGAGATCAAGGCACGCGGAGGCTGCATCGTGGCGGTGGTCGGTCAATCCGACACGCAGGTGCGCAGTTGTGCCGACTACTGCATCGAAGTTCCTGTGGTGACACCCTGCTTGATGCCCATTGTGGTCAGCGTGCCGCTGCAACTGTTGGCGTACTACATCGCAATCAATAAAGGTTGCCATGTCGATCAGCCGCGTAATCTCGCCAAGTCGGTGACTGTGGAGTAAGAAATATATCTTCTTTTTGTGGCGCATTTCACGATAAATTGATTAAATTTGTCTGTGAAATGCGCTTCTTAAAAATAGATAGGTGGAGAAAGGTAGTATAAAAAAACAACTTGTATCAGGGGTGTTTTACACCGCCATCGCCAAATATACAGGTATCGTTATCTCCATTGTGATAACGGGCGTTTTGTCTCGAATATTGACACCAGAGGACTTCGGTACGATTGTCCCGATCATGGTGCTGATGCCGTTGTTTACCATTTTGGGCGACATGGGCATTGGACCTGCGGTGTTGCAAAACAAGGAACTTTCGCACAGCGAAATAGAGTCTATTTTCTCGGTTACGGTGCTGATGGGTGGAGGGTTATCCATCTTGTTTTTTCTCTGTGCCGAGCCTATTTCACGCCTCTACGACAACGAAATTTTCATCTCGCTGTGTCGACTGCTGAGTGTGTCGCTCTTCTTTGCGTGTGCCAATATCATTCCTAATACGCTGTTATACAAAGCCAAAGAGTTTCGTTTTTTAGCGATGCGCTCTGTGGCGGTGCAAACTTCGGCGGGTACGGTGGCGATCATCTCTGCCTATATGGGGGCTGGTGTATATGCTTTGGTGGTGCAGTCGATGCTTGCGAGCGCGTTACTTTTTGCGGTGAGCTACAAGGCAAATCCGCTCCGATTGCGCATCGCCAAAATTGATTTCGCCCCCCTGCGGAAGATCCTCGATTTCTCGTCGTATCAATTTTTATTTAATATTTTGAACTATTTTTCGGTCAATCTCGATAAGTTGCTGCTCAACAAATACTTGGGTGCAACGCAGTTGGGCTATTACGACAAATCGTACAAGCTGATGCAGATGCCTTTGCAGAATATCCCATTCGTCATTACCCCCGTCATGCATCCTATTTTTTCGGATATGCAGCGTGATATGGTGCAGATGCGAATTATGTACACCAAGGTAATCCGCTTTTTAGCGTTCATCGGCTTTCCACTCTCGGTATTCCTCTACTTCTCTGGGCAGGAGTTGATTTTTATCCTTTTTGGAATGCAATGGGGTGCTTCGATTCCTGTTTTTAAGATTTTGGCTCTTTCTGTTGGATTCCAAATCTTGCTATCAACGTCCGGTTCTATTTTTCAGGCGTCTAACACCATAAAATTGCTGCTATTGTGCGGTGTGCTTTCGACCCTTACCATTGTGGTGGCGATCTTTGTTGGTTTGTTGGTGTTTAGCACGATCGAAGCCGTCGCTACCCTGTTGCTATTGGCATTTGTGATCAACTTTTTTCTCTGCTTTTCTATCATGTATCACTGGGTCTTCAGGGTGTCATTCCGCTATTTTTTGCAGCAGTTGATCTCCCCTCTTCTTCTCTCGGCGATCTGTATCGTCGTGCTGTATTTGGTGAATTGTATCGAAATGCAGTCGAACATCATCGTGTCATTGCTTACGAAGGGCTGCGCGGCAGGCTTAACTTTTGTCCTCTATATCCAGTACACCCGTGAATACGACCTCTTTAGCAAGGTATATGCCTACATTGCTAAATTCCGTAATAAGTAGACAGCCCATGTGTTGCCGTCGTATTTACGGAGGGCTTATTGGGCGAAATTCGATTGGATGTAATCCGTCAAAGTAAACTCTTTTTTCACCGTCGGTTTGTCGAGCGAACGCACCTCGGTGCGAGTAATCAGCGGACGATGTTCGAAGACTAATTTTTCAAGAAAACTATCTATTTCGTAGCGATTTTCATTCATCGGAGCCAGAGCCACGATGTGATCGGTGTTGGTGAAGGAGTAAAAACTATGTGCTACTTTATTAGCTGTCAGCTGTTTGGATATATATTCTGAGCCGAAAAATCCCGCACCCATTTCGCGAATTGCATGGTAGGGGACGTTGCGATCGGCATCGCCATGGAAGAGTAACATGGGAGCGGGCGTGTGCGCTGTACCCCAATTCAGCTCGTCACCCAGCGCAAAAATAGCACCTGCAAAGGAGATGACGCCTGCGTAGTTGAACTCGGCAGGCAACTTGCGCGCCTGTTGTGTGCGGCGGCAAAGGTCGTATTCACCATGCAGCACCGTGATCGCTCCAGCACTCGATCCGCACGTGATGATCTTCGTGGGGTCGATGTTCCACGCGGTGGCATTCGTGAGCAGGTAGTTTGTTGCATCATAAAGATCCTCCTCTGCCATGGCAAGGGTCGAAAACCACGCTTCGATAAAGGTGTTTTGGTTGAGTTTGCCCGTGGCGGCAGCTTTTTTCAGCCCCAAGCGGTAATCTATGGAGATCACCGTGACGCCTTGGCGAGCTATATATTCGAAAAATGGAATGTAGCGAGCATCGTCGCGCGCCCCCGTCATGAAGCCTCCGCCAAAGACGAAGATCATGCACGGCGCAGGGGTGAGTGTCTCACCTTGCGTGCAATAGCGATCCATGTAGAGTGAATCGGTCTCTTTGACCGAATAGAGTGCGGTGTTTTTCTCAATCGGTTGTGCTACTGCTGTGTAGCTCGCCAACAAGGCGAAAATTACCAGTAATTTTTTCATCATTACATCATCTCTTCATAGGCGAATCGCACGGCGCGATTCAAAATTTCGATAAAATGTTGCGTTCGACGGAACTCCGTCAACGTATTTTCTAATAGATCTTTGGAAAGTAAAAATTCCTCTGATATGTTTTTTGTAAGGTAAAAATCTTTGTGTCGAAGCAACGCATCGAACTCGCTCTCCGCGGGGAATCCTTTGGGGGTGCGTTTGAGTTGGTTGCTCTGGTCTAAGTCGAATCCATGGGCTTCGGTCATGGCTGTCACAAGCTCCGCGCCGTTGTCGAAAATTTCGTCGCGCACGCTGCGTAACAAGGGTGCTTCGGGGCAGTATAAGCCAGCCGAAAGCAGGCTGCGACCACAGAGTCCGTCGTCGCTGGGTTCGATGTGAAAATAGTAGCCCGCATAGCCCGATTTTTTACCACGCGGGGCGATGTAAGCCCCTATATGGTTTTTGTAGGGCGTCTTGTCGGGGCTGAAACGGGTGTCGCGATAGATGCGATAGGTGCAGTCCTTAAAAGACAATCCCCTTACCGAGGGGTCGAACGAGGCGATACCCTCGATCAACTCCTCTGTAAAGGCATTGAATTGTGTTTGCACCAGTTTCCACTCGGCGCGATGGGCATCGAACCACTCCCGCTCGTTGTGAGCGTTTAACTCGCGGAGAAATTCGATGATCTTTTTCATCTTACCAAGCGAAGAGCGGGTAATCAGCCATCATAGCGTTCACATCCTTGCGCACGGCAGCGATGTTAACCTCATTCTCAGGATCGTGCAGTACGCGGTCGATCAGCGAGACGATGTACTCCATTTTGTCCTCCTTCACACCACGTGTGGTGATGGCGGGGGTACCAAAACGCAGACCCGAAGTCTGGAACGGTGAACGGCTGTCGAACGGAACCATGTTCTTGTTGGTGGTGATAGCCGCTGCCACGAGGCATTTCTCGGCTAACTTACCCGTCAGATCGGGGAATTTCGAACGCAGATCGACCAACATCAGGTGGTTGTCTGTGCCGCCCGAAACGATGTTGTAACCGAGTTTCACGAATGCCGCTGCCATAGCCTTGGCATTTTTCTGCACCTGAGCTTGGTAGACTTTGTAGCTTGGGTCGAGTGCCTCACCGAAAGCCACCGCTTTGGCTGCAATGACGTGTTCCAGCGGACCGCCTTGGATGCCGGGGAAGACTGCCGAATTGAGAATCTGTGACATTTTCTTCACGATACCCTTCGGTGTTTTAATTCCCCATGGGTTCTCGAAATCCTTGCCCAGCAAGATAATACCACCGCGAGGACCGCGCAGGGTCTTGTGTGTGGTCGAAGTGACAATGTGAGCGTACTTCACGGGGTTGTTCAACAAACCCGCAGCGATCAGACCTGCCGTGTGAGCCATGTCGACCAGCAACAATGCGCCTACCTTGTCGGCAATCTCGCGCATACGTTTGTAGTCCCACTCGCGTGAGTATGCCGAAGCACCACCCACGATCATTTTGGGCTTGCATTCGAGTGCTTGTTGCTCCATTTTGTCGTAGTCGATCACCCCCGTTGCCTCGTCGAGCTGATAGCCCACGGCATTGAAGTACATGCCCGACATATTGACCGGCGATCCATGTGAAAGGTGACCACCATGCGACAAGTCGAGACCCATGAAGGTGTCGCCCGGTTTCAGCACAGCGAAGAAAACAGCCATATTAGCCTGCGCACCTGAGTGCGGCTGCACGTTGGCATATTCGGCGCCAAAGAGCTTGCAGAGGCGTTCGATAGCCACATTCTCCACCTTGTCAACTACCTCACAGCCACCATAGTAACGTGCTGCTGGATAGCCCTCGGCGTATTTGTTGGTCAGCACCGACCCCATAGCCTCCATCACCTGTTCGCTGACGAAGTTCTCCGAGGCGATCAGCTCGATGCCGTGCATCTGACGCTGGCGTTCCTCAGCAATAAAATCAAAGATTTGCGAATCTCTTTTCATATAAAGTATAAGTAAATTAGGTTGCGTGGTGTAAAGATAGTAATATTTGTCGAAATTAACCACCCAAAAATAGGTTTCCGAAAAATTTTCGTAACTTTGACACACATTTTACGAGAAATAGATAACGAAATAACTCTTAAATTTAACAGAACTATGAAACTACTCGAAGGTAAAGTCGCCGTAATTACGGGCGCAGCACGCGGTATCGGCAAAGCAATTGCAATTCGATTTGCACAGGAGGGTGCCAATGTGGCATTCACCGATCTTGTGATCGACGAGAATGGCAAAGCCACCGAGGCTGAATTGGCAGCTTACGGCATCAAAGCCAAGGCATACGCCTCGAATGCAGCGAATTTTGACGAAACACACAAGGTGATCGACGAGATCGTGAAGGATTTCGGACGCATTGATATCCTTGTAAATAATGCAGGTATAACCAAAGACGGTCTGATGATGCGCATGACCGAGGGGCAATGGGACGCTGTGCTGACCGTGAACCTCAAGTCGGCATTCAACTTCATCCACGCCGTGACTCCCGTCATGGCTCGTCAACGTGGCGGCTCGATCATCAATATGTCGTCGGTGGTCGGTGTGAGCGGCAACGCAGGTCAATGCAACTACTCGGCATCGAAGGCTGGTATGATTGGGCTGGCAAAGTCGATCGCCAAGGAGATGGGTCCTCGCGGTATCCGCGCCAACGCCATTGCTCCGGGATTCATCATCACCGACATGACCGCGGCACTCTCCGACGAGATCAAAGAGGGCTGGTACAAGCAGATTCCTCTGCGTCGCGGCGGCACGCCCGAAGATGTTTCGAACGTGGCACTGTTCCTCGCTTCGGATCTTTCGTCCTACGTCAGCGGTCAGGTGATCCACTGCTGCGGTGCGATGAACTGCTAAACTATTTATATAGGTATGAGACGTCCGCGCTGATTGGCAGTGCGGACGTTCTTTTTTTTGGGGGAAGTCGTACTTTGCATCTTTTTTGCTATATTTGTCGTATGAAACAAATCCTAACAGTCATAGCTACCTGCGCCGTTGTCTTCGGCGCACAAGCTCAGGAGAGTATGCTCATCAATCCCGATGCCAAAAGTATGGGTATGGGGGGTGTGGTGATGACTACCCTATCCTCGTCACACGATATCTACACCAATGCCGCATCGCCGATCTTCTCGCGCAAACAGCTGCAATTTTCGGGTACCTACTTCTCGCAGTCGGACTACAACTACTACGTAGCATCGGGGTACTACAACATCGACGGCAACAATGTGGTGCAGGCGGGTTGGCGGCAATTTCGTCGCGAAGCAAAGAACAACGAGATGACCCTCGATGTGGGTTATGCGCGTCGCGTGAACGAGCATTGGTCGCTGGGGTTGGTGGCGCGCTACTCGCACCTGCGCGACCACGATCAGAAGGCGGATGCACTGTCGGTGGATCTGAGTGCTATGTATGTGCTGCCGTTCGAGAATTGGGAACATTACACCACGCTGCGCGCGGGTGCTAAGTTGGGCAACGTGGGCGGCTACCTCAACAATTCGAATTATGAGCTGCCGATGGATCTGACGGCGGGGGTGGCGTTGGATAGTTTCCTCTCCGACGCACACCAAGTCGCCCTCGGCGTGGATGCAGGCTACTATTTCAACCCCCACAACATCCGTGGCTTCCAAGCTTCGATCGGTGCGGAGTACAATTTGATGCAGCTGGTGCAGCTGCGCGCGGGCTACCATGTGGGTGAGGACAAAGCGTTTTACCCCAACTACGCCTCGGTGGGTGCGGGGGTGCGATTCATGCACTTGCGGGTCGATTTCGCTTATCTATTTGCTAAGAAAAACACCTTCCTGCGCAATACATATAGCCTTAGCTTCGGCTTTGATTTTTAAGGTATTGCAATATTCCGTCGCAACCATCTTCTAACAGATCAAGCACCCGTTCGAAACCCGCATGACCTTCGTAATAGGGGTCGGGAATGTAGGTGCAATCCGACGTGTGGCAGAACTCAGCCATGCGAAAAATCTTCTGCGCCAGTGCGCGTGAGGGGGCGGAACGATGCACCTGCTCGTAGTTGTTATCGTCCATAACCACAATAAGATCAAACATTTCGAAATCTTCGCTGTGTATCTGCCTTGCAAGGTGTGTCATCGCATAGCCCCGACGTGCGGCGGCTCGGCGCATCCGTTCGTCGGAAGGTTGCCCTGCATGACCGCCATAAGTACCTGCTGAATCGGTCTCGATAAGACCACGCAAATCACTATTTTCCACTGCTTTGCGCAGGATACTTTCGGCAGCTGGCGAACGGCAAATATTGCCTAAACAGACAAATAAGATCTTGATTTTCATAGCTGCAAAGATAAGTAATTTTTGGAATGTAAATTGCAGGAGTGTGTTGTATGAGACAAAAAAGAATAGATGAACTTGGACGCACCAATTATATAGATTGGGGCGTGTTGTATCTACGCATGGTGCTGGGTATGGATCTGCTGCTACACAATATTGGCAAAATGCAGGATTACAACGAAATAATTAATTCATATCCATCCATACTTTACATGAGCAACGCCACCTCCTTCGTCCTAATTATGGTTGCCGAAGTGGTCATGGCGGTGCTGTTGATGTTGGGATTTTGGGTGCGCTTCGCGGCTGCTACCCTGACCATTGGGATGCTGTGGGTCACCCTCACACTCGGTTTTCCCGCGGGCGGGGCAACATTACTCTTGGCTGCCGTCTACTTTTTTCTGGTCATCGTCGGCGGTGGCGTATATGCCTTCGATGCCGTGTGCTACCCCTTATGCAAACAAGAAAGAAAACCAATAGAACATTAATTCTATGAGATTCATCCGCTGTTATCTGCGAAAAAAATCTATCTTTGTAGGCTGATTAAAAAAAACAAATAACATGAAGATGAGATTATTAGCGCTCGGATTAGCGCTTACGCTTTGTACATCAACGGCTTCTGCACAGCAATTACCTCGAATGGTTTCGAATGTTGCGGTGCTGGATTTGAACGAGAAGGTGGTCAAATTACCTCATTTTGGCGAGCAACACCTCATGATTTTCTATGTCGATCCCGACAAACACAAACAGAATAACGATTTCACGGTGGAGTTGGAGAGAAATCATCGAGCCGACAGCAAAAATATTTACGGATTCGGTATCATGAACCTCAAAGATGCTCCTATGGTTCCGAACGGTATTGCACGCAGCATGGCGCGCAAGCGGACAGAAAAAAATGGTGCGCTGGTGCTGGCCGATCAAAATAGAACTTTATCAACAGCTTGGAAATTAGGAGATTGCAATAATCAATTCGTGCTTTTGTTTGTCACTAAAGAGGGCGAACTGGTCTTCATGCGCAAGGGTGAACTCTCCGAAGCGGATATTCAAGCATTCTATAAAGTACTCGATAAATATAAATAAAATCTATCGGAACTATCAAAACGACCATGGGCTGCGAGCCAATCAAGGAACGACGGAAGACCGTTGTGAAAAGTCGTAGCAGAATCACTACGCTGCTGACGGTCTATTTTTTCGCGACGTTAATCATCCCTAACTGCATCTTAGCGAACACCGAACACTACTCAGTGTGGACGGTCGAGGCTCTGATCTTGTTGCCATTGGGCTTCTACATGATGTGGAGTGTGGCACTGCGACGATCAGGAGTGATGATCTGGTTCGGATTCCCGTTTCTGTTTTTTGGAGCCTTCCAAATTGTTTTGCTCTATCTATTTGGAAATTCGATCATTGCGACCGATATGTTCACCAACCTGTTAACGACCACACCCGGTGAGGCTGGCGAATTGTTGAGCAATATCTACCCCGCGGTGATTCTTGTGATCTGCATCTACCTCCCCCTGTTGTGGTTTGCAGCGCGGGAGATTGGGCATCGGCGTTACATTTCGCGCACCGCGCGGGTCACTATCGGTTTATTGGGAGCCGTGCTGATGTCGCTTGGACTGCTGCTGCTCTACCCTGCCTACCATGTCAGTGAGGAGCGCCACGTTCTGCGTGACGAGATCTTCCCACTCAACGTCCTCTATAACATCAAAGTATGCGCACACGAGTTCCGCCGAATGCAAAACTTTGAGAAGACGTCTGCGGGCTTTTCGTATCACGCAAAGCGCACAACAAAGGTCGACAAGCGCGAAATCTATGTCTATATAATAGGTGAGGCATCGCGGGCGATGAACTGGCAACTCTATGGCTATGACCGCCCGACGAACCCCGAACTTTCGAAAATAGACAATGTGGTGGTCTTCCGCGATATGCTCACACAGAGCAACACCACCCATAAAAGTGTGCCGTTGCTACTCTCGTCTGTCGCAACAGACGAACATCTCGAACTTTACCGACGCAAGGGGCTGCCAGCTCTTTTCAATGAGGTAGGCTTCGAGACATGGTTCATCTCGAACCAACCCAAACAGCGGGCGATGATCGACAAATTGGCGAGTGATGCCCACCACGTGATCTACATCAAGTCGTCGCACCACGATATGGAGCTGTGCGAAGAGATGCAGCGCGCGGTGCAGGCGAGCAAATCACAAAAGATACTTTTCATACTTCATACCTACGGATCGCATTTCAGCTACCACCAGCGCTATCCGCGTGATTTTGCGCGCTTTACGCCCGACAACGACGTGACCATCGCCGTGCAGCACAAGGAGATGATCCAGAACGCCTACGACAATTCGATTCTCTATACCGACCACTTTTTGGGTCAAACCATCGATTATCTTTCTCAGCTGCGCAGTACGAATGTGGCGCTACTCTACTGCTCCGATCACGGTGAGGATCTGATCGACGATCGTCGTCGGCGCTTTCTCCACGCCTCGCCTACCACCACAGCCTATCAGCTCTATGTGCCGAGCGTGGCTTGGTTTTCGGAGAGTTATGTGCGTGATTTTCCGACCAAGGTGGCGGCTGCGCGCCGCAATGCCGCAGCGCCAGTGACCAGCCACGTCTTGTTTCACACCTTGGCAGACCTCGCTTCGATCGAGGGGGCGGATATTGATAAATCAGCATCGTTTGCCAGTGAGATGTTCGACGCCTCGGCTCCCCGTCGCTATTTGAATGACCACAACGAGGCGGTTCCATTTATGCGCACAGGACTTCACACGCTTGATTTGGATGTGTTGCGATCGCACGGAGTGAAGATATAACCAAAAGAAAGAGACTACTCTATGAGTAGTCTCTTTCTTTTGAAAACAGCTGCTAAAATTATTTCGCAGCGTCTACCGATGCTTTGCGGAAATCTTTCATCAACTTCGCAACTTCCAACGCAGCTTTACGTGCGCGAGTACCAGCAGCTTTGTTACCTTTTTCTACCTGAGCTTCGGCGTTCTCAGCGAACACCTCATACTGAGCTTTGATTTGTTTTACTAACTCTTTCATAACGTGTTTAATTAATTTTTGGGTGTGTTGTTACTGCAAAGATATAAAAATTATTAAATTTACAATTATTTCGTCTAAAAAATCACCTATTTTTACACAAAAAAGCCCCTTTGTGCGACATTAAACACGCTTCCACCTATTATTTACAGCGCAAAGAGTATGAAAATCTGCGCCGTCAGCACGCGCAAGAACATCACCACGGGATAAACGGTCGAATAACCGACGGCAGGCATATCGTTTCCTGCCGTGGCATTGGCATAAGCCAGCGCCGGAGGATCGGTCATGCCGCCCGCAATTAATCCCATGAGCGTGTAGTAGTTCATTTTGAGCCACAAGCGCGCCACGAAAGCCACGATCAGAATCGGGATCACCGTGATCAGCACACCATAACCGATCCATTGGTAACCGCCATTGACAATGGCGTCGATGAATCCGTTGCCTGCACCGATGCCTACTGCTGCCAAGAAAAGGGCGATGCCGATTTCGCGCAACATGAGGTTGGCACTCTGCGTGGTGTAGGTGACCAAGTGGAAATTAGCACCAAAGCGACCGATCAGGATCGCCACGATCAGCGGACCGCCTGCCAGACCCAACTTCACGGGTTGCGGCACATTGAGCAGCGGGATCGACCCCAGTAATACACCGAGAGCGATGCCGATGAAGATCGTAACGAGGTTCGGTTCATTGAGTTTCTTCATCGAGTTACCCAGCACCTTTGCCACTTGCTCCACCGATTTCTCAGATCCAACGACCATCACGCGGTCACCTAACTGCAAGCTAAGTCCTTGGTAGGGAATAAGATCGACACCAGCGCGGTTGACACGTGTGATATTGATGCCATATTTGGTACGCAGGTGCAGATCGGAGAATTTCTTACCGTTTATTTCGGACTTCGTAATCAGGATACGGCGCGAGACCAGTTCGGCATTGGGAGTATTGTTGCCCCACGCTACATCGTCCATTTCGACCTCCTGTCCGTAGAAGGCGATGATCGCAGGTATATCTTCGGTTTCGGCAATCACCCACAGGCGGTCGCCTAAGTGGATTTGGCTGTCGGCATCGGCCATGATAATCGTGCCGTCGGCGTGCATGATACGTGAAATGACGAATTGACGGTTGACCAAGTCGCGCATATAGGCTATCGAGCGCCCATCGAGGAGTGTGTTGGAGAAGACGATCGAGACCTTGGATGCGAATGGATGCTCTTTCGAAAGGGCTGCCAGCGCCTCGTCCTCCTTCGCAAATTTCACACGCAGCGCATAGCGAACGAAGACCATCGAAAGGATGATGCCCACCACACCCAACGGATAGGCGACCGCATAACCCAGTGCAATGGTCGGATCGCTGATGCCCGAAGTATCGGTGTAGGCTTGTTGCGCAGCACCCAAACCGGGGGTGTTGGTCACCGCACCCGACAAGACGCCCACCATGGTAGGAATGGGCGTACCGGTCACTACGTGAATGACATAGGCAACAACCACACCCAGCAATACAATCGCTGTGGCGCACCCCACCAACTGCAATCCACCCTTTTTGAAGGAGGAGAAGAAACCCGGTCCCACCTGCAAACCGATCGAGAAGACGAAGAGGATCAGTCCGAACTCCTGCACGAAATGCAAAACTTGTCCGTCGACCTTCATGCCGAAATGACTCAAGGCGATGCCGACAAAAAGAATCCACGTGATGCCTAAAGAGACGCCCCCTATTTTAATTTTTCCCAGTATGATGCCGCACGTAATCACCAAAGCGATGGTCATTACTGCGTGGGCAATCGTATTACCGAAAATTAAAGAATCTAACCACTCCATTTTTAATATTTTTTCAAGAACCACAAAAGTAGTACTTATAGTATGATAAAAAAAATTTAATAGAGAAATTTTTCTATCAGCGGCAATAGCAATGCCGTCACAATGCCCATAAGAGCCATAGCCAGACCCGATAACGCCCCTTCGACAGCTCCCAGCTCGATGGCGCGTGCTGTCCCGATGCCGTGCGCCGCCGAGCCTAAAGCGAAGCCGCACGCCATGCGGTCATGCACGCCGCTACGCCGCAAGATCCACTCACCGAAGATACTTCCGAAGATCCCCACGCAGAAGACCACGACCGAGGTCACGGAGACAATGCCGCCCAGAGGTTCGGAGACCGAAATGGCGATCGGAACGGTGACCGACTTGGGGGCTATGGAGGTGAGTATCTGCCGTTCGGCACCAAAAGCACGGGCAATGTAGACCACGCTCAGCACCCCCAACACACACCCCACCACCGTCGAGACGAGGATCGGCAACAGCCGTCCACGCATCTGCTCCAGTTGCTCATACATCAGGTAACCCAGCGAGACAACCGACAAGCCCAAACCGAAATTTAGGATGCCCGTAGCTTGTTGATACTTAGCATATTCGACGCCACACATATTCAGCACGCCGATCATGGCGAGGAAGGTGAGCAGCACAGGATGCAGCAGAATGAAGTGGGTGCGGCGGTGAAGCGTCACCCCCAAGCAGTAGAAGCCTACGGTGGCGGTCAGCAGAAACAGGTCGCTATGAATGACGGATTGTATCATCGGCGGCGATTGAGCGATTGAAAAGTCCACCCCACACTTGCCAGCACAATCACCGTACTCACGATGCCTGAGATGATGATTGCCCAGAGGTTGTCCATGATCGTGCGGTAGGAAACCATGAGTCCAACGCCAAAAGGTACGAAGAAAAGAGCCATAGCGCCCAGCATGAAGCGGGCTGCGGGACGTACCGTTTCGGGCTTCACCCAGTGCAGGCACAAGGCGGCAAAGAGCAGGATCATCCCCACGATGTTGCCAGAGATGTAGCCCCCGATGCAGTAGCTCACGGCATTGCCGATGACCCAGAAAAGTAATATGTAGAAAAGTCCGACCATTTTCGACCTATACAAATAATTTTTATTTTTGTACCTCGTGACGGCGCGCAAAGATACGAAAATGTCTTATCTTTGCCACTACGCTTACACTATAAAAAATCTGATTATGAAGCAATATGCAGTGATCGCCACCGAAAAAGGCGAAATGAAGGTCGAACTGTACACCGACGCAACCCCCGGCACAGTGGCTAATTTCGTCAAACTGGCAAACGAAAAATTCTACGACGGGCTGACTTTTCACCGTGTGATCCCCAACTTCGTCATTCAGGGCGGCTGCCCCAAAGGCGACGGCACGGGAGGCCCCGGCTACCGCATCAAATGCGAAACTTCGGCGCCACGCCAGTACCACGATCGCGGCGTGCTGTCCATGGCTCACGCGGGCAAAGATACGGGTGGCTCGCAGTTCTTCATCTGCCTGAGCCGCGAGCAGACACAGCACCTCGACGGACATCACACCTGCTTTGGCAAGGTGACCGAGGGGTTGGAGGTGATCGACGCGATCCGTCCCAAAGACCGCATCCTCTCCATTCGCATCGTCGAGGAGGAGTAGTTTATGTAATCGCCAAGAGCAATCCATCACACAAGCTCTCGACGCCCCGCCCCGAATGGGTGCGCACCGATTTTAATCAAAACGACCGCGACGAAGATCTCGTTGCGGTCGTTTTAATGGTGGAGCTGGCGGGAGTCGAACCCGCGTCCAAACAAGGAATCTAAAAGCTTTCTACACGTTTATTCGCCATTTAATCCTTCTCTTCATGCACGGCAGGCGACAGCCAAACACAAAGCCCAGTCTCTAAATTTCGCCCGCCGACCGAGACCCTCCGACAGACTATTCCTAAATTGATGATATCCCATACGAACAGCCATTAAAGGACGGAACAACCGTTCGGGATACTCGTCACACAACCACCTGGGGCTGCGCGATAAAGCTAATTTTCATCGAAAATTAGGCAGCGAGTGCGTAGCTATTATTGCCATTTGAATCTTGAGCATCGGGATTTACGAGCCGCCACACAGCGCTCGACGTGCTTACAATCAAACTCTGCCTGCTGTCAAAACCGGTCAGCCCCAAAGTTGTCATGAAAAGACGTTGCAAAGATAGTGCATTTTTCGAAGAATAAGCTGTGCACACTCTATTTTTTCGTGCAACACAACCTCTCAATTCAAAAATTAATGTTTGAGTAGCTTTCCCAATTTCTGTAGCAACAGCTCCCCTTCCACCGGTTTGGTCAGAAAATCGTCGAAACCTTCTGTGAGTGCTCGCTGATAATCGCTATCACTAAAAAAGGAGGTAATTGCTATAATAGGGAGTGTGCTAATCTCGGCACGAATCAACCGCAGAGCCTCTAC
>JAVXFC010000001.1:0-40321 GCA_036658095.1 Alistipes sp. | reverse complement strand
AGAGCCACATTGGCGATTTCGAGCGCGTTCTCGCACTCGATGAAGAGACTTTTTCCGATGTCAAAGGGAGTGCCGAGACCTTGGCGGGGCTGATGCTCGAACTCAAATGTGATTTTCCGCACGTGGGCGACACCTTTGTTTCGCACGGCATTCGCTTCACGGTGCAGGTCGTCAAGGAACATCGGGTCGATAAAATAAAAGTTATCTTGCATGAATAGAGCGCTTTACATCGAGCCGATAATGACCGATGAGCAAGCCTCCGCATGGACGACCGCTGCCGATCGGCAGCACGCTGCCGCCTTCGGTGCGGCGCGCCGTTGCGAATTTCTAACGTGGCGCGCGCTTCTACGGCGCACGCTGGGCGCGGTGGAAATAGGCTACAATGTTGCAGGCGCCCCGATTCTTTTAGACCATAAAGAGTTACACATCAGCGTTTCACATGGTGCTGAGCGCGTGGCACTCTGCCTCTCGGATCGTGCGTGCGGCGTAGACATCGAACGCTTGGATCGCAATTTCGACCGCGTCGCCGCGCGCTATCTCACCCCCGCAGAAGAGGCACTCAGCTCCGATCCGCGCGCCAAAGCGGTGGCGTGGTGTGCCAAGGAGGCATTGTACAAGCTCGCTGGCATGTCGGGATTGGATATGCTCCGCGATCTGCACCTCACCGCCCTCGGCACAGATTGGGTCGAGGGATGCATAAAAAATGGAGAGACTCATCGTCTCTCCGTCCGTTATTTGGACGACGCTGTGGTCGTCTGGATACTTTAGAACGCCTCCGAAGCGGTGAAAAGAAACGCCGACGAACGCTTGCGATCCCATGGTAGATTTTGATTGCCATAGACGCCCCACCCATAATCGAGACGGATATTCATCCGATTTTTGAATTCGAAACGATAGCCACAGCCAAAGCTATATAGTGTATTTCGCCACCTGAAACTATCTCTGCCCCACACATTTCCGAGTCCAAACCACCCCACCACACCGTGGCGGCGATAGATCTTTTGGCGTAACTCGACCTGCGTTTCGACCACCCGTTTGTCGCGATAGCGCCCTTCGTAGTAGCCGCGCATTCGCTCCATGCCGCCCAGCTTAGCGTACATATGCCACGAGGGGGTGCCAATGATGGCGTCACCGTAGAGGTCATACGCCAAGACCGCCCCTTTCCAGAGCTTCTGGTAGAAGTCGAAAGTAAGGGTTACACGTCCGAAATCGCGACCTGTGTTGCCCAGAACACGGGGATACCACTTCGCCTCGCCCTTCAAAAAGAGACCTTTGTGCGCGTTGAAGGTCACATCGCGCGAGTCGTACTGCGCAAACAGCCCCACGTGGGTGTTGAAGGCATTGGGGTGTTCGCCCGTATGGTTGATGTAGTTCGCAAACGGATCTTGCAACGAGGGGTCGTAGCGACCCTGCTTCCACAAGTCGTACAGCTCACCCAGATCGTTTTGCGGAATGGCGCCGCCTGCATTCACCTCGTCGTCCACCTTTTGCAACGCCTCGCCAATGCCACTATTCTGGTAGCTTGCTCCCGAATAATCAATGCCGCCACTGACGCCCAAGAAGACCTTGGGCCACAATGCCGTGCAGTATGAGATTCGCAGCACACACATGGTGGTGGTCAACGGTTGGGCGTAACCTTGGTCGCCGTCAACCTGTCCGATGCCGTAAAACGCCCCCGGGAAGTAGACGAAAGCGCTCGAATAGTTCAGGCGCTGCTTGTTGTGGTTGTAGATATTCTCGCCCGATGAACGCACCATGACAAACTTTTTGGTCGTAAAATTGCCATAAATAGCAATATTCGACGGGGCAGTGATCGAATCGGTGCGGTCGAGACGGTAGAGTCCTGCCAGCAGAAAACCCAGTCCAAATCCCACATCCGAAGAGTAGTTCGGACCCGGCGCGATGCTCCAGTCCACCTTTTTTTCGAACGTGCGATCGACGTTCGAACTGCTATAATAGTTGATAATACGACGGATAAAATTGGGCTTTTTGAGCGGTTTTGCAGCCAAAGCCGCCGAGTCGAGTGTGTGGTGAGTGATCCCGTCCGCCTGCCCGATTTGTTGCAAGTCTTCGGCAATCGAGTTGAGGTTATCCTTCTCCTGCGGGCGCACATCCTGCGCCACAACAGGCAAGGATGTTATAGATAACAAGCATAAAACCAATATGATACGCTTCACCGCACTCATTTCACCGCAATTTTTCAAATTCACGATGCAAAGATAATAAATATTTTCGGGTAGCACAACGCCCACCGCGTGGCGCTGAACAGATATACCCATTGCAGCACGATATGCTCCTTTTTCGACAACGATTACACGAAACAAAACAATCCTCGCAAACCATTTCGTTTGCGAGGATTGTTAAGAAGAAAGGGGCGATTAGATGCCCAATTTTTTGCGAATATCTTTCGGAACAGCGTTCTTGTTGACCATGATTGTGATCGTCTTGGCCTCCACAAACGGACGCGAGAAGTAGTAATATCCCGCATAAGGAGGGAGTGTATTCCACGAATTTTTGACCTTGAAGTAAGGGTTGCCGATCTGATCGACCGCCGTACCCACGATCTCCATGCCGTGATCATCGGTGGTCTCGTAGTTATCGAAAGCCTCTTGGCGATCCTGCTGCGTGATGTGCTTCTCCTTGCCGGGTTTGTCGAACGAATAGAGTGCCGCATTGCGCTCGGCAGCCGTCAGCTTGCCCCATTTCTCAGCCTCCGTACCGCCCAGATTCTCGATCTCGGTTTCGGGAATAATGCCGATTGCTTTGGTGCGGTCGAAGCCTTTTTCGCTCACATCGGTCGACCATTCGATGGTGTAGTTGTTCGCCAAAGCGTTGTCAACCACGCTCATCATCTCGTTCAACGGGAGGTTATAGATCGACTCCCACGTCCAGTTGTCGGGGATCTCCATGATGAACTGCGTGTAGAAGGGGTGGTGGGTAAATGAGGTGATCGAAACGTAATCTTTGATGTCGATCGGCAACGAAGCTGCGAACGATTTAGGGGTATATTCCTTGCCTTTGTAGGTGAACTTCTCAGGCATCTCGCCGAAATACTCGTCGAGAATGGCGTTCAAACCGCGCTGCCAAGCCGTCGAGAGCTTACCGCCCTGATTGCCCTTGATCACCGCGTCCATGTAGGCTTTGATGATAGCGTCGATCTCGGCAAAGAAAGGTTTGTCGGAACCATAGTTCAAGCCGGGGTAAACGTCCTGAGGGACAATGCCATATTTCATGATTCCGTTGGTCACATCGTAGGCTTGTCCACCCACAGCGAGGTTCAGATGTCCGTGCAGACGAGCATATTTGATCGCCTTTTCGAAGTAGATATTACGCACGATCCACATCTCCGAAAGGTCGAGTTGCTCGCCACCAGCGCGCATAATTTCGCTCTCGATGAATCCAAGCGCCGAGAAGCACCAGCACGTGCCGCTACGATATTGATCTTTGATAGGGGTACTGGGTACCGTTTTTGTGTCGGTGAAGGTGTAACCTTCGGGCTTTTGTTCGGGTGCTTGCGCGCTCACCGTGAGGGCAAAGCCAAACGCAAGAGCAGTCAGGAGGGTTTTTTTCATCTTGAATATTTAAGTTTTAGGTTAGTTTATTTTTTCGATGAAGCCACAATTTTCAGGCACTCTTCGAGGGTTAATGTTTCGGGTGTAGCCCCTTTCGGCAGGCGGTAGTTCTTCCCTTTGCAGGCGATGTAGGGTCCATAGCGACCATTTTTGACCACCATATCGGGATTTTCCTCAAAGCTGCGCAAAGGCGTGGCTGCTATCGTGGCTGCTGTTTTGTGTTCATGCACCAGCTCCACGGCGCGTTCGTAGGTGATTTTGTAGGGATCGTCGGTCTTCGCCAACGACGCAAACGCCTTTCCATAACGCACATAAGCCCCATATTTACCGATGCCCACCATGAGATCCTCACCGTCGAGCTGTCCCAAATTGCGGGGTAATGCAAAGAGTTCCAGCGCCTCCTCAAGGGTGATCGACTCGATCAGCTGTCCCTTTTTGAGCGAGGCAAAGTGACCTTTCTCGCCCTCGGCACCCTCGATCTCGACCATGGGGCCATAGCGACCGATGCGCGCCTTGACAATGCGTCCCGTCTTGGGATCGTTGCCCAAGATATGCGCCATGTTGCTCTTATCGGTCTGCATACTGATCGCCTCGTCGACCATTTTGTGGAACGGATCGTAGAAATCGGCGATCATCTTGTCCCACGTGATATCGCCCTCGGCGATGTGGTCGAACTCCTTCTCGACGTTGGCGGTAAAATTATAATCGATGATAGGACCAAACTGCGCCTCAAGGTAGTCATTGACTACCATGCCAATATCGGTCGGTGAGAGGCGGTTTTTCTCTTTGCCATAACTCTCACTCTGCACCTTGCTCGCAATTTTATCGTTCGTAAGGGTCAGCTGCGTATAGTCGCGCTTCTGTCCATCTTTGTTTTGTTTGACCACATACCCGCGGTTGATGATCGTGGTGATCGTCGGGGCGTAGGTCGAAGGACGCCCGATGCCCAACTCCTCCATACGCTTGACCAACGACGCCTCGTTGTAACGAGCAGGCGCCTGCGTAAATCGTTGCGTAGCTGTTATTTGTGTCGAGATCAACAGATCGTTGGGCTGCATTTTGGGCAGCAATCCTTCGCCGCTCTGTTCCGCAGGCTCTTCGTCCGAGGACTCGGAGTAGAGACGCAGGAAACCGTCGAAGCGGATCACCTCGCCCGAAGCCACAAATTGCAGCGGCGAGGAGGAGATGTTGATCGTCACGGTGGTGCGATCCAGCTCAGCACAAACCATTTGCGACGCCACGGTACGCTTCCAGATCAGATCGTAGAGCTTCTTTTCGGCGGGTGTACCTTCGATCGTCTGGCGATCGACGTACGAGGGACGGATAGCCTCATGCGCCTCTTGCGCCCCTTTGGTCTTGGTTTTATAGTTGTGCCACGACGAGTAGTTCTCGCCGAAGAGCTTCGTAACCTCCTCTTTGCACTGCGCCAACGCCATTTGAGACAGGTTGACCGAGTCGGTACGCATATAGGTGATCAAACCTTGCTCGTAGAGATGTTGCGCCACCGACATGGTCTGCGACACCGACATACTCAGTTTGCGCCCCGCCTCCTGCTGGAGGGTCGAGGTGGTAAACGGAGGTGCAGGGTAACGCTGCGCGGGTTTCTCCTCCGATTTGGCAACAGAGAAACTTGCGCCTATGCAGCTCTCAAGGAATTGGTGCGCCTGCTCCTGAGTCTCGAAACGCGAAGGAAGCTCGGCTTTGAAGAGGATCTTCGCCGCATCGTCAGCCATGTAGAATTGCGCCACCACACGGAAGTAAGGGGTCGAATTGAAGGCGATGATCTCGCGCTCGCGCTCCACCAACAGCCGCACAGCCACACTTTGCACGCGACCTGCCGAGAGGGCGGGACGCACTTTTTTCCACAGCACGGGCGAAAGTTCGAAGCCCACCAAACGGTCGAGCATACGGCGCGCCTGCTGTGCGTTGACCAGATTCATATCAATGGTGCGGGGCTTCTCGATCGCCTCCAAAATGGCACGCTTGGTGATCTCGTGGAAGACAATTCGCTTCGTCTTATCGACGGGCAGCCCCAGCACTTCGGCAAGGTGCCATGCGATCGCCTCTCCCTCGCGGTCCTCATCGGACGCCAGCCAGACGGTCTTGGCATCCTTCGCCAACTTGGTCAATCCGTCGACGACTTTTTTCTTGTCGGCGGGGATTTCGTAAACGGGTTTGAAGCCGTCGTCGATGTGGATGCCGAGGGCTTTTTTCGATAGGTCACGAATGTGACCAAAACTGGATGTGACGGTGAAATCCTTGCCGAGGAACTTCTCGATCGTTTTCGCCTTGGCGGGTGACTCGACAATTACTAAATTTTCCTGCATTATAAATTTTCTATCATTCTAAATAATCCGAAATTATGGACGACCTTTCATTCGTCAGTAACCTTAAAATGCGAAAACCTAAGTGTTTACTTAGGTTCCGCCGTGCGTTCTTTTTTTCTCTATTTTATTAAGGTGTAGGTAAGGTCGATCTTCACGGGAGCAGTGTTCGTTCCCCCCTCCATACCCTGCACCTTGGCAAAAGCGGTTGTGAAAAGGTTGTAGGCATCGGGAGCGAGGTAAATTGCCCGATCCTTAATTTTCGACAAATCAACTTTTTCGCGACCAACGGCCGTTTTCTCTTGCTTGTAGCTGTTCCACAACTGCTGCACAAATCCCGAAATATCGAGCCTGTAACACCCTTGACTGCGGTTGATGTAGCCACCGTAGTCGAGCGTGGAGTTGTAGTTTTTCTCCGCGTAATAATCATAGTCGGGAATGCCGACCAGCTTCTTGAAGTTGGTGTAGCTCCCCATGCGCGGCAACGCTGCCGACATCAGCGGCGTAACCACCGGCACATCGATCTTCGCCCAGTCGTAGTCGCCTCCCGTGAAGTAGATCGTCAGCAGACCGCGATTGATTGCCAGCGTTTTGTAGTCCGCAGGTAGTCCCTTTGCCGCGGCAGCATCGTTCGCCTTGGTCAGCACCTCCTCGATCGCATCGAAAAACTCCTGCGTGAAGCTCAGCTCCGAGACCACGCCACCCATGCCCGTGACGATGATGTTCGTATTGAGAGGGCGTGCCGTGTTGGTCTCCACCGCCTCGGCGATGTTGATCTGCGAACCCGCATAGTCGTGGTGGACGATGTTGACCGATTTGTTACCCACATCGGTGACCGATGTGTCGTAGAAGTAGTAGAGCGCCCCAATCGTATCGTTGATCAGCGTCGGATCGCTCTCCACACGGTTGCGGCAAAAGATCGAAAATCCCGATGCCGAGAGTGTTGTGCCGAAGACCGAGCCTTTGCCTGCGACCATGGTTTCGGGGTGCGTAGGCTTGACGTAGAGACCTTTGAAGGTGTTGACGAATTTCGCCCCGTCCGTGTAGGTGGAGTACCCCACCCCCTCTTGGTAGAGTTTCGTGCCGTCCGAGATCATCAGGCGATTGACAAACTCACGCCCTTTTGCCGTGGGGGTCATCGTCACCGCCTTCGACGAGGGTCCTGTCGAGGTTCCGTTGGGGAAGGTGAAGGTGAAGAGCGGCTCGGCGCTGACATATTTTGTCGGGTCGAAATTGAGATAGAAAACCGTATCGCTCCTCTTCAGATAGTCGTTGTTGATGATTTCGTAGACGGCGAACTCCTGTGGAGTCAACGTATCGCGCCCTTTTTGCGTGATGCTCAGGACAATTTGTGCCGAGTCGAAGATCGGGCGGTAGCCGAAATAGGCCGAATCGACGCGGTAGTAGCTCAGAAACTGCGACAAGAATCCTGCCGAGACCAGCCCAGTAGTGTCGTTTCGCGAGGTACCGAAGTATCCGGAGCCGATATTTGAAGCCTTGATAGAGTCGGTTTGGAAGAGGCGCGTCTCGAAGTAGCGTTTCGCCTTGTCCAGCCGCAGTGTCCCGGAGGTCATCTCTTGGTTATCGGGCAAAAAATCACTTCCGAGGGTATCGTCGGAGGTGGTACATCCTGCAAAACTCAAAATGCCCGTCACAAGCAGCACCGCAAAGGCACTCCACACACAACGGAACTTATTGTAATTCTTCATAGAATCGGTTATAGTTATCGAAAAAGTCCTCCTCCTCGGGCGACTGGTAATCCATGACGTGTTTCCCGCCTTCGCGAGCCAGCGCCAGCAGAGCGGGATCGACCTCTGGCGAGGCGGCAATCACACCGTCGGCATAGCCTATAACGAAACGACAGAGGTTTTCGTATGAGGGTTCATCGAGAATCTGCAAATTTTTATCTTTGATCCCTTCGTGTTCAATTTTCGTACGGAAACCTTGGTCGAGCAACCCATCGAAGCCATTGTCGTAGAGCGAGATGACGATTTTTACATTTTTGAAAATGGGATCATCGGCAAAAACCTTCTTCAGATAGATTGGCACCACTGCCGAGAACCAGCCGTGACAATGCACCACGGTGGGTGTCCAGCGCAGTTTTTTGACCGTCTCCAACACGCCGCGCGCAAAGAAAATAGCCCGCTCGTCGTTGTCGTCAAAATAAGTATCATCCGCCTCCTTCAACACCGCTTTGCGGGCAAAGTAGTCGTCGTTGTCGATGAAGTAGATCTGGACGCGCGCCGCGGGAATCGACGCCACCTTGATGATGAGCTGATGATCGTTGTCGTCGATAATCATATTCATACCCGACAAACGAATCACCTCGTGAAGCTGGTGTCGACGTTCGTTAATGCAGCCATAACGAGGCATAAAGGTTCGGATTTCATTGCTGCGTTCCTGCATAGCCTGTGTCAAACGACGGCACAATACCGAACATTCTGTCTCGGGAAGATAGGGTGTGATCTCCTGACACACGTACAATATCTTACTTACTGCCATGATCGATTTTTTTATATATAAATGCAAAGATAGTGAAAAAATCCTAAAGAATGGCACAAACGCCTTTGCAAACGCGTTCCCATAGAACTCAACATTTTATAAAATCAACATTGCATCACCGTAGGTTCCAAAACGATACTTCTCCTGCTTGGCAACCTTATAGGCATTCATAATACATTCGTAACCACCAAAGGCTGCCACCATCATCAGCTGCGTCGAGTAGGGCAGCTGGAAGTTGGTCACCATGCGATCGGCTACGGTAAACTCGTAGGGCGAGAAGATGAATTTATTCGTCCACCCGTCCATTGGCTTGATCAATCCATTGGTTGAGACGGCGGTTTCGAGCGTCCGCATCACGGTGGTACCAATAGCAACAATCTTGCTGCCGTTGGTCTTAGCTCCGTTGATGATCCCAGCCGTTTCGTCCGTGACCACAAACTGCTCCGAGTCCATTTTATGTTTCGAGAGGTCCTCAACATCCACCGTGCGGAAGTTTCCCAACCCCACGTGAAGCGTCACAAAAGATTTGCTGATCCCCTTGATTTCCATGCGTTTCATCAGGTGTTTCGAGAAGTGCAGACCTGCCGTCGGTGCTGCCACAGCCCCCTCTTTGTCGGCAAAGATCGTCTGGTAGCGGTCGGCATCTTCGGGTTCGACTTTTTCACGCACCCACTTGGGCAGCGGGGTTTCGCCCATGCGAAACAGCGCCTCCTTGAACTCCTCATACGAGCCGTCGAAAAGGAAGCGAAGCGTGCGACCGCGCGAGGTGGTGTTGTCGATCACCTCGGCCACCAGCAAGTCGTCATCGCCAAAGTAGAGTTTGTTGCCAATACGGATTTTGCGTGCCGGATCCACCAACACGTCCCACAACCGCAGCTCGCGATTCAACTCCCGCAGCAGGAAAATTTCGATCTCGGCACCTGTCTTCTCCTTGTTGCCGTAAAGGCGTGCAGGAAAGACCTTTGTGTCGTTGAAAACGAACATATCCTTCTCATCGAAGTAGTCGAGTATATCTTTGAAAATGCGGTGTTCGATGGTACCTTTGGCACGATCGACAACCATGAGGCGCGATTCGTCGCGATTCTCAGCTGGATATTTCGCCAGCATTTCGGGGGAGAAATCGTACCCGTATTGTGAAAGTTTCATACTAAAATTTTAATCTGTTTCGCTCGAAGTGCAACATATAGACTAAGTTAAATACGTGAAAAAGTTTATTTTGTTTCAACTTCATTCAACTTTTCGAGAAAAAAATCCAAGTCATGTGCCGCATCCAGTGTGAAACCCCCGCTGCGTGTGCGACATAGCGAAGTCAAGTGGGCGCCACTGTCGAGCGCCTCGCCGATCTCGCCACCCAGCGAGCGGATGTAAGTACCTCGGCTGCAACGCACACGCACACGGATGCGCGGCAACTCATATTCAAGCAGCTCCATTTCGTAGATATGGATCAGCGCTTTGTGCAGCTCGACCTCCTCGCCCGCACGGGCATATTCGTAGGCGCGCGTCCCCTCGATCTTCTTAGCAGAGTAGAGCGGTGGCATTTGCAGCCGCTCACCTGTGAGCGAGCGGAGAGCCTCCTCCACCTTCTCGCGCGTGATGTGTTCCGTTGGATAGGTTTGATCCACAGCGTGTTCGAGATCGAAACTGGGGGTTGTAGCACCCAGACAAATATCGGTCACATACTCCTTCTCCTCCGCCTGCAACGAATCGACCATTTTGGTCGCCTTGCCGATGCAGACCAGCAGAATACCCGTCGCCAAAGGATCGAGCGTTCCAGCGTGTCCGACTTTGATTTTCGGGTAGCCAAGGCGTCGCAGGGCAAATTTTATTTTGCGGACAACATCGGTCGATGTCCATTCGAACGGCTTGTTAATCACGGCTATATAGCCCTCTTCGAAGCGGACATCCCGAAGATCCAGTGGTGTTTGTTCCATTAATAAAGGTAGCTAATAATCGAAATCACACCCGCCAGCGCGCAGTACAACGCAAACCAAATCAGCTTGCCGCGCTTGACAATTTCGATCATGAATTTGCACGCCAAACATCCCACGACAAAGGCACTCAGAAAGCCTGCCGCCAAGGGGCCAACGGCGATCTCGCTCGAAGGTCCATTCTCCACGAAGTCCAGCAGAGCCTCGCCCATGATCGGCGCCAAGACCATCAAAAACGAAAATTGCGCCACTGCCGCCTTCTTATTTCCCAGCAGCAAGCCCGTGGCGATGGTCGTACCCGACCGAGAGAGTCCCGGCATGGCGGCGATCGATTGCGCCACACCGATGATCAAAGCATCGCGGTAGGAGATCGACTCCTTCTGACGCGGCTTGGCGAAGTAGGCAAATGCCAAGAGGGTGGCGGTGAGAAGCAACATCACCCCCACAACCATCAAGATAGCAGGTGATTGGAGCAGATCATTGAGATGATCCTTGAGTAGCAGACCCACGATTCCAATCGGGATCATCGAAAGGACGATCTTCAAAATATACGCCTTTTCGTCATTGAATTTGCGCGTAAACAACCCCTTGACGAGGCGCCAAATCTCCGACCACAGCACCACAATCGTACTCAACACCGTGGCGGCGTGGAGCGCCACATCGAAGGTGATATTATCTTGTAACTCGACCCCCATGAGTGCCTTGGCAATTTGCAAATGTCCACTGCTCGACACGGGGAGGAACTCGGTGATGCCCTGCACGATACCGAGGATGATAGCTTGTAAAGTATCCATGCGTTAGTAGCGTTTAAGGATCGCGTAGATCTCGACCACGAAGCCACCGATGACCAAAATCGGCGCCAAGGTAATGCGGCGCCACGAGAACATGGCGTAGTTGAATTCGTCGGGCGAGTTGCTGCCGCCGCCCGTCATCAAGACGAAGCCCAGCAAAATGACGGCAAAACCGATCAGCAGCCAGAGGTAATTCCTGCGCGTAAGCGGCATTTTCGGATGATCCGATTTGGGTGTTTTTTGTGCGTTTTCCATTTAGTAGAGGTATATCTTATTAGATTTCATATTCACAAATTTGGTGACCGCAAAGAAGGTGAAGCAGAGCGAGATCACCACGCCGCAACCCATCATAGCGCCAATGATCGAGACCACCTGCGCAGCACCTGCAATGGTCGTCATCTCGGGGATGCTCTCGTTCAACCCCCACAAGGTCAGCCCAAAAAGCACCGAGGCACTCAACCCCGCAATGAGTCCCTGCCCGATGCTGCTCACCAAGAAGGGTTTCATGATGAACCATTTGGTCGCCCCCACCAACTTCATCGTATTGATCAGGTAGCGCTTCGAGAAGATCGCCAAACGGATCGTGTTGCTCAGCAAGATGAGCGAGATGATGAGCAGTGCGCTGCCGAAAAGGAAGAGGATCAAGCGGATTTTGCCCACCGTGGCGTGCAGTCGTTCCGCCATCATAGCGGGATAGGAGACCCGATCAATGCCCTTCATCGCCTCCACCTTTTGGATGAAGGCATCGACTGCCTCCTGATTTTCGGATTGGGTGGTGAGCTTGAGTTCAAACGAGTCGAAGAGCGGATTTTCGCCCAAGATCTCCTCGAATTCGCTCTCAAACATCTTCTGGAAGTTGCTGTCAGTCAGCTTCTCCTCCTTCGACGAATAGACGATCTCGCCCACCAACTCCTCGGCAGCGATGCGTTCGTTGAGCTTCTGTTTCTGCTCATCGGAAAGCCCGTCGTGCAGCTCCACCGAGACCGAAATACTCTCTTGGAGCGATCGGGCAACCTTCGTGGCAGCCACCATTAGGTAGCCCACCGACCCCAACAAGAACAGCACCAGCGCCATGCTCACGGTCGATACAAGGTAGAAATTGCGTACTTTGCGTTTTAATCTTTTATCGTCTTTCATAGAGAGGAGTTATTTTTATGCAGATTTTTCTTTTTTGCAATATGCGTAGATCGCTGCCGCCACCAAACCCAGCAGAATTAGCAACGATGATATGAGCGTAACAGCTTCGACAGCAGCCCAATGTGGAGCGCGAAAACGCCACTCGACCGTGTGCGTCCCCGCAGGTAGCTCCATGGCTCGCAGCACATAGTCGGCACGGAAATAGGGCGCTTCCACCCCGTCGATCGAGACACTCCACCCCTTGTCATAATAGATCTCCGAGAAGACCGCCACGGCGGCAGCATCCGCCGTATATTCGTAGCGCAGGTAATTCGGGCGGTACTCTGCCAGTGTGATTGTACCTGTGCCAATGGGCTGTGTCATGGTCTTTTGCACCACAGCAGTGGTTTTTGTATCTATCTGTCCCAGCAGATCAATCTCGCCCTGCGCCGTGGAGGCCGTTGCCAGATTCTGAACCAGCCATGCCGCCCCATTGGGGGTCGGACGTCGTACTGCCGTCGGCGCGCCCGCACCATTCGGCACGATCGCGTAGCGGGTGTTGAGCATATCGAGGATCTTTTCGTCGTTGTGCGAGAGGTAGCGGTCGATCAGATCTTGGTAACGCGAGAGTTTTGCACCATGGTAACCACCCACCGAGCGGTGAAAATAAGAGGTTGTGGCGTCGTTGAAGGGGCTAACGGTAAGGTTGAAAACGCGAAATCCCAACTCCTTGTCCTGCAAAATTTGACGATCGGCATCGGTCATGGTAATCTGCCGACGTCGAGGCGAGATGAACTCCTCGTGAGGCAGGTAGCGCAGGTTGACGGGAATCATATCCGCCAGCACCAATACCCCCAAGAGTGCCGCGAGGGCATACCTATTTATATGGCGCGCGATAAAGAGCCACAGCGTCGCAGCAGCAAGGACAATGAAGAGCAGCGACCGCCACGCATCGGCACTCATCAGCGCCGCACGCTCCGTGACCATGGCATCCGCCGTAGCTACGGCCATTTGCTCTGGCACGCCCGCCGCGATTTGCTCCTGCATACCCGCCTGTTGGAACATATATCCGAACTGTTCGGTGAGCATCTGCGCGCTTTGGTTGTGACCAAAGTCGAAGAGCGCCGAACCCGCCACGGCAAAAAGCAGGCACACGCCCCCCGTGATGCCTGTTGCCCACGCCAGCGCGCGCAACATTCGTTGCTTCGGAACCTCATCGCTCCACAGCCGCATGAGTGCCAACGCCCCCAACAGAGGCACCGTCCACTCCACCACCACCAAGGTCATGGAGACCGTTCGGAACTTATTATATCCGGGCAAAATATGGAACATCAGCTCGGTAAACCACATCAGATTATTACCCCACGCCAACAGCAACATAAAGGCTGAGATGCCCAAAATCCACCATTTGTTGCGTCCGCGCGCCAAAAAGCAGCCCAAAACAGCGAGGAAGATCGCCACCGCACCCAGATAGGTGGGCCCAGCCGTATAGGGCTGGGCGCCCCAATAGGCAGGCAGCTGTGCCGCCACATCGCGCAAACCGTAGTCGTTCAGCGCAGCCGCTACGGCGCCGTCGGGGGCAAATCCCGATGCCGACGTACCGCCCATGAAGTTAGGAACCAATAGGTTGAAGCTCTCCACCTTGCCGTAGCTCCACGCCGTGGCGTAGTCCAGAGCCAACCCCTCGGTCGAACTCTCGTTGGCGTTGGCGACCAACTCCGAGCCACCGCGCATGGTCTCTTTGGTGTGTTGCAGGGTGTACCACAGGGGCGAGAAGTTCGACCCCACCGCCACCACACCCGCCGCCACGAGCAGCGCCGTGCGCAGGGCAAACGATCGGATGTTCTGCGCTTTCCACGCCACAAACGCCTCGCTGAGCCAAAAGACGCCCATGGCGATGAGAAAATAGTAGGATATTTGGGGGTGATTCGCACCGATTTCGAGCGAGGTGAAGAGTGCCGTGAGTGCCGCCCCGAGCCACAGATTGCCCCGCAGGGTGATGCACGCACCCCCCAACATGAGCGGCGCGTAGACCAATGCCCACATCTTGGTGATGTGTCCCGCGCCGATGATCAGGAAAAAGTAGGTCGACAAGCCGTAGGTCAGCGCACCAATGATCGAGATCCATGGGTCTACGCCAAAGGCCAAGAGCATGAGCCACATCGCCACACAAGCAAAAAAGACGAATGCCGCAGGGGTATCCATGATGCGCACGATCTGCCCCACGGTGGTCTTCACCAGCTGCGCGGGATATGCCACATTGATCAGGTAGGCAGGCATACCGCCGAACATCGACCCCGTCCATTGCGGATCCTCACCCGTGGCGGCACGGTTATCCTTGATATCCTTCGACATACCCTCGTATTGGAGTACATCGTGCTGAGGCAGCACCTCGCCGCGAAATTGAGGGGCAAAACAGAGCGCACTCGTCAGGAAAAAGAGCAGCAAGGCCACCGCTGTGGGCAGCAATCGGGTTGCTTTTATGGATTGAAAATTCATCTTAATAAGCCTTAATCAAATGCCAAAGATACGAAAAAACATTTACTTTGCAGGACGCATATGCGAAAAATAACTATCTTTGCGTGGTAATTAGGGATCCATTTATGATAACACTCGATGCAATTCGCAAACCAGTCATCCACGATTTGGAGGCTTTTGACGCGTTCGTAGCTCAAGAATTCAATGCCGAAGGGACGTTGATGTCTGAAATGCTGCGCCACGCCCTCTCTTCACGCGGCAAAGGCATCCGTCCCACGATCGTCATGCTCTCAGCACTCATCAACTCGGAGAACAAAGGGACAACCGTCGGACGTAGAGCCTATTTGGCGGCCATGCTGGTCGAGATGATCCACACCGCCTCACTCATCCACGACGACGTGATCGACGAGGCAGATACACGCCGCGGCAAACCTACCGTCAATGCCCTCTGGCAATCTCACAAAGCGGTCTTGCTGGGCGATTACATCCTCGCCAAGAACCTGAGCATCGGTATGTCGAGCGGACAGTACGACTTGGTGTCGCACATCTGCCAGACCATGGCAACCCTCTGCGAGGGCGAGGTACTGCAAAGCGACTGCGCTGCAAAACACACCACCACACGCCGCGACTACCTCGATATTATCTACAAAAAAACAGCGAGCCTGATTGCCGTCAGCGCCTCGGCAGGTGCTTTATCGGTGGGCGCTCCGCGCGAAAAAGTGCAGCTCATGCACCGCTTTGGCGAGGCAATCGGCATGGCTTTTCAAATCCAAGACGACATACTCGACTACTCGCGCACAGCAAACACCGGCAAATCAACCAACAACGACCTGCGCGAACAGAAAATCACCCTGCCGCTACTCGTCATCCTCGAACGGGTGGACGAGGCGCGTCGCAACGAACTGATCGACAAACTCACCCTCTGCGCCACGGACCAAGCTGCCGTGGACTACATCCAGCAGACGGTCGAGAACCAAGGCGGTCTGCGCCTTGCTGCCGAGGTGATGCACGACTACCTGAAGCGCGCCACCACACTACTCAGCGAATACGAACCCTCGGAAGCACGCACAGCATTGGTCAATTTATGCGCCTTCATCGCCGAGCGTGATCATTAATACAGCATACTCAATTACTTAAATATTAACCTAATAACAACAATATGGAACAAAAGAAAAGTTACACGTTGCCCATCATCATGATGTTTGCCCTCTTCTTCATGATCGCATTTGTCACGAATCTTCAAAGTCCGCTGGGTGTCATTGTCAAAGACCAATTCGGACTGGATACGTTCCGCTCACAGTGGGGCGCATTTGCCAACTTCCTCGCCTACCTCTTCATGGGTATTCCGGCAGGATTGATGCTCAAACACATCGGCTACAAAAAGACCGCTCTGACGGCGGTAGCTGTGGGCTTTGTGGGCGTCGGCATCACCCTCTTTTCTGGCACAGGCGAGGGCAGCTTTGCCGTCTATCTGTTGGGAGCCTTCATCTCTGGTTTCTCGATGTGTATGCTCAACACGGTGGTCAACCCGATGCTCAACACCTTGGGTGGCGGCGGCAACAAAGGCAACCAGCTGATCCAATTCGGCGGCGCCTTCAACTCGGTCGGTGGCACATTAGCCCCCGTTTTGGGTGGTTACTTGATGGGTAATGCCGTCGGCGAGCGCCTGATCTCGAGTGGTGATCCCGTCTTCTACCTTGCCTTGGGCATCTTCGCCATGACCTTTTTGGTTCTCTACTTCGCAGCCATTCCCGAACCTTTTGTGGAGAAGACCGCTGCTACCAAGAAAGATAAATATTCGGCACTCTCGTTCCGCCACTTCATCTTGGGCGTGGTCGCGATCTTCATCTATGTGGGCGTCGAGGTCGGCATTCCGAGCATCGCCAACTTCTACATGACCGACCCTTCGGAGGCGGGCTTGGGCGTCACTCCCGCCGTGGCAGGCACGGTGGTCGGCACCTACTGGCTGCTGATGCTCGTCGGACGTCTGATCGGTGGCTTCCTTGGTGCGCGCATCTCGGCCAAAACCATGCTTTCGTGCGTCACTTCAGTCGGTATCATCTTGGTACTCTTAGCCATGTTCCTGCCCCAAGTTGGGGTCAATATGCCCGCTTTCGACAAGGATACCCTTGGCTTTGCCATGGCAGAGGTGCCGCTGAGCATCCTGCTGTTGGTGCTGTGTGGTCTCTGCACCTCGATCATGTGGGGCGGCATCTTCAACCTCGCCGTTGAAGGGCTGGGCAAGTACACCTCCATGGCTTCGGGTCTGTTCATGACCATGGTCGTCGGTGGCGGCATTCTACCTGCTGTGCAGGGCTGGATCGCCGACCAAGCAGGCTACATCGCTTCGTATTGGGTGGTTGTCGCTGGGTTGGTCTACCTCCTCTACTACGCCCTGATCGGCTCGAAGAACGTCAACAAAGAGATCCCCGTCAAGTAGCTTCGCGACGGCTCGATAAAAGCAACGCCCGAAGAATCTACGGATCCTTCGGGCGTTGCTTTTGAACGTAGATCTGCCTGAAAATAGTTTCAGGCAGACTTCTTATCTCTTCGGGGTGTAGACCACCTTTTTAGTCTCGAAAAAATCCTCCGTGAAGAATTTCGAAATGTCGTAAATATCCCACCGTTTGCGGGTCTCGGCAAGCTCCTCGCCCAGATCGCCCCCCTTCAAACAGAGGATGCCATTGGGCAGTGTGCCGTGCTGTCCGCGTTCGATGATCGTCCAGATCCACGCCACAAAAGCCGACATATCGGTCACCGCACGCGAGACCACATAGTCGAAGCGGTCGTTGCGCAGGCTCTCGACGCGCACACAGCGCGGCGTGAGGTTTTCAAGCCCCAAAGCCTCCGACACCCCCGTCACCACGCTGATCTTCTTGGCAATGGAGTCCGCCGCTGTGAAGTGCGCCTCGGGAAAGAGAATTGCCAGCGGGATGCTCGGGAAACCACCCCCACAGCCCACATCGAGAATGCGCGCCCCCGCATCGAACGCACACACCTTGGCAATCGCCAAAGAGTGAAGCACATGGCGCAGATAGAGCTGGTCGAAATCTTTGCGCGAGACCACGTTGATCTTGGCATTCCAATCGGCATAAAGGGGATAGAGGGCATCGAAGCGCTCGCGCTGAAGCGGTGTCAGTTCGGGGAAATATTTATCTATGAGTTCCATTTTCTGTTTTTTAGAAGGTTACTGCCCGTTTTTTATCATTTTGCACATCTGTCCGCGGGCGCGGTGGATCTGCGTTTTGACCGTTCCGAGCGGCAGAGCGAGCTTCAGCGCGATCTCCTCGTAGGAAAATTCGTCGAAAAAACGCAAGTGAATCAACTGCCGATAGCGCGGTGTGAGGGCTTCGAGGTAGTGGTCGATCTGGGTGCGCTGCTGAAGGTTGATCACCCGCTCTTCGGGATTGGGGGCAGGCGATGCGGGCGATGTAAAGCGCTCATCAATAGACAGATCGTCCTGCCGTTTGCGAATATAGTCGATAAATGTGTTGCGCGCTATGGTGTAGACCCACTGTCCAAAGGTGTAGGTAGCGCTGTAACGTTGCAGGTTGATGTAGACTTTGATGAAGGTCTCTTGCAAGAGGTCGTCGGCATCGTCCTCACCCGAAAGTCGCTGCACAAAAAGCCGACGGATAGCGTCGCGATAGCGGTTGAAGAGGTACTCGAAAGCCATGTCGTCGCCTGCAAGAGCCAGCTCGACCAGCCGATAGTCGGTGGCTACGATGTAGTCGTCTATCTCCATACGCGTTCGTCTTTACGCAACAACGAGACCCTCAGCGCCAAAGCCAGTAGCGGACTCAGCAAATCGTAGAGAAAGTAACGCCCCACGACCCCCGTTTCGCCCAGACGCTGCGCCAAACGGCGCACCTCCAGCGCGACCAAGATGTAGCGCACCACGAGCAGTATGCCCGCTGCGATTTTCAGTTCGGCGGGCAGCAGCACCAGCGCACTGACGACCAGCAGAAAAAAGAGCGTGCGCGACCCTAACTCCCAGCGAATGAAGTTCTTAATCGTAGTAGGGTAAAACTCCTCCGCCGAGCCGAAATAGCGTTCGTTGTCGAACCAGCCACGAAATCCACCCCATGGCGTTTCGCGCAGCGAGGCTCGCGGCGAGAGGATGACGCTCACGTTGTCGGTGGTCATCACCTTTTGCATGAATAGGTCGTCCTCGCCGATGTTCATATTGAGGTGGCTGAAGCCATTGGCATCGAAATAGATCTTTTTTGTGAAGCCCAGATTGTGCAGTGTACCCCGATAGGGATTTCTGCCCACGGCACGCGCCAGCCAATCGGCGGCATGCATCATGCGCCACACACGCATGACGTAATTCCACAGCCCCTCGCTCCGCTCCACGCCACAGTAGCCCAGCACAATATCACCCTTGCAGAAGCCCTTCGCCATGAGCGAGAGCCACTGATCGGACGAGGGGACAATCTCGGTAGACGAAAAGACGAGATGCTCGTTGTGTGATGATTTGATCCCGACGTTGAGCGCCATTTTGCGCGAAATGGGGTAACGGGGGTTGAGGTGTATTTTGGTGACGTTGATCTGCGGAAAGGTATGTTTGAGCTGCGTCAGATCTTCGAAAAAGTCGTTGTTCGACCCAACATAGACCAACACCACCTCGAAATTGGGATACTCCTGTGCCACAATCAGCGGCAGCCGCTCCTCGACAAAGGACGAATCCTCCGAAAACAGAGGAATGATCACCGACACGGCAGGCTCAGTATCGAGAATGGTGCGACGTTCATGATTTTTATAAGTTGCGATAGGACCGTAGGCGAACAGGTAGTAGTATAACTGCACACCGAAGAGGATGAGCAACAGCACCATGAGCGCCACCCCCTCCCAGCCGTAGTGCATCAGAAGAATATCCATGAATTGCATATATAAAATCTTGCTTTAAGAATCATGCAAAGATACAAAACAATTCACAATGTGCAATGCACAAAACGGCGTGTATAGTTATTTTTTGGATCTTGATTCAACATTCCACATATTTTATGTACTTTTGCCTACTTAATATGACGATGAAGTTTACATTACAACACAAAGACCCCGCATCACACGCCCGCGCAGGCGAGTTGACAACCGATCACGGCGTGATCCGCACCCCCATTTTTATGCCTGTGGGTACGGCCGCCACTGTGAAGGGTATCTTTCACCGCGACGTACGCGACGAGGCGAAGGCGCAGATCATTCTGGCAAATACATACCACCTCTACCTCCGCCCCGGCATGAAGATCATCGAGGCGGCGGGAGGCGTGCATCGCTTCTCGACGTGGGAGGGCCCAATGCTCACCGACAGCGGTGGTTTTCAGGTCTTCTCATTAGCTGGTTGCCGCAAACTTAAGGAGGAGGGTTGTCATTTCCGCTCGCACATCGACGGTTCGAAACACCTCTTCACCCCGGAGAGCGTGATCGACACCGAACGCACCATTGGCGCCGACATCATGATGGCATTCGACGAGTGTCCTCCGGGCGATGCGCCACGCGAATATGCCGCCAAATCGCTCGACCTGACGGAGCGCTGGCTGGATCGTTGCTTCGAACAATACCACCGCACCTCCCCAAAATACGGACACTACCAAGCCCTCTTCCCAATCGTGCAGGGCTGCACCTATCCCGATCTGCGTGTACGCGCGGCGGAGAACGTCAAACAATACAACGCCGACGGCTATGCCATTGGTGGACTGGCGGTGGGCGAACCAACCGAGACGATGTACGAGATGCTGGAGGTGGTCAATGCCATTCTGCCCGAAGATCGCCCCCGCTACCTGATGGGGGTCGGCACACCGATCAACATCCTCGAAGGCATCGAGCGCGGAGTGGATATGTTCGACTGTGTGATGCCCACGCGCAACGGGCGCAACGGACAGCTCTTCACCGCCGAGGGGGTGATCAACATTCGCAACAAAAAATGGGAGGAGGATTTCAGCCCAATCGACCCCGCAGGCACAGCATTTGTCGATACACTCTACTCGAAAGCCTACCTCCACCACCTGACCACCTGTGGTGAGATGCTGGCGGCACAGATCGCCTCGCTCCACAACATCGCCTTCTACCTGCGCTTGGTGACCGCCGCACGCGAACACATTGTGGCGGGCGATTTCAAGCCGTGGAAGGAGCTGATGGTCGTAAAACTTGCTAAAAGGTTATAGCGATGAAGATCAAATTTCCGGGTATCAAGATTCTGGATCGGTACATCATCGGGAAGTTCCTGAGTACCTATTTCTTCGCCATTGCCATGATTATCGTGGTGGTGGTGATCTTCGATTATGTGGAGAAAATCGACGACTTCACGGAGCTAAAAGCCCCCGTGAAAGCCATCATCTTCGACTACTACCTCAACTTCATCCCTTTCTTTATCAACCAGTTCAGTAGTCTATTCACCTTCATCGCCGTGATCTTCTTCACCTCGAAATTAGCCTACCAGACCGAGATCATCGCCATGCTCTCGGGGGGCATGAGTTTCCGACGGCTGATGTGGCCCTACTTTTTGGGCGCTGCGGTGATCACGATTCTCTCGATGGTTCTCAACCTGTGGATCATTCCCGTCACACAGCGCACCTGCGTGGAGTTCGAACGCCACTACCGCAAAAATCGCCAAACTGTCCAGTTTGACCGTTACATCTATCGCCAGATCGAACCCGGCACCTTTGTCTACATCCGCGGCTATGCCGATGAGCAGAAGCAGGCGCAATTCCTTGCCCTCGAACACTACGCCCACGGCACAATCACCCACTCGCTCGAAGCTGCCGATGTGCAGTTCAATGCCGAGTCGCAGCGTTGGACAGCCAACCGCTACACCACGCGTCAGTTCGACTCGCTGGGGGTGGAGAGTTTCAAGCAATACCGCAACCTCGACACCCTGATCAACATCGAAGTCAACGAGTTGGGGCGGATTCCCGAATTGGTGAAAACCATGAATATCTCGCAGCTCAACCGCTTCTTGCATCAGCAGCGCGCCAAGGGATCGGACTCGATCAAGATCATCGAGGTCGAAAAACACACGCGTTTTGCCTACCCCTTAGCGACCTTCATCCTGACCCTGATTGGGGTCTCGCTCTCGTCGCGCAAAGTGCGCGGTGGCACGGGTCTGCACATCGGAATCGGCACCGCACTCTGCTTCTCCTACATCCTCTTCAACCGTTTCTTCGAGGAGTTTGCCAAGAGCGGCACCATGCCTTCAGGGCTGGCGGTCTGGACCCCCAACCTGATATATATGGTTATCGCAATTTACCTCTACCGTAAAGCTCCAAAATAGCATGACAACACTCCACGATATAGCCTGCAAGGTGCGCCAAGCCCAGCGCATCACCACCGACGAAGCACTCACGCTGTGGCGCGAAGCTCCGCTGTGGCTCTTGGGCGAGTTAGCCACCACCTGCAAGCAACGCGTGAGCGGCGACAAGGTCTTTTACAACCGCAATTTCCACATCGAGCCAACAAACCTCTGTGTTTTCAACTGCCGATTTTGCTCCTACCGCCGTCCCAAGGGAAGTCCCGAAGCATGGGATTATTCGATGACCCAGATTGAAGAGATCGCTCGCAAACGGGCAGGGCAGGGGATCACCGAGGTACATATCGTGGGTGGTGTGCATCCCGAACACGGCTTGGACTACTACGTCGATATGATTCGGCGGGTGAAGGCGATTTTGCCCGAAGCTGCCGTCAAAGCATTCACAGCCATCGAGTTGGCATACATGATTCGCAAAGCAGGCTTGACCACCGAACAGGGTTTGCGCGCACTGATCGAGGCGGGCATGGAGGCGATCCCCGGCGGAGGTGCCGAGATCTTCGACGAGACCCTGCGCCAGCGCATCTGCCCCGACAAAGGGTCGACGGCAGAGTGGTTTGAGGTGCATGGCACGGCACACAAGCTGGGCATACACACCAACGCCACCATTCTCTACGGTCACATCGAGACCCTCGAACACCGCATCGACCACCTCGACCGTCTGCGCACGCTGCAAGACGCCACGGCAGGTTTCGATGCCTTCATACCGCTCAAATACCGCAACTTCGGCAACTCGATGTCCGAGATCGGCGAGGTCTCGGTGACCGAAGATATGCGGATGCTGGCACTGAGCCGCATCTTTTTGGACAACGTGCCGCACATCAAGGCCTACTGGGTGATGTATGGACGTCAAACCACCGAGCTGGCGCTCGCCTTTGGGGCAGACGACATCGACGGCACGATCGACGACACCACCACGATCTACTCCATGGCGGGGGCGGACGACAAGCACCCAACGATGACCATCGAAGATATGCAACACATAGCCACAGCAGCTGGTTATCGCGCCGTGGAGCGTGATACGCATTATAACGAATTGTAGTTCATTATGGAAAAAATTTCGTATTACTGGGGCAAACTAAAACAGAAACCCTTCGCCTACAACCTCGTACTTATTGTGGCGACGCTCTTGGCATTGGGCCTTGTCTCTCACATATTGATGCAGACCGGTACGCGCCACGGCGCACGGCGCACGGTACCCGACTTCACGGGCGTGCTGCTCGACGACGCGCAGCAAATTGCTCGTGACAACGACCTCAAACTCTGCGTCAACGACTCGCTCTATGTCTCGATCTACGAGGGGGGCATGGTGCTGGATCAGCTGCCCAAACAGGGTGTGGAGGTGAAACCCGGACGCACGGTCTACATCTCGATCAACTCCTTCCGACAGAAGATGGTTTCCGTCCCCTATGTGGCTGGACGCTCGCTGCGGCAGGCAAAAAATATGCTCGAAATCGCAGGTCTGGGGATCGAAAAACTGATCTACCGCCCCGATATTGCAACCAACTACGTACTCTCGGAGTACTGCAAAGAACAACCCGTCTCGTCGCACACACGCATCGAAGCCCCCATGGGATCGGGCATCACCCTCTATGTGGGGGTGGCAGGTGGCGAGGGGACAACCGTCATTCCGCGCGTGATCGGATTCTCGCTCCAACAGGCCAAAAGCCGCCTGTGGGAGTTGGGGCTGAACGTCGGCAAGATCACCTTCGACAAGGGGGTGAGCCTGCTCAACCAACGCGAAGCACACGTCTACGCCCAAGCCCCCGGGCAGGAGCGTAGCGCAGACCTCGGATCGACCGTAGATCTGCTGTTGACATTGGACGGCGAAAAGACAAAACAGCAACGCATCGACGCGGAGAAAGCCGCCAAGGGGCTTGCCGAAGAGCGCATGGCGCAAGAAAAAGAGAGGGCTGACTCGTTGGCTCAGGTGGATTTAGAGCAGGCACTGACGCCCGCAGAGTCCACAGAACCCGAAACAACACCCTCAGAGGAAGGATTTTTTGAATGATAGAAGAGAAGCAATATATCGACGAGCAGATCGATGAAATCGACGAGGGCGGCGAGGAGCAAGATGAGCTGTTCGAGCATTACGCCATTACAGCCGATCGCGGGCAATCGCTGCTGCGGCTTGACAAGTTTTTGGCTTGCCACATGGAGCGTTGCTCGCGCAACCGCATTCAAGTTGCTGCCGACAACGGGAGCATCTTGGTCAACGGCGTGGCTGCCAAGTCGAACTACAAGGTCAAACCCCTCGACCACATCTCGATCGTCATGCCCTACCCGCGGCGTGAAGTGGAGATCATCCCCGAGGATATTCCACTCGACATCCTCCACGAGGACGACGACATCATCATCGTCAACAAGGCGGCAGGCATGGTGGTACACCCCGGACATGGCAATTACTGCGGCACGCTGGTCAATGCCCTGACCTTCCACCTGCAAGATCTGCCCCTGTTCCAAGAGGGCGATATGCGCGCTGGATTGGTGCATCGCATCGACAAAGACACATCGGGCATCTTGGTGATCGCCAAAAACGAGCGCGCCCATGTGCAGCTCGCCAAACAGTTCTTCGACCACACCATTTACCGCCGCTATGTGGCGTTGGTGTGGGGTAATTTCGACGAGGACGAGGGGACGATCACGGGCAACATCGGACGCTCACCCAAAGACCGACTGAAGATGCACGTCTTCGAGGAGGGTGAGGAGGGCAAGCACGCGGTGACCCACTGGCGCGTATTGAAACGCTACGGCTACGTGACGCTCCTTGAGTGCCGTTTGGAGACGGGGCGCACCCACCAAATCCGCGTCCACATGGCGTGGCAGGGGCATCCACTCTTCAACGACGAACGCTACGGCGGCGACCGCATCCTCAAGGGGACGACCTTTGCCAAATACAAGCAGTTCATCGAAAATTGCTTTGCCATTCTGCCTCGACAGGCTCTCCATGCGCAATCCTTGGGATTCATACACCCCTCGACCCACCAAGAGGTGCGCTTCGAAAGTCCAATCCCCACGGATCTGGCAACGGTACTCGACCGCTGGGATAATTATGTATCGAGCCAACGGCTGGACGCACTGAGCAATAACGAATAAAACCACACGCCATGACACAACACCTCGCGCTACACCCCTTCAAGTTATGGATGCTCGCCTTGATTTTTTGTCTCGGCGGGTTGGATGCACACGCCACCAATTCGAACAAGGTGCTGATCATTGACTCCTACGGTGTGGATTACCAATGGTCCAACTCAATCATCGACGGAATAAACCACAAATTGAGCGCCTCCTATCCCGGTATCGAGCTGAATGTCGAATACCTCTCGTCGGAGTTGTTTTCTGACACGAGTAGCTGGAAGTTGAAGATGAATACAATTCTCGACACCTATCAGCACCACCCTCCGATTGCGATCGTCTTCATTTCGGACGAGGCGTGGATGACCTACAACAGCGTCAACACCACGCGATTGGGCGATGTTCCGCTGCTGCTTTGCGCCGTCAAGCCACACACGATCAGCATCGACCAATACGACAAGCAGCTCAACACATTGCAGCTCAGTGATTTCGACGCAACGACCGAAGTCATGAAAAGACACAACGCAACGGGTATTCTCCGTCAGATGAATATCTCGGGATACGTCGATATGATGCATCACATTCTGCCTAAGATGAATCGGATTGCCTTGATCACCGACAACCGTTTCTATGGGGTCTACACCCGCTTGATGTTCGAGGAGGAGATGCGCACAAACCACACAGACTACCCCGTCGAATATATGGATGCCCGCTTCGTGAGTACCGATTCGCTTTTCAAATGCCTGCCCAAGATCGCACCCACAACAGGCGTACTGTTGACCTCTTGGCTCTCGGAAAAGCACGGGTTCAAATACTCGAAAGACTACACCTACAAGGAGATTTCAAATACCCTAAAAGCGCCTATCTTCATCACCAACAACATTGGGTTTGAAAAGGGCTATTTCTTGGGTGGATGCTTTAATCAAGCCGACTTTTGGGGCGAGCAGATCACCACCATGCTACTGGCGGTGATCGAAGGCACAAGTCCGCGCGAGATCGCCCCTCGTGCGGTCAAAGATGAGCAATGCTTTGTGGATTGGGAGGTGCTACACAAATTTGGTTTGTCGGAGAATAACCTCCCCGAACACTTCCTCTTTCAGAGCAAACCAGAGTCGGTGTTCGAAAAGTACCAAGTGCAAATCTTGTTCTTCGTGACGCTATTCATCGTCCTCATCGCCGCCTACATCTACACGCTGCGCAACCACCTGCGACTGCAAAAGGCACAAAAACAGACATTGCTCGCCATATTGGAGGCTACAGAAGCCAACAAACAACTGGAACAAACCAGTAAGAATCTGACTATTGCACTGAAAAAAGCCGAGGAGTCCGATCGCCTGAAAACTGCCTTTTTGGCCAATATTAGTCACGAGATTCGCACCCCTCTGAATGCCATTGTCGGCTTCTCGCAGCTCATTGCCTCGGCGGAGGACGAACAAGAGCAGGCGGAGTTGGCGGCGATCATCAAGCGCAACAGCGACCTGCTGCTGCAACTGATCTCCGACATTCTCGATATTTCGAAAATCGAGTCGGGAATGCTCCATGTAACCACAGATCAGGTCAACATAGACGCGGTGTGCAAGCACGCCATTTCGATGCTTCACGCCAAGTGTTGCCCCGAAGTGACGCTCAGCTATACAGCTGCGGAACAACCACTTACAATTCAAACCGATGAAAACAGATTGATGCAAGTTTTGGTGAACCTCATCGGCAACGCGGTGAAATTCACCAAAAAGGGCAACATCGAGGTGGGATACTTCTCCTACAACGACGAACTGGTTGAATTCTATGTGAAAGATAGCGGCATTGGCATTGCCCCCGAACAAATTTGCACCATTTTCAATCGTTTCATCAAGCTCAATAGCTGCATCGAAGGTACGGGGCTGGGGCTGGCTATCAGCAAAACGATCGTCGAAATTCTCGGTGGTCAAATCGGTGTCGAATCAAAATTAGGCGAGGGATCTCGCTTTTGGTTCCGCATCAAAAAAGAGATGAAGTAAAAAATGTTTCTACCAACAACCATAAAAGAGGTACGCGCTCGCGGCTGGGAACAGCTCGACGTCATTCTGTTCACGGGCGACGCCTACATCGACCACCCTGCCTTCGGCGCGGCGGTCGTGGGGCGACTACTCGAAGCCGAGGGGTACCGCGTGGCGATTGTCCCTCAGCCAAACTGGCGCGATGACCTGCGCGACTTCACGAAATTGGGGACGCCGCGGCTCTTTTTTGGGGTCACAGCAGGGGCTATGGACTCCATGGTCAACCACTACACCGCCAACATCCGCCTGCGAAGCAACGACGCCTACACGGCAGGTGGCGCAGCGGGATTCCGCCCCGACAACACGGTGATCACCTACTCCCAGATTCTAAAACGCCTCTTTCCGCACACCCCCGTGGTGGTGGGCGGCATCGAGGCTTCGCTGCGCCGCTTGGCACATTACGACTACTGGAACAACACCATTCGCCCCTCGATCTTGGTCGAAAGTGGCGCCGATTTGCTGATTTATGGCATGGGGGAACGGGTGATTCAGCAGGTGGCTGGTGCGCTCAAAAATGGCTACAACGCCAAGCTGCTCCGCAAGATACGGCAGGTTGCCTTCATGGCAGACGAGGAGTATGCACGACGGCTCGACCCTGCCACCACCACGTGGCTTCACCCCTACGAACAAAGCCGCGATGACAACCGCGCCTTCGGTGAGAATTTCACTGTGATCGAGACCCTGAGCAACCTCATGGAGCCAGTGCAGACCCTTGTGGAGCCAACCGACGGACGCTATGTGGTCGTCACACCCCAGAACGCCACCCTCACCACCGAGGAGTTAGACCACTCGTTCGACCTTCCCTACGAGCGGGCGCCACACCCCCGATACGAGGGTCGCGGCGCGATTCCCGCGTGGGAGATGATCAAACACTCGGTCAATATCCACCGCGGCTGCTTTGGCGGCTGCTCCTTCTGCACCATTTCGGCACACCAAGGCAAGTTCATCAACTCGCGCAGCGAACGATCGATCCTCTCGGAGGTCGAGCGGATCGTACATATGCCCGACTTCAAGGGTTATTTGTCGGATGTAGGTGCGCCGTCGGCGAATATGTACCGCATGGGCGGACGCGATAAAACGCTCTGTGCCAAGTGCCGCCGTGCCTCGTGTCTCCACCCGTCGATGTGTCCCAACCTCGACAACGACCACCGTCCACTGCTGGATCTTTATGCCAAAATTCGCGCCGTGAAGGGGATCAAAAAAGCATTCGTCGGTAGTGGCATTCGTTACGATCTCTTCGATCGGAGCAACTATTTCGAGACCCTGATTAAATACCACACCTCGGGACACCTGAAGGTGGCACCCGAACACACCGAAGAGGGCGTTTTACGCCAAATGCGCAAGCCGTCATTCAAACTTTTTGAGGATATAAATGCTGATTTTCAGCGTATTTGTCACCAAGAACAGTTGCCCTATCAACTCATACCTTACTTCATCTCCTCGCATCCCGGTTGCACGGAGCAGGATATGCGCGCGCTATCGCAAAAGGTACTCGGTCGGCTCCATTTCACCTTGGAGCAGGTGCAGGATCTCACCCCAACGCCTATGACCCTGTCGTCGGTGATGTTCCGAACGGGCGAGAATCCATATACACACGAAAAGGTCTATGTAGCTCGAACACAGGATGAAAAACGCCGCCAAAAGAGCTATTTCTTCGACCGTCAACAACCGCCTGCCGCCACACACGGCACTCCCCGCGGACAAAAGTCAGCTCGCCCTTTTCGAAAGAAAAACTAAGAAACGCTAAAACACCTCTTGCAGGATCGCCACCGACTGCACGGCACGAATGGCGTCGAGGTGGTAGTCGTAGTAGGTGAGCATGGCATTCAGAAAATCAACACGTTGGGTGCGGTTCAGCCCTATTTCGGCAAGGTAGCGCACATCGCACTCCATGAAATCGTGGAGCGTACGGGCGTTGTCCTGCGTCATGAAATGGGCGTGAGACGGACGCGTGGGGGTGTAGAGTCCTTCGCTGATGTCGAACCAGTCGCCCTCGGTGTAGTGGTTGCCGGGCAAAAAGCCCAGCATACGGCTTAGGTTGGCAAGAAACCAAAGGTGAAAGTTGGCAACCCCCTCGCCGAGGGTGTCGAGCGCAGAGATCGAACCCCACACGAAATCGAACAAGGCATCGTTACGCTCGCTCTCCTTGACCAATCGGTACAAGACCTCCGCCATGAAGAGCGCAATGGTCGATTTACGAATGTCGAACGGGATCGACTGCATCACCACACCACTACACACCTCCTTGAAGCGGTGCATTTGCATCCGTGACGACTCCAGCCCCTCGAACTCGACGGCGAACATGGGTTGAAAAAGTGCCAATTTAGAGCCGTGACCCCGCGTGCTGCGCACCCCCTGCACCATATAACTGCGACGTCCGCCCACATCGGTGAGCAGATGAACAATCATCGACGTATCGCCATATTTGAGGGTGTGCAGCACCACCCCACGTGCTTTATAGCTCTTCACCTATGGTTTTGTGCAGTGCAGCATCACCCACCCTTCACGCGTGCGAACCTCGGCGACCGTCAGCCCTTGCGCCTCGGCTGCCGCAGCCACAATCGGCTGGTCAATGGTTAAAAAACCACTCATCAGCAGCGCACCACCCACACAGAGCAGCGCAGCATAGCTGGGCAGATCGGCGAGCAACGTGTTGCGGTTGATGTTTGCCGCAATGAAGTCGTAGGAACCACCCTCGACCCGATGCACGTCGCCCAAGAGGGGATGCACGCGATCGGAGACCTCGTTGGTGGTGGCATTCAGGCGGCAATTCTCCTCCGCCCAGTCGTCGATGTCGATTGCATCGACCGACGCTGCCCCCTGTTTCACAGCGAGGATCGCCAGAACACCCGTGCCGCTGCCCACATCCAGACCCCGCTTACCGCGCAGATCGAGGTCGAGCAGCGCCGCACTCATCAGGTAAGTGGTGGCGTGGTGTCCCGTACCGAACGACATATGGGGTTGAATGATCACCTCCGCAACCCCCTCAGGAGCAGGGGCATGAAACGGCGCACGGATCACCAGACGTCCGTCGACATCAACGGACTCAAAATTGCTTTCCCACGCTGCATTCCAATCTTTGGTCTCCACCGGCACATAGCTGCGCCGCACAACACCAAAGCTATTGAGCATGGCATCGACCGCCGATTTGCAGGCAGACAAAGCCTCCTCGGGAATATACGCTTTAAGTGTATCATCCTCAGTGACAAAACTTTCGAAGGGATAATCTGCCAATTCGGCAATAAGTATTTCGGCGCGCTCCGCATCCGAAATCGTAATTTTCAGCTCTACATATTTCATATTATGTAAAATTAGCCTAACTTTGTAAGAGCAAAGTTAACCATATTATGGCAGAAAATACGAAAAAGTGGGAAGAAAAATCTCGCGGCTATCGCACTTATATAAAATTAGAAAAACGGCTCGCAGAGAATACCGTCGAGTCGTATATGCGTGATTTGAGCCAATTCGCCCACTACATCCTGCGATTCTACGACGTGGCTCCCAAGCAGGTGGAGCGAGAGATGATCGAGAGCTACATGGGGTGGTTGTTCGACCACCAAAAGGCAAAAACTTCGCAGGCGCGGATCTTGAGCGGGCTGCGAAGCTTCTTCAACTACCTGCTGCTGACCAACAACCTCGAAGCATCGCCCGCCGAATTTATCGAAGCACCCAAGTGCGGACGGCAACTGCCCGACATACTGACCACTGAGGAGATAGACCACATCATCGCCGCGGCGAACACACAAACAACCAAGGGGTTACGCGACAGCGCTATGCTCGAAGTACTTTATTCGTGCGGTCTGCGGGTCTCGGAGCTGACCACCCTGCGCCTCGGCGACCTCTTTTTCGGCGAGGGTTACCTGCGCGTGATCGGCAAGGGCGACAAACAACGGCTCGTGCCAGTGAGCAACACGGCACGCGATCGGATACAACTTTACCTCGACGAACGATCCAAAATAAAAACAAGTGAGCAGACCCTTTTTTTGAATAACCGCGGGCGGGCGCTCACGCGCGTGATGCTCTTCACGATCATCCGCAACGCCGCTCGACAAGCGGGGATCACCAAGCAGATCAGTCCCCACACCTTTCGCCATTCGTTTGCGACCCACCTACTGGAGGGGGGCGCCAACATCCGACAGGTGCAGGAGATGCTGGGGCACGAGAGCATCGCGACCACCGAAATTTACACCCACCTCGACAACGAACATCTGCGCAGAACAGTTGCAGAACACCTATTCATCTAAGAGATAGGGATCACATAGACTCTATATTCGCTAAAGAAGACGCTGCACCTGCGATCGATCGGTGAGCGCCATACGCTCGTAATCGAGACCCGACAACACATTCAGCCCGCAGCGTTTACCCACGGCAACCGTCCCCAGCTCATCGTCCAACCCCAAAGCGCGCGCACCTTGGAGTGTTGCCCAGCCGAGCAGCTCGACAAGGGGAACATCCACAAACGCGCGCAGCTCATCGAGCATGGAGAGGTTTGTATTCGACGCCAGTGAGTCGGTGCCAATGCAGATATGAGCGCCATGCGCCCGCAGCAGCTCGACGGGGGGTGTCGTGCGCGAGATGTAGTGGTTCGATTGCGGACAAAGACACCAGAAAAGGGGTGCGGTGAAGTGGTTCATCAAGCGCTCTATATCGTCGCTCGTGCAGCAACAAGCATGCACCAAAATCGTACTGCGCGAAGCGGGAACAGAATCCACAATACGCTGCGCGGGCGATCCATAGTGCAGAAAATCGCACGTAAAACCCACCTTCGAATACCACTCCCAAAGATCGCCTCGACGCTCGAAAAGCGCCAATTCGGCAGCCGATTCCATGAAGTGAATCGACAACGGCGCCCGTCCCTCGGCACAGATCGCGCGAAAAGGGGCATCCTGCACCGAGTAGATCGAATGGGGGGTGAGCGAGGTATGCGGCGCGCACAGCAGCGCACGCAGCGGTTCGGCAGAGGCCGAGCGCAATCCGAAAAATTCGACAAATGTGTGGTAGGCAATGCGGCTCGCAGCCTTCACCTCGAACGACGTCTCGCCAGTCGACACGTCACCCACCGCCCCCACACCCGCCTGCCACAGGGCTGCATCTGCCGCCTGCATGGCTTGGCGGCGTTCGGCTGCCGACGCCCGCTCGCGTACCGCCCCCATGGCGGCAGCGAAGCCCGCAAAGCCACACCCTTGCGGGATTGCTCCACGCAGGTAGGAGAGTTCGAGGTGGCAATGGGCATTGACAAAGCTGGGGGTGAGGATGCCTGCGTAGAACTCCGTGCCGTGGTGTCGATCGGGGTCGGCACAGCTTGTCACGGCGACGATGCGTCCCGCGGCGTCGACCTCAACGAGCGGGTTGCGCAGGAAGCCCGCAGGCGTCCAGAGGTAGTTAGAGGCTATCTTTCGGCATTGCATGACGGAAGAAATCTTTGGCAAAGATGCGAACATCCATGTGTTGACGGTAGAAGCTATCGACCGCCTCCGCCGTCGGAGGGGTATATCGCACCTCCACATCGCGAATCGTGATCGAGGGGCGCTTGGCGGGTTTCGAGAACCCCGCAAAATCGAAAATCAAGCGGCGATCTGCCGTGTCAGCGGTCAGGATGCGTTCGTAATGCTCCTCCTGCTCGCGACGTAACATATAGGTGTAGTTGCCACGACGAGGGGCGCCGCGATGTTCGAGCCACACACCGCCCTGAATAGATGAATTCTCGTCGAGCGTGTCGACCATATATCGCATCGAGATCGCATACTGACCGGGTTTGATGGGCTGCACCTCGAAGTGCAGGCGCGCGGTATCTTGCAGCCGCTGCACACGGATCAGCGTGTCGGAGTAGACCACGCGCCCCAAGGCACGGCGCGCCGCTTGGTCGATCGTATCGAGGATCGCCACCTCGCGATCGTAGTAAGCACCGTCTTTGTCGAGCAGGTTGATCGCCGCCTCGACCACATCGCCCAAACGCGCACTTTTGCGCTTCGAAAAGTTGCCAATGGTGTACTGCACATCCGCCGTGGTGTAGCCATAGCGGGCGAAAATCGGCTCGTAAACATTCAGTGAGTCGGCCTTGACCAACTTATTGGTGATGTAGGCATTTGTCAGGAAGGCGTCGCGGAAGATCATCGCCAGCTCATCGTCGGGGACGATCGTCGGGCGCGAGCAGGCTGCCAAGACAAAGGCAAGCAGGATGAAAAGTCCTTTTTTCATGGTTTGTTATCTCTTTTCGTTTTTTATCATGTTGTAGACCGTCAGGCGCGTGATGCAGAGGGTGACCACGCAGAACGAGCCAACGACCACCGCCAGATCGACCCACCGAAACTCGACGGGATAGCTCTTCGTCAGGAACGTGTCAGCAGGGATCTCGATCCAGCCCAAATGCTGCTGCGCAAGGCTCAAGCCCACGCCCAACATCACACCAATCATCGCTCCAATAGCGCTGATGTACCCCCCTTCGAAGTGGAACACGCGGCGCAAAATCGGCGTCGACGCACCCAGCGCCCGCAGGGTCACAAGATCATCGCGTTTGTCGGTGATGAGCATCGCCAGCGCACCCACAATCGAGAACGAAGCGATGATGAGAACCAGCAGCGAAATAAAGAAAATGCCCCACTTCTCATAGGTCATAATGGCGTAGAACGATGCACGCAACTCGGAGCGCGTGCGCACGCGAAAATCCGCCCCCACAGCCTCCGCAACCTGACTTCGCAACTGCTCAACATCGGCACGAGGATCGACGCGCAGCAGCAATGCCGAGGACTTGCCGTCGTAGGAGAACAGCTCCTGCGCCAAGCGCAGCGAGGTGAGGATGTATTGCTGCTCGGTCTCCAGATCGAGCGTATAGACCCCCGCTGTCGACACCGTGCGGCGTGTGTAGCTTTCGATGGGTAACAGCGACGAGAAGTTGCCACGTCGCAGCGCATAGATCGACACGTCGCTATCAGCAAGCGACTGCAAACCAAGTGTATATGCCATAGCCCGCCCGACAACCAACCGATCGTAATCACCCAGTCGCACGCGGTATTCGCCCGACGTGACAGCATCGGCAACCGAGGGAAGCACGGCGGCATAACCATCGTCGACACCTCGCAAAGTGGCGGTGGTTTGACGTCCATCACGTTCGATCAAAGCGCTCTGCTCCAACACATAAGAGAGAGCCAGCACCCCGTCGATGTGAGCCAATGCGGCACTGTCGATCGCCTCCAAAGCAAAAGTTTGACCCCGCACAGGGGTCACCGTAAGGTCGGCATCAAAGGCCGAACACATGGATTTAACGAGGGTTTCGAAGCCGTTGAAAACCGACAGCAGGATGATCATCGCCGCCACGGGCATGGCAATAGAGACCACACTCAACCCCGCAATCAGGTTGATAACCGATCGCGACTTGGGCGAGAAGAGGTACCGACGGGCAACGAAACCTGCAAACATCGACCTGCGGCTATTCGTCCTGCTGCATCACCTTGTCGATATGCTCAATGTATTCGAGCGAATCGTCGAGGAAAAATTGAATTTCAGGCACGCTCTTGAGCTGATCTTTGATGCGGCGTCCGAGTTCGCGGCGGACGAGCCAGTTGTTCTTTTCGAGAACCGTCATGGTATCCGCCCCCTTGTCGAAGGGGAAGATGCTGACGTAAATTTTGGCGTAGTTGAAGTCGGGCGACACGCGCACCTCGCTCACCGTGACCAGCACTCCGCGCAGAAGTTCGCGCGCCTCTTTCTGAAAAATATCGGCGATATCTTTCTGGATCTGTTTGGCAACTTTTTGTTGACGTGTACTTTCCATATTTTGCTATTTTGTCTTGAAATCGAATGATTCTTTGGTTTTCTCGCGCTTCGCGCGAACGGTCTTCCACACATTGAAGCCCTCTTTGTTGAAGCGGTAAGCCACACCCACACTGATCGTTAGGTTGTCTATGGGCGAACGCATGGGGGTATAATAAAACGGATTCTCAGCTCCGTCGGTGTTGTTGTTGGCATATTTATTACGGTTGCGCACCACATCGGCAAAACCGAAGTAATAGCGCACGCGCGCCATGAGTTCGATGCGCCCCACCAACACCGAGACACCGCCACCACCCGCCAAACCATAGCCCCAGCGGTTATCGCGCGTGACGCGGTAGTTGTAGTCGCCCGCAACACCTTTCAGCTCGTTGTTATAGGTCGAAGAGAAGTTATACGAGAAGGTCGCCGCAGCCTCCAAAAACACACGCACGCTATGACCCAAATAGACGTGCGGCTGCCAGACAATGGGCATCACCACCGAATTGAACTTACGCGTATAGTATTGTAAGTCAGTCTTATCATCGGTAATTGAGGCATTAGGGGCAAACGAGAACCCCTGCTGCAAAAATTCGAGGTCGATGCCGAAGCCGCCCACAAAACGCTGCGTGCCGTAATAACGCCACGAAAGTCCCGCGTTGTAGCGACCCCAGATGCCCTTCATCTCTTGGGTCGGTTTCAGACGGGCGGTCGACATACCGTAGCCACCCGTCACGCCCAACGTATGTTGCGCCTGCACCCCGGTCGCCAAGAACAGCAGGCTGAGGATCAAAAGGGTTGTCTTGAGCTTCATCGTGTACCTGTATTTTGTCTCATGTTATTCATATTGTTCATGCCACCCATGTTGCTCGTGTTGCCTGAGCCGTGACCGCCCATGCCGCCAAAGCCACCTGAATTGTTATCCTTTTTCTTCGGTCCCTCCTTCAGGCGCTTCTCCTCCTCGCGGTGTAGGCGTTGCACCTCACGCTCTTCGAGCATCGTCGAGAGCGACTGCATGGTCACGGGAGCAAAGAGGGTATTCATGTCGATCGTCAACTCCAACTCCCAGTTGTTCTTCACCGCAAAGGTGCTTTCACCCTTCTCGTTGGTGTACATCTCGGCACGCTCAGGCTGACGACGCTCGACCAGATTGCCCGTATCCCACTTGCCATTGCCGTTGCGATCCTCGATCACGCGGAGCTTCACCTCGCCCGCAGGGACGTAGTTGAATTGCACCAAACCGCTGTCGATCTCGCGCCGCTCCTGTTTGAGTGCGCCACCTGCATCGAGCAACTGGACAATGTATTTCGACCCGTCGCGTTTGCTCAGGACATTCATCTTGACCAAGGCGTAATTTTCGGGATCCATGACCTTGTATTTGCCCACTATCGAGTCATTCGAAAAACCAGCCACCGTCGTCCACGCCCCCGCAGGGACGGTCAACGTATAGTCGCCCAACTTCTTCCACGGAGCCGTAATCCGCCACCGCAGCAGGCTCGCCGTGTCGCGCACGAAATGGACGGGCAGGTCGGTAATCGACTGATCTTCGTGTTTGACCGTAAGCAGAATAGCCGCCGAGTCGATCTTCGCCACAGGGTAGTCGAACTCCACTTCGAGGTTTGTCTCTGGGTTGATATCGCCCGAAAGGGGCATTTTGTAGGTAAACGGATTCTTCTCTTTGGCGACCTTCTCGCCCGCAGCCTCCGCCTTCTTACGCTCCTTCTCGCGCTTCTCGCGCTCCTTCTGCTGATCCTTGCTCTCAATGAGGCGCCACGACAGTTTCAGCGGCTCGGTGACCGACTGCAAACGGTTGAGCGTGTCGTGCTGAAGGTAGGTGATCGACCCTTTGAGTGTATCGGGCAACTCTTTCGAGGGGACGTTGAACCACAGCGCAATCGTATCGCGCCCAACGGTCTGCGGATCGACAATCACGCGATCCGAGGGGATGCTATCGAAACGCAGCTCCTCAATCTTAGGGTGCGCGGCATTGAAGTAGAGCAACGCCTTGTGTTGCAGCGGTCGCAAGCTTTGTGTGAGCTTCTGACGGCGAAAATTCACGTCGGTGAACATACGAAAATAGAGCTGCGGATCCGCCGAGACATAGTGGCGAATCGAATCGTACCAGATGCCGAAGTCGGGAAGGTCGATCGGGTTGTGCGTCCCCTCCAAGAAGCCCACCTGATCGACCGTAGGCTCGTAGGATTGGTTGTCGTTTCGGTCCTGCACAGCATAGATGCGATAGGGTACAGGCTTGAGGTTTTGGGCAATGAACAGCCCATTTTTCTCAGCACGAGCGATCACCGCGGGTTTGTATTTGAAGAGTGTAGAGTCGTATTGCGCCACATCCTCCACCGAATCGGCGAGGAAGAAGTAGATGAAACTTTGAGGTACCGAATCCGCCTTGTAGCTGTCGGCCGTGTAACCCGAACAGATCATCGAGTCGATCTCGGTACCCGTCGAGAAGACGTAACGCATGGAGTAGAGCGGGTTACCCTCGTTGTTGTCGCGAATCGACGAGCCAAAATTGAGCGCGTAGGTGGTGTTGGGCAACAACGTGTCGCGCAGCTGAATAGCCACCCCCCTGCCTCGAAGGGTGAGGATCGGCTTTTTCTTCATCGCAGGCGAGGTGAAAAACTCCTTCTGCTGCTCTTTGAGCTGCACAAATTCGTCAAATTCGATGAGGATCTTCGTGCGATCCTTCATCTGCGTGGTATGGTTGTCGGGCGTCATGAGGGTAATCACGGGCGGCAACGTGTCTTTAGGTCCACCCGTGGGGGTCATCATGCTGGCGCAGCGCACCAAAAAAGCGGGCAGGAAGAGCGCCACAACGGCACCTCGCAACAACGGTATGATCGTCTTTTTCTGCATCATCATTCTCTATTCGGTAGGGGGAGTTACGGGATCAGGGGTCGGGGCTATGGGATCGGGAATGAGTGGCGGCTGAGGAGCGATATAAAATTCGTTCACCACGTGCCAAGGCCCTTCGGTGTGGCTCTGTTGCCAAGCACGGAAGACCACCGAGATGTAGTAAGGGGAGAGGTTTTCGGTAAAATCCTGCTGGCGATAGGCATAGAGCTTATGCGTGGGATCGACCACCACGATCATCATCGAGGGGGCTTCGAGCGACATTTGGATCCAGTTGACCGATGCGGGAATGGTGTCGGAGGGGGGAAAGGGTTCGGAGTGAGCCGTGGGGGTTGAAAACTTCTCGGCAGGGCGATTTTTTTCCGTCAGCACCCCCGCCAACGCATCGTCATAGGAGGCAACTGTCCACGTGGTGGTGTCGACAGCAAAGGCGTAGGCTTTCGCCCCTTCGAGGCTTATGTAGCCGTCTTTATCGTCGATTTGCACCAATGGACGCAGCACATAGGTCGTCTGGTAGGAGATGGTTTTGAAACATCCAACCAGCAACATACACGCTGCAACAAACCAAATTATTCCGCTCTTTTTCATCCTCTTTCTGTTAACTCATCCAGCATTTCGCCCGCCGTTTTCCCCGTCACAGGGTGGCGCTTCGATCGCAAAATTTCACACAGCGGATGCAACACAAACTCGCGCTCCGCCATGAGCGGATGCGGAATGGTGAGCCGCTCGGTGGCGATAACCTCATCGCCATAAAAAAGCATATCAATGTCGATCTTGCGCGACGAATAGCGCTCGCCAGAGGCTGCGCGTTCACGCTCTTCGGCGGCACGGTCGCGCCCCAGATCCTGTTCGATCTGCTGCAAGACATCGAGTACCTCTTCAGCCGCAAGATCGGTCGAGATCTCCAACACCTGATTCGAAAAAAGCGCTGCACCCGGCGTCGAAAAACCCCAAGGAGCTGTTTCGTGGCGATGTGAGCAACGCAACACCGCCCCCACACGCTCGTTGATGAGCTGCTGAGCCTGCTGCAAGCGCGTCTTGACGTCGCCCATATTTCCTCCTGTAAGAATCACTACACGTGGCATATACTTATATTTTTTGAATCATCTTGCTCACCGAAAGAGCAAAATGAGTGAATACAATGACCGAATTCCCGTTCTGCGAAATCTGCGCCATGGCACACTCAATTTCGGCAATCAACGGCTCGATATTCTGCGATCCAATGTAGGGGGCAAATTTCGAGCAAAAAGCCAACTCCTCGCCCCACAAATAACCAATTTTCGAAATGCCCGCGTGAAGCATATAGCTCTCACGCAGCAAACGTGCCGCTTCGAGCAGGAAAGCACGTTGTTGTTCGCGCGTGAGCTGCGCCGTCTCCTCTGCCCACGTCATCAGTTCGAGATGACGATCATTGTAGCTGGAGCGCATCAAACCGCAGAAAAGTTCGAAATACTCTTTGCATTGCGCGTCGCCCGCCCCCAACAGAAGCTGCTGCAACGCCACAAAATCGCCCCCTGCGAGGCGGGCTATGCTGCACGCTTGCTGCGCATCGGCGACGCCATGTGCCGTTGCCAAACACTCCAACACATCGGACGTAAGTCGCGGAACGGCAACCTCTTGTGTGCGCGAAAGAATGGTCGGGAGCAGCCGATCGGGACGTTCGGAGACCAAGATGAAGAGGGTTTTATCCCACGGCTCCTCCAGAATCTTCAAGATCCTGTTCGACGCCTCGTCGTTCATCGCCTCTGGCAGCCAGATGAGCATCGTCTTATACTCCGCCTCGAACGATTTGAACGAGAGCTTGCGGATGATCTCGTCCGCCTCGTGCGCCGTGATCATCCCCTTGAGCGTGCGTCCCAAATCGAGACGGTCGTACCAATTTTGCACCGAAAAATAGCCCTTCTGCTCCGTGAAAAGTTCGCGGAACTGGGGCAGAAATTCGTCACTACCCATCACTTCACCCGACTTTTTACCCTGCTTGTTGACGGGAAAGACCAAATGCAGGTCGGGGTGTTCCAAGGCGGCAATCTGCACGCAATCGGGGCAAACGCCGCACGAATCGCCGTCGTGACGGTGGCGGCAGTTGAGGTACTGGACATATGCCACTGCCAAGGCGAGCGTACCCGCCCCTGCCAGCCCACTGAAGAGCTGAGCATGGCTCACACGACCCGCGTCGATGCTCTGCACCAACTGCCGTTTCAGCTCCTGCTGACCTATGACCTCTGCAAATCGCACTATTTTTTCTTCAATTTAATCAACGACTGCCGCAAGGCAATCAAAACCAGCGCCCCCAAGCAGCCCCACATATACCAGCGGTTCTCGACATTAAAAAGCGCATAGACACCTGCTGCAAAGATAGCAAAACTGAGCAGTAAAACGACGATATTTTCCCCTCCGCGTCTCATTTATTTACGTTTGAGGGCTGCGCGCACCAATGCCCCCACGTCGATCCGTTCGCGACGAACGATGTAGAGCAGGTAGGAGGCGAAAAGTACGATATTAAACGTATAACCAATCAATTTATTGCTGTATTGCGCTGTCAACTCGCAGGCAAAAAAGACCACCAACGCCACCGCCACATACTC